>JBBQHD010000150.1:0-5916 GCA_038323665.1 Bdellovibrionales bacterium
AAATACCTCAAAAAAGCAGGATGCGTCCGGCGTAATCGCCGGTTTTTGGAGGCAGGGAGCCGCGTTTTGCGAAAATCGCCCTATCTGATTTGGGCCTTTCGCTTGTAAATTTAAAATTAATTTAATTCTGATTTATAACTAAAAAAACTTAACTTGAACTGCATTAAACAAGTTTACATGGGTTTTCGTTCATAGTTTTTTAAGTAATGCATCGAAGGCCTCGGGTGCTCCCTCGGATGCGCACCAGTCTTTGAGCTTTTTCTTATTGAAGGGAAACTTTTGTGCAACTAGTGCTGCTTGATCCAAGCACTCTCTTGCCTGGAAATGAATATAGGATGCCAAGCGATCGCGGATGCAATCTGTCGGGGAATAAATATATAAAGTCTGTCCCTCAATTTTTTTTGCGTCAGGTTTGATTTTGATGTCGTTGCCGATACCCACGGGACCAAACATAAACTCGATAAATTTATCACACTTTGGATGCATATAATGACGCCCGCTTTTATTATAAAAACCGATCGCATTCATAATTTCTGTGATTTTGCCATCGGCATAAGTTTTTAGAACCATATCTAAATCACCAGACTTATAAGCACCCTCGGAATAAATTGCGGCAACAGCTCCGCCGACTAAAATAGTTTCAATTCCATTTTTAGCTAAATTCCAGCCGACAAATTTCCACACTTCTTCTTCCGTGCAATCTTTCCAATTTGGTGTCTTCACGTAATGGGCTTGCCCTTGCTGCGGGGACGGCGACGAGTCGCAAAGATTTTCTGACGCTCTGTCAGGGGTATTCCTTCGTAGGCGATTTCAATGATTTCGCGCACAGGTTTTGTAAAAGGCGACTTAGGATTAAAAGAATACATTCTGGATCGTCCAAATACTTTTGAAACTAAAACACCTGCGCGTTCAAAGCGGTCAAGCTGTTGAATAATTGGATTTACAGCAACTGTAAAGTTCTGAGCAATGCCCGAAGCGTGAGATTCACCATAATGAAAAATATGAAGTAAAACCTTTTCGGCGGTTTTATTACCAAAGATTCCTTCTAACATATTTTAACTATATACCATATTGTGGTTTATATCAACCAATTTATGGTTTATAATCTGGACCTTATGTCGAGGGCTTTGACTTTCCAAAGTTCAAGACGTCAACTGCTTGATCAAGCAATTCGAGGGCGGCCAGAAAATGATGCAAATCCAGAGGAAAGAGCTGGGGTATTTCGGTAAATGCCCATTTTGACCGCTGCCTCCTGAAATTTAGCCCTTGCTTTCAAAACTGAGGGTTTGTATTGTCTGAAAACTTGCAAAAGCCCTAAAGGCTTTTTAATTATCTGGAGTAGACATAAATGGTAGTGATCAGACTTGCACGAACAGGAACCAAACATAAACCCAAATACCGCATCACTGTTGCCGATTCGCGCCGTTATGCGACTTCGAAATTTTTAGAAGTCATTGGTCATTACAATCCACAAGCTGGCGGCAAAGAAAAAGTCGTTACTTTGGATCAAACGAAATACCAAGAATGGGTTAAAAAAGGCGCTCAGCCCACTGACCGCGTAAAACACGTTTTAAAATTAGCTGGAGCTTAATTCGATGGACGGTTTAAAAGATCTTGTGATTTTTATGGCAAAATCGTTGGTGGATAAACCAGACAGCGTTGCTGTGGACGAAGTTCCTGGCCAACAAACAATTTTATTAGCACTTAAAGTCGACAAAGATGATTTGGGAAAAGTCATCGGCAAACAAGGTAAAACCGCAGCCGCAATGAGAACCATCATTCGCGCCGCCGGCACCAAATTGAACCGTCGATATCATTTAGACATTGTGGAATGACCCTGTTTCGTCGAGTGGGGAAAGTTGCAAAACCCCACGGCTTAACCGGTGAAATTAAACTGCATATTGGCTCGGGCGATCTGTCCTGGGCAAAAAAATTAAAAACCTGTTTATTAAGCAAGAAAGATCCCTTGGAAATCGATTCATCCGATTTGCAAGGCGCTCAACTTTATGAAGTTGAAAAAATCCGCGGTCATGACGATGACCCCATTGTAAAACTGAAAAATATCAATGACCGCAATGCCTCAGATCTGCTGCAGAAAATGTTTTTCTATATTCCTATGGAACTTTTGACCAGCAAACCGGGCGAGGCTTTATTTTTGCGGGAACTGGAAAATTTCGCAGTTTGGGATTTTTCCAACCAGCAGAAAATAGGCCAAATAACGGGTTTTGCCAGCAATGGACCCCAGGATATTTTGGTGGTGGACAGTGCTGACGCGGGCGAAGTCCTGGTGCCCCTGATTCAGGAATTTATAAACAAGATCGAGTTTGATAAGAAAATTATCTGGATGACTTTGCCCCCGGGCCTGCTTGATATTAACCGCCAGTGAAAATCAATATTTTAAGTCTTTTTCCCGAAATGATGGAACCCAGTTTAAAACTGGGTTTATTCCGCATTGCTCAGGAAAAAAGTTTAGTGGAAATCCAAGTTTTCGATCCCCGCCAAGACTCTGTGGACAAATACAAAAGTGCCGATGACCGACCCTTTGGCGGCGGCGATGGAATGATTTTATTGCCCGAGGTTTTGGAAAAAACTTTGGCAAGAACAATGCCTGCAAAAAAAGTTATTTACCTATCGCCCAAAGGAAAAATTTGGAACCGTGACCGCGCGGTCGAATTTTCTAAACTGGAATCGCTGACTTTAATTTGCGGTCGCTATGGCGGTTTGGATCAGCGTTTTATCAATGAAAAAGTGGACGCAGAAATCTCCATCGGTGATTTTATTTTATCCGGCGGGGAATTGGCGGCCTTGGTGCTGATCGAATCCTTGCTGCGATTTATTCCCGGGGTTTTGGGCCACCAAGAATCCGCAAGCCTGGATTCTTTTGAAAATGGCAGGCTGGAATATCCCCAGTTTACGCGTCCTCCGACTTGGTCTGGCCAGGAAGTTCCGCCTGTTTTATTGTCAGGGCACCATCAGAAAATTTCCGAATGGAAAAAAGCCACCAGTATTTTAATGACCAAAAAATTGCGGCCCGATTTGGCGCAAAATATTTCAACCGAAGATGTCATGTGGGCAAAAGATTATTTGGACCAGATGAGCGAATCCGAACGAAAGGTCTGCGGGCTGCTGAATGAGTAAAGATTTCGTGCCCCAAGTTGCCATGGGTTTATTGCATCATCCGGTGATGGATCGAAATCAGAAAATTGTTGCTACGAATATCACCAATTTTGATATCCACGATATTGCCCGGGCTTGCCGTGTTTACGGGGTGCAAAAATATTTTCTGATTCATCCAACCCAAGAACAACTGATGTTTGTCGAACGGGTGTTGGATCACTGGCGCACCGGTTACGGCAGCAAATACAATTCTAAGCGCAAAGAAGCCTTGCGGATGACAACAACTGCCGAGTCTTTGCAGCAGGCGCTGGCCGCCTGGGGTGCAGAAAATCCCTTGGTGGTGGCGACTCATGCACGTGCGGTGGAAAATGCTCCGATGTTGAGTTTTTCTGCACTTCGGGAAAAAATTTGGGATGAAAAACGCCCCTGTTTTATAGTTTTAGGAACGGGATACGGCATGACGGATCAGTGGATGAGCAGCGAATGCAATGCTGTGATGGAATCGATTCGGGGTGCTCCACCCGATGATTTTCGTCACTTAAGTGTCAGATCTGCAGCAAGCATCATTCTTGACCGACTATTAGGCCCATGGTAGCAAATGATTTGATCTTTTTTTACTTTATAGAGGTGGTATCTCGTGGTTAAGACAGCAACAAAGCCTGCAGCAAAATCAAAAGCTAAAAAAGCCGCCCAAGTGCGCGCCGTATTTAGTGGTGAAGAAACAAATTTAATTCGCCGAGTAACAGCAAAACGAAATCCTTCGCCCACGCTGCAAACTTTTAATCCTGGTGATACAGTCAATGTTCACGTGAAAGTAAAAGAAGGCGAAAAAGAACGTATTCAGGTTTACAAAGGTGTCGTCACAAAAATTCAAGGATCGGGTGCATCCCGCAGTTTTACCGTGCGAAAAATTTCCGCCGGTGTGGGCGTGGAAAGAACTTTCCCATTTATGTCCCCAGCCGTTGATAAAGTAGAATTGCTGACCACTGGAAAAGTGCGCCGAGCAAAACTTTACTATTTACGCGCCTTGGACGGAAAAGCAGCCAAGATTGAATCCGAATTGGTAGCCGCCGATGTGGCTGCTCCGGAAAAACCAGCTGCTGCCGCAAAAAAAGAAGCCAAAGCAGAATAGTTTTTCAAAAAATATTTTAAGCAACGTTGAAGGCAGCATTTGAATTTCATTTAGGTATTGGACTTGACGAAGTCGGGCGTGGTTGCCTGGCTGGTCCTGTTTATTCTGCCGCAGTTAAATTGCGCGTCGATCGAAAATGGAATCACTATGCGGATTCTAAATTGCTCAGCGAACAAACTCGCGAAGAATTATTTCTGGATATTCAAGAAAATCATTTTTGTTCCATTGGTCTTGCAACTTGCGAAGAAATTGACCAGATCAATATTTTGCAGGCGTCGCTTCTGTCGATGCATCGGGCATTGCTGGCGGGTCCTTTTCGTAAACCCGAAGTTTGGAATTTGGAAAACAATCACAACGAAGTTTTCGTGGATGGAAATCAGAAAATTAAAAATTTAGTGGATTACAAACAGACCACTTTAATCAAAGGCGATCAAAGACATGCGGCGATTGCGGCAGCGTCGATCCTCGCCAAAGTCACTCGCGACCGGGTGATGCAGGAACTGGACGGACAATATCCGGGCTATGGATTTTCCGTTCACAAAGGCTACGCTACTTTGCAGCACAGGCAGGCCCTGATTTTGAAAGGACCATCGGTTCAACACCGAAAAACTTTCCGAGGAGTCTGCGATGTCACTAGCAATGGACCGGGGCGAGAGATCTGAACAATTTGTAATTCAGTATTTGCAGGAAAAATCCTGGCATTTGCTTTTCCACAGAAAAAAGTTCTTTCAAATAGAAGTCGATTTAGTTTTTGCACGCGCAGATCAGATTTTAATTCTTGAAGTAAAAACCTTATCCAGCATTGATTTTCTGGAACACAGAATTAATTCCAAACAAAAACGCCGATTGGAATTTGCAGCAAGCTTGGTGGGCGGTAAATTCCCAAAATGCGAATTCACTCTGGCTTACGCCTACGTGATCGCAATGAAAGATATTTTATTTTTTTCCAGTCTTGGGGATCCGCTGGGGTTTTAATTTGTAACGTTATTTAGCTAGTTTAAACACTTGGCAATATGCATCTTTGGTCTCTGAATTTTGAATCAGAACAGCGCAACGTCTCGCTAGAGTGAATAGTTCCTTCAGGTCAGACAACCTGACGAATGGATTCAGCTTTATAAATGTGGAACTTAGGTTTATCGGCAGGTGTTTTGGGTTATGTCGTTGGGTTATTAAAAGCAGTTTGATTTACTTCCGCGTCGGTAATACTTGGTCTGTATTCGATTTGAAGATTGCTAGGTCAGTAATTTTTAATGTGGAATCAAGTCATTCCAACAATAGATTGCTATCCCTGCACAGTATTATTAGAAAGATCTTATTAGAGGGAGGGTATATGAAAAATTTAATTTTTATATTTTCAATGTTTGGGGTCTTGGGTTTCGCGCAGGCAGATTTTAGCCAAATTCAGGGGAAATCTTTTGCTTCGTTGAATCGAAATTCTTCGGTTCTTGATTTAAATATTTTAGAAAATGGTGGCAAGCCTGGGCAAAAGTGCAAAATACTTTTTCGCACAGATGATGCTTTTATTTCCAAGGGCTTTGATCACTTAAAAGAAATAATTTTAGTTGAGCAAATTATTGGGAATGAAAAATACGAAATTGCCAATCCCACTTTGTTGGGCTTAGGCTTGCAATATTCTTATAATCTTAATTCGCCCTATGGGAACTATC
>JBBQHD010000151.1:0-5896 GCA_038323665.1 Bdellovibrionales bacterium
GCATCCTGATTTTGTTCCATTTGCTATCACTCCTTTGACGCGTTTCAGAGATTTAATCATCCCTTATATGTTTGCGTCAAAAGTCCGATTAACAAAAAAGCGGGACAAGGCGTGCATTGCATACGTGACTCCGGAAGTGGAACCGGTCGTCAATCGAACATAGTCATATTGTGCATGCGAAGCCAAAAGCAGCGCCCCGTTGGTGCCATATGCAGGAGTATCCAAGTCGACATGATAAGCCGTATTTTGCGAAAAGGCGAAAGCACCGGCATCGGAAATATTAAAAGTTACCGAAGCCGCATTGGCTGGAACGTTTACAAAAGTAGATATGATATGCGTTCCTGCATTGGAAACCTCTTCCCCAAAAACATGGTAGGGCAAAGTAAAACTGTAGGGTGCAGGCGGATTAATATTCACTGTGACCGAACTCGAAGCTAAGTTGGGATCTGTATTTGCAAGCGTTGCAAATGACAGAACATGAAGATTGTCATCGATCCAAACAGAATTGGTATTTACCGAAGCGACTAAACTGGTTAAATCTAAATCTGAACTAACAGCCGCTGGAAAATCATTTAAAGTTCCGCCGTTCAAAGAAATCGTATTGTCCAAGGTGATTCCGGTAAAATCAGAAACTCCTCCGGGAATATTGTACTGAAAATCAATTTGCTTCGTATTGTTCCCATTGACGTAGTCCAAAGTAACCGGTCCAACTGAATCTAGAGTCATGATGATTTGCGGTGTTCCCGTCACTGCAATTTCTTCTTCAAAAGTTAGAATTACTGTAATGGGTTGCCCGGGACCATAAACTCGCTGACCGGGCAAAGAAACTCGTGTTACGCGCGGATGCGGATACCAATTTGCTGAAGTAGAAATGGCCCCGGTATTTCCCGCATCATCTACCGCACGCACTTGGATTTGATATTGGGTTTGAAAAGCCAAATTTAATCCCGAAACAATATCACCGGCAATTGCCAGTCCTAAACTAGTCCATGTTTGCATCACAGCGCTATCACTGGTGCGGATGATTTGCGCTTCGTAACGTAAAACAGAAGTAGTTACATCCGTTGCGGCAGTGAAAGAAAAATCCGGGCTGTTCGCAATATTTCCAATCACAGCACCAATGGTGATTGCGCCGACACCGGTTGGTGCAACCGTATCTTTGATCCATGTGGTACTTGTTGCCGCACCGAAATCTTGAACAGTGCCGGCGGAATTAATTCCCACCACGCATAAAATAAAAGAAGTTCCTTCGGCTGCGGCACTGATATCGTCAGTGATCGGACTTGCAATTGGAATCACCGACGAATATCCACTGCCGTCAGCACAAGTTCCCGCGCCGATAATTAATTTATATTTGTAGGAAACAGAACCAGTTCCAGTAACGCCGACATTCAAATTGCTGACATTGGAAAATCCCGAAGGAGCATTGCTTAAAGTTATACTGGCGCCAGCAATTCCAGCTAAGTCTTTGATCGCAAGTGTAAAACTGCATCCAGATAAGGATATCACAAATAGAAATGCGATTAAGTGACCGAAAACACCCATAGTTTCTTTTCGGAAAAAAAACATTTCTCATGAAAAAACGTGTATCAAAATGAAATGAAAATTGTCTCATTTAAAGATTTTCACAGCGAAATGAAAATTCTGGACCAACACGTCGTGATCGCAGCCGATAAAAAATAATTTTCAAACTAATTATTAAGCTTTCTTCAGCAACTTTCCAGTTCCAACCAAAAACACAACTGCGCTTAAGGCTAAAAACATCACCAGAGCAGCGCCGTCACTGTTGGCAAAACTGGGAACGCGTTCGCTGAAATCCAAAGCCTTGCCCCAGCCTTCGGCGATGGCAAGCAACGCCAGCAAAATTCCTGCGATCGATCCGCCGGCGATTAAACCTGACGACAGTAAAACTCCGGGACTGGTTTCGGATTCTTCAGCGGATTTTGGTTTGTTCCATTTATCCACCAACCATCGCACCATTCCACCTGCGAAAATCGGAGTACTTGCGGAAAGTGGTAAGTAAACTCCGACAGCAAAAGTCAGCGAAGAAATTCCGCACAGTTCCAGCACGATGGAAATAAAAGCACCCAACAGCACCAATCCCCAGGGAAGTTTTTGCGTTAAAATTCCATCGATGATCAAGGCCATAAGACTGGCCTTCGGTGCATCGTATTTCACAACGGGTGTTCCATCGTCACGGGTTTTCAGTGCTCCGTTAATTCCTGGATCGACAAGATATTGAATTTTTCCGGTCGCATCGACCAAATATTTTCCTTTTGCAACTCCAGATAAGGCGCCCGTTGACTGCGTCTCATTGACTCGCAAAACAAAATATTCTTTACCGGTATCGGTGGTCATTCCCATGCTGGGCACGGCCGTTTTTTCTGACAAAGTGCTTACGTCGATGGAATTCTGTGGCAAATCTTTTTTCGAATAAATAGTCGAAGCATCATTTAATAAATTCAAAGTAAAACCAATGACCAGGGCAGAAGTCAGTGCACCGATCAACAAACTTACTTGCTGCATCCACGGAGTCGCACCCAGCAAATAACCTGTTTTTAAATCTTGCGCTGTGGTTCCGCCGTTACTGGAAGCAACGCAAACAATGGCTGCGATACTCAGTGCCATCACTCGGTAATTGGGTCCAATCCAACCCAGCAAAACAAAAATTAAACAAGTCAGCAAAAGTGTTGCAACCGTCATCCCCGAAATCGGATTCGAAGAAGAGCCAATGGTTCCCGTCAAACGCGAACTGACGGTGACAAATAAAAATCCAAAAACCAAAATTAAAATCGCGCCAAAAATATTTAAGTGTAGGGAAGGCCATAGAGTCAAAGCAGCGACCAAAGCCAAAGAACCAAGGCCCACAAACCACATCGGAAGATCGCGGTCAGTCCGAGTTCCTGCATCGGCATTTCCTTTGTCACCAGAGCGCATCGAGCTTAATCCGCCAACTGCACCTTTGATGATCACGGGCAAACTGTGCAGCAGACTAATAATTCCACCAGCAGCAACGGCGCCGGCACCGATATAAAGAACATAGTTTTTCCAAATTTCATGCAAACTCATTTGCGAAATCATTTTCGTTGCAGGATACAGAGGTGCGATTTGCGAACCGCCGAATAAAACAATCATGGGAATAATCACAAGACTGGACAAGACTCCGCCTGCGACCATGACACTTGCGATGCGGGGACCAATAATATAACCAACGCCCAACAATTCAGGCGAAATTTCTGCAGAAACCGAGCCACCTTTGAAATTTTGAAAAATATATTCAGGAGTGTCTTTCCAAAGTTTAGTTCCGACGTTAAAAAATTTATACAAAAGCCCCGCGAAAAATCCGAAAAATACAGTTGCGGCACTGGTGCCGCCTTGTTCACCCGCAACTAATACTTGGGCACAAGCAGTTCCTTCAGGAAAAGTCAGTGTCTCGTGTTCTTTGACAACCAAAGATCGACGCAATGGAATCATCATCAGCACTCCCAGCAGGGCGCCAAGAACTGCAACCAACATCACTCGGCTAAGTTCCATTTCGTAACCCATCAACAAAAGTGCAGGCATGGTGACGGCAACACCGAAGGCAATCGATTCGCCGGCAGATCCGGTTGTTTGCACAATATTGTTTTCAAGAATGGTGGTATTGCGAATTTTGAAGGCTTTCGAAAAAGCACGGAACAAAGTCACCGACAAAACCGCAACGGGAATCGAGGCACTGACTGTCAATCCAACTTTCAAAGCCAAGTAAAGTGAACTTGCCCCGAAAACGATTCCCAGAATAACACCGGCAATCAAAGGTCCAATAGTAAATTCAGCCATAATGGTTTTCGCAGCGACAAAAGGTTTATGCAACATCGAATGACTCCTTCAAGAATGATCTCGGGATGAAGATATTCGCTAGGGCAGGGCTTATTCAAGCTTTTGTTTAAAGTATTTTCGTATAGCTCTAGCTTATGGATGCGAGAATTTGTGCTTTGGTTAGCGAAGGAACAGGAAGATTACTGAGTTATCAAATGCTGAAGTCGGATTTTCTGATTTTCCGGTAAAACCGGGCCATACTTGGATCGAGCAAAATGAGTTGTAGCTTAGCGTTGCACAAACACAATAATGGAATTACGCATGGCTTACCGAATTTTCCATTTAGCGCCTGGGCCTCGGCCGATCAGGCTTAGTTTTTTATTCTTTTTCAGATCGCTTAAAACTTTTTTAATCATTTGAGTGCTAATGTTGGGGTATTGAATTTGAAGCTCGCGCAATGTAAAAGTCCCGCTTTGGCTAAGAATGATTTTCTCGATAATTTCACCTTTTCCGGTCGTTACACTTTCAGTGATTTCGACTTTTTGGGTTAGCTCTCGGTAGGTCAGGCGAAGTGTGGATAAGAAAAAATGAACCCACGGCAGCGGATCGTGTTTGGCTTCATGCCAACCCTGAGAAGATTTTTTTAGTGCCCCATAATACTCGTTTTTATTTTCTTCGATAATGCGCTCTAGACTGACGTATTTACCAACATGAATATCATGTTGGTAAATAAGCAAAAGATTTAAAAGTCTGGAAACTCGACCATTGCCGTCTCGAAATGGGTGAATGTATAAAAAATCTAAAATAAAAAGCGCACAAAGAATCAACGAGGGAAGGCGATCATTTTTTACTTCGTCTTTGTAGGACAAGCAAAGTTGTTGAAGAAAATGCAGCGTCTGTTTGGCCTCAACTGGAATAAAGCGGATGCTTCTTTGCCCCTGCAAATCAAATTCAATAATTTCATTATTTTTTGTTTTCCATTTGCCAGCATCCCCAGCGCCTTCTTGAGCAAGGTCATGCAGGCGCATAATAGTTTTTGGCGATATCTCTAAATCTTTATGTTTTAAATGAATCCATTCAAGTGCATGACGATAACCCATAATTTCTTCTTCGGGACGGGATCTGGGTTTTGTCCTGCCCAAAACCAGGGGCTGAAGTCTTAAACGCTCGACTTCAACGCCTTCTATTCGGTTCGATGATTCCGCACTCTGAATCATGGCAAGGTCTTTGAGTGCATTCAATATTTCTGGTTTTTTTTGTTCCCAAAGCAGCTGCTTGCCTTTGGCCTCCATGCATTCCCCTAATAACCACGAGGTGCCCAAAGGCAGGCGGAAGGATTTCAAAAGCTTTGGATTAAAAGAATTCATTAGCTTATTATTAGCCTATTATTCTGAAATTAGCCAATTAAATTTGGCGGCGTGATTGCGCTAGCTAATTAGATTATTTCGCGACTTAGGGCCGCTTTGAAATTAGAAGTCAGCCAGAATCACTATATATTAAATAGATATTGTTTAAGTAATTCACAAAAACTGGACTCAATCTCAACGCGATACGCACCGAACTAGTACACAATCGGACACAAGGATGAGTTCGTAAGCCAATTGGATGGCGCACGTCACGGAAGACGGCTATACAAGGAGGACTTATGGGACTACGAATTGCGACCAACGTTGCTGCGATCAATGCACAGAAAAATCTGTACATGACCAGAATCAACAGTGAAAAATCAATGGCTCGCCTAGCATCTGGACAACGAATCAACCAAGCATCTGACGATGCCGCAGGTCTTGCGATCTCGGAACATTTGCGCGGTTTAATTCGCGGCTTGGGCCAAGCAAATCGTAACGCTAACGACGGTATTTCATTGGTGCAAATCGCGGAAGGAAACTTAAACGAAGTTTCCAACATCATGATCCGCCTTCGAGAATTAGGAGTGCAAGCCGCTTCTGATACGATCGGAAACACCGAACGAAAATTCCTGGATGTGGAATACCAACAATTGAAACAAGAATCGCAGCGAATTGCGGAATCCACCAATTACAATGGTTACGATTTGCTGAACGGACCGGGCGGAGTCATCGACATTCCAGTCGGTGTT
>JBBQHD010000152.1:0-5839 GCA_038323665.1 Bdellovibrionales bacterium
GAACTGATGATGCAGGAAAACGTTCTCGCTTTATTCCTAATGCGATAAAAAATCTGGTTTGGCGGCGCGACAAAGGCTGCTGCCAATTTACCGATTCGAAAACTCAGAAAAAATGTGAATCGAAATACCAAATTCAACTGGATCATATACATCCATTTCGACACCTCGGCGATCACTCTACCGAAAATTTGCGGCTGCTTTGCGGAAAACATAATCGAAGGCGAGATTAATCTCGAAAATCGATCCATCGGGCTGTCGCGCGCGCCGACTGCCGTGCGGATTTCCGCTCGACATTACTTCCCAACATTGAGACAAAAATAAAGTGAATCGATTTTCAATTCTGTTGGGCAGTTTTCTTTTTGGGTTTATGGGAGTTTTTGGCAAAAAACTTTTTGCCCTTGGATACGCGGTGGGCGATATTTTAGTGCTTCGGTTTTTTTTGGCTTCGCTGGTGCTGACTCTGCTGACGTTTTTATTTCAAAATGATTTGCTCTATTTAAAACGTGCACAAATTTTTCTGTCACTGGCCTTAGGCTTTTTCGGTTACGCCGTATTTGCGACTTTGTATTTTACTTCGATCAAAGGTGTCAGCGTCGCCTTGGCGGCCATGCTGCTGTATACTTATCCATTTTGGGTTACTTTATTTTCAGGATTGCTGAAAATCGAAAAAATTTCTGCGCGGGATTGGATTTTGCTGCTGTTTTCATGTCTGGGCTTGGTCGGTATTTTCTGGGGGCAGCTGGAAGTGAAAAATCTGATCGCACTGTTTGCTGGACTGGCCTCGGCTCTTAGCTATTCTATTTATATTCTGGTCAGCGCTCGTTATCAAAAAAATACCAATCCCTTAAGTTCCACCATTTATGTTTGCTGGGGGGCTTTTTTTGGTTTGCTGATTCTGCACCGACCTGACTTTTCTTCGCTGCAAAATATTTTTGAAAATTCTTTTCTGCTGATTTCAGGTTTTACTTTGGTGTGCACCGTTGTTCCCATCATGTTGGTTTTGCATGGCTTACAGAATATTAAAAATTCAGAAGCCGTTATGCTGACGATGCTGGAACCACTGACCGCGGTTTTTATGAGTCTGGTTATTTTCAAAGAAGATATTACTTTGCGACAGTTCGTGGGAATATCGGTGGTTATTTTATGTCTTATTCTGAAAACGCTTTTCGGTTTGCAGAAAAAAACAGCCTTGGCCGATGCGGTTATCTAGCTTTTGAAAACTGGCATTGTCTCAAAATAAGGCGGCTGTTTTGGCGCTTAGATTTGCTCTGATTGATCTGGTAATTTGCAGGCATTAAAACCTAAAAGCTTCGTTTGATATTCCGATGACATTAGTATGGCTTCATGGCGTAAACAAATTTTTGTTACTCTATTTTTTTTGGCTGCGTGCAGTTCAAAAACCTATAAGCCAGATGAGGCTGCTCGTGAAATTCCGGTCGACCCATCCAAACCAGTCAATTTTGCTGTGGCTTTGGGCGGGGGAGGCTTTCGCGGTTATATTCACATCGGAGTGATCAAAGCACTGGAAGAAGCCGGACTGAAACCAGATTTGATTACCGGAACCAGCATTGGCAGCTTGGTCGGAGCACTTTGGGCCAGCGGACTTACTTCCAAAGAAATCTTAGACTTGCTGACAAAAATTGAAAAAGACGAACCCTATGATTTTACTTTTTTCAGCAGCGGTGGATGGATACAAGGAATCGCCTTTGAAAATACAGTTCGTAAATATTTGCCCATCCAAAAAATCCAAGATTTTAAAATTTCATTTCTTGCCATCAGTGCGAAATTGGAAAGTGGCCAGGCCGTTGCATTTAATTCTGGGGATGCCGCCCAGGCCATTCGTGCATCCAGCAGTTATCCCGGAGTATTTCTGCCGGCCATTATTGAAAACGAAAAATATGTGGACGGATTTGCCGTCAGCCCGGTTCCGGTCGAATCCGCCGTCAGCCGAAATGCGAAAGTCATTTTGGCTGTCGATATTTCCCCGGCGCTTACTCCGCTGAAACAAACTTCGGCTGTTGCTAATTTAGAGCGGTCCAATGAGATTCTGCTGAATTTGTTTATTGAAAAACAGGGACAACTGGCAACCGTATTTATTCGGCCCTATAAAAATAAAGTGTTCGACTATAAGCAGATACCGAATCGCAATGATCTGGTCGAGATTGGTTATCAGGCTGCGCTGAAAGTGATTCAACAGTTGCAGGATTCTCTTAAACAACCGATTGGCAGCGTCATTGAACAGGAAACGCCTTAGAGAACCCCTTCCATTGTAAGTTTAAATTTGTTTATATGCAGATGTGGATCAAAAAACCTTAGCAAAATTTATGGCGCGTGCGGTGGAACTGTCTTTGGGATCAAAAAATCCTAAGGCCAGCGGTCCTTTCGGTGCAGTTATTGTTCATGATGGAAAAATTGTGGGCGAGGGATTTAACCAAGTCACAGCATTGAACGATCCCACTGCGCATGCCGAAGTTCAGGCGATTCGCAGTGCTTGCAAAAATTTAAACACCTTTAGTTTAGAAAGGGCTGTGATTTTTACCAGCTGTGAGCCCTGCCCAATGTGTTTGACTGCGATTATGTGGGCGCGGATTCCCCAGATTTATTTTGCCAATTCCCGCGACGATGCCTCGCAAGCGGGTTTTGATGATTCCAAATTTTACCAACAAGTTTCCTTGCCGCTGAATCAGCGCGAAATTCATTCGATGCAAATTCCAGATCCAAATGCAGCATTGGCGTTCAGTGAATGGGTGACAGATCCTAAGAATATTCCTTACTAAAGCTTGTCTTGCCTTCGTAATTTCAAATGATGTATCTATTCGCGGAAGGAGATTTATTTATGAAAACAGTTTTATTGGTTTTTTTACTGGGATTTAGCACCCCCGTTTTTGCTAACTCTGTGGTGACTTTGGAAAATGGAACACTGAAAGCTCGCTTAGATCAGGCCGATTCAAAATTATTCTTTTCATCATTAAATACGGGGGATCAAATTACCCCTGCTAGAATCGTTCGATATTATATGACAGGGGATCAGGTTTTTGAAATCCAGTGCTCACAAACTCGCGATGGAAAAGAATCTTATTTCTGCTTTTTTATAACCTCGATTGAAACTGAATCCACACCAACTAAAGTATCTAAAGTGGGGAAAATTCGCGAAATTACATTGTCTGGCGCAGATGCACAGTCACTTTATGGAAAATTACTTTTCAAAGACATTCCAAGCGCGGGCAGAAACGTCAGAGCTTTCGAAAGCAGGGACCACGTTCTGAAAGTGGATTGCATTGAATTACTTTACTCTGGAAAAACCTATACTTGCGCTATTTCTATCGATGAAAGCCACTGATTTGTGTCCCGTTAATGATAGTGTCTGAAAAATTATCGATCGCGAGCCACGAGGGATAAAACAATATGCCCAAGCTTTTAAACAAGCTTGGACGTAAATAGATGGGCGGCGGAAGTTGGTTTCAAAAACTAACTTCCGAAATCGCCTGCATGACGCGGCAATACTACCTACGCTGGCATAAATTAAATTATTCGACCCATTTTTTTCAGAATTTCATTGCGCAATTTTGCGGGAACTACCGCATATTCCTTAAACTCCATCGAAAACGACGCGCGGCCCTGGCTGACGCTGCGAATGTCGGTGGCGTAACCGAAAAGCTCTGCAAGCGGAGCTTCTGCACTGATCGCCTGCCCGCCACCGCCTGGCTTTGGATTGAAGGCCAAGATTTTTCCGCGGCGCGAATTTAAATCTGCGACCACATTTCCGACGAAGTCATCGGGGCAAACAATTTCTAGTTTAAATACCGGTTCCAGTAATTCTGCTGTGGTTTTTTTCAAAGCTTCGCGGAAAGCATTTCCTGCTGCTGCACGAAACGCCATTTCAGTTGATTGATCGGGCCGCACATCGACCGTCAGCAAAGTTGTTTTTACCCCAAGCAATGCATAGCCGCACAAGGGGCCGATTTCGATCGAATCCCGCACGCCCTGTTCGATAGCTTTTAAAAATTCTGGTTTAAACACTCGATCGGCTTTGGGGTTCGATGCAAAAGTAAATACGCTGGCATAGGATTGCGGTTCGATTTTGACCGAGACACCGGCATATTGTGGATCGCCGGCAATTTCTCGTTCGTAAGTGACTTTTGCCTCTGCTGCGGAGGTAATCGCTTCGCGGTAAGCGACTTGTGGCTTACCGACATTGGCTTGGACTTTGTGTTCTCGCAACAATCTGTCCACTAAAATTTCTAAGTGAAGTTCGCCCATTCCCGACAATAAATACTGACCGGTATCGGGATCGGTTTTCAACCGGCTGGAAGGATCTTCGCGCACTAATTTTTCTAAACCTTGCAACATGCGTTCGTGTTCGGCGGAATTTTTTGCTTCAACCACGGTCGAGATAACTGGTTCTGCAAAAACTATGGATTCCAGAATCACCGGATGCGAGGTTTCGCACAAAGTGTCCCCGGTTACGGTAAATTTTAAACCGACCACTGCACCTAAATCACCGGCTGCAATTTCTGGAACTTCTTCGCGCGAATTGGCATGTAATTTTACTAATTTTTGAATGCGTTCTTTTTTCTGTGTGCGCGGATTGTAAAGTTGGCTGCCGACTTTTAAAATTCCGGAATAAACTCGCACAAAGGTTAAAGATCCCGCAAAAGGATCCGTCGCCAGTTTAAAGGCAAAAGCCACGGTGTGTTGATCAGAAGTGTTTTTAATTTCGATTTCTTTGCTTTCATCTTCGGGATCTTTTCCTGTCGTCGTTGGAATGTCCAAAGGTGACGGTAAGAAGTCCATGATTGCATCCAACAAGGGTTGAATGCCTTTATTTTTAAAAGCAGAACCGCAATAGACTGGTAAAATTTTATTTTGTAAAACTGATGCTCGCAAAGATTTTTTTAATTCTTCGTTGGTAAAATCGCCATCGCCCATAAATTTTTCTAAAAGGGCGTCGTCATTTTCGGCAATGCCTTCGATTAATTTTTGGCGTTTTTCTTGGGCCAATTTTTTTAATGAATCTGGAATTTCTGTAACATCAAATTTTTCTCCGCGGTCGGCATCTTTCCAAGTATAGGCCTTCATTTCAAACAGATCGACAACACCATAAAAATTTTCTTCCATGCCGATGGGAATTTGCATTTCCAAAGGGTTCGCATGCAAACGCGATTTCAAAGTATCAATACAAAATTGAAACGAAGACCCAACCCGGTCCATCTTATTGGCAAAACAAATGCGCGGAACTTTGTATTTTTCAGCCTGCCGCCAAACAGTTTCAGTTTGTGGTTCAACCCCACTGACACTGTCCAAAACCAAAACAGCCCCATCCAAAACCCGCAGCGATCGTTCAACTTCCACAGTAAAATCCACATGCCCCGGAGTATCGATCAAATTAATCCGGTGATCTTTCCAAACACAACTAGTCACCGCAGCAGTAATGGTAATCCCACGTTCCTGTTCCTGAACCATCCAGTCCATAACAGTATCCCCATCATGAACCTCACCCATTTTATAAGATTTCTTAGTGTAAAATAAAATACGTTCAGAAGTCGTCGTCTTACCGGCATCAATGTGCGCCATAATGCCGATGTTGCGAGTCGAACTAAGATGCGAATCAGGTTCCATACTAATATTTTCCGCTTAAGAGTTTAAAATTACAATTAGGTTCAAAGTTAAATTAATATATTTCGAATCCTGATTTTTTAAAAACCTCAGCGGTTCTTGGATGAACACGAAGCCGTAATCGGCTTCGTAGCTGGAGGCCATGGATGGCCGCGTTTATAAAAAATCAGGAATCGAAATATATTAATTTAACTTTGAACCTAATTGTAAATTTAAATTCTTA
>JBBQHD010000153.1:0-5765 GCA_038323665.1 Bdellovibrionales bacterium
CGCTGGCAAGTTCCCCGTTTCGGCCCAATGGGTGGTTGAGTAAAGTAGTATTCCGCCTGCGAAGCCTACGGCTATGGCTTGATCGATAAATGATGAGGTATACAACAGCACTTTTTTTTCGTGATCGATTTTTAGTAAAAATTTGTGCAGCTTTAGGGATGATTCGGGTTCTAATTGTGCATCGATTTGTAAAATTGCTTGAATTTCTTTTTTTGCTGCTGGCGTTGTCGGTCCTTGGTGTTCTTGAATCAATTGTTGCACCAGTTGTTTTCTTTTTTGAATCAGTTCGACGGCTTGCTGTCCAAGTTTTTGACCTGCAGGGTTTTCTTTGATCTGGGTTTTTAGACCATTGATTTCTTGAACTGTTTTATTGATTTTGGAATTAATGATTGCTGCTGGAATGCGGTTTTCGAATTCTTTATTAAATACAAAGCTGTTTAATGCGGCCAGGAAATACACTTCATATTCGCCTTCATTGGGATCAGTTTGGATTAAATCTGCTAAGATGGAGGCTTCTGTTGGCCAATTTTCAGTCAAGTTTGCAAGATCGCTTTGTGCTTTTTTCTTTGGTAAAATTTTGAACAAAAACGGCTTGGTGATTTGTAAAACAGAATACACAAAACCACTTAAGCCTACGGCTGCCATAATGGTTGAACTGTGGATATCAATTCCCGCGGCACTCCATGAGGCCAATATTACACTCGAGCTTATGAACGTATTGACTACTGTGCGGTAAAGATATTCAAATTTTTTCTGAATAAATCGGCCTTCGGTAAAAGTTTTTAAAAACGGAATTTTTCCCAATGAAATATAGTGGGACAGCCCGGTCAGAACAATATCAATGGGCACCGTCAGCATATAGGTATGAGTGAAAATCGGTTGATCTGGATCTGTGACAAAAAAGTATTTTATAAATTGCACAGCGGTTAGCCAAACTACACCGTTGGTAATCGTCGCAGACAAGGTGGCATTGAAAATATTTTTTTCTGCTGGAACATTCGGCTGCGAAATGGATGCGTCTGGAAAAAGCTGCGAACAAACTTCTTGCGCGTGACTGGGGGTAAGGTTGAATAAAAGAAAAAACGGCAATACAAAAGTCATAATACATCCTATCTTCTTAACGCGTTCCTGCGAGGTTTCGGGAGCCGAAGCTCTTTATGTTCCAATAAATGTTTGGCGAATTTATCCAAGGCTGGGTGGGAAATCAAATGATTTCCCGATGAATCTATTGATTCGATAGCGGCAGCTTGGTTTCACTGCGCAGCTTTTCTCGGTAATAGACACTACTCGAGTCAAAAGATTTAACTTTATTGCTTATACCTTTTAAAACTGCAAAGTCGCTGTCAGTAAATAATGTTGAAAAATTCTTTTTTACAGCGGGCAAGTTGCGCAGGTGTGCGCAAAGCTCGCGCCCCATCAAACTGCGGTCACCTTTTTCATAAAAGTCGTTAAAAATTACAAAAATAAGTTTTTTCTCGTTTTCGTTTAAGGTATCAAAAAGCGAATCACAACGAGCTTTGTAATTAGGATCGGTAAAGTAAATTCCGTGGTTAAGCTCGTGCTCTTTAGTATCTAAAGGACTTTCGTTGTGGACACTTAAAATTGCGGCTTCCTTGATCATAACAAAGTGATCTGCCTTTTTTTGAATAAGCTTAAGATAAGTCAATTGTTCTACGAGTTGAATTTCCCAGGGGTTTAATTTAATTTTTTTTTCATGTGCTACATTTAAAAATCTTACGATGTCACTTACAGTATAGTCAGACCCCAATGCGTCTAAACCCTTTGCAGATGAATAAAGCTGGTAATCATTGAGCATTTGCTGCCCAGGTGCTTCGATAAATCTGTAAAGCCGAAGGTCAAAGATCGTATCGTCAGTTTTTTTACGAAAAACGTATTGATAAATATCTTGATTCGCAAATTTGACGATTTCAAAACTGCGATTTTCTGGAATCTCCGGAATTTCACTTGCAGATCTTATTTCTCGAATTTCTTTTTGAATTGGAATGTTCGGGCCCATTTCAAGCTGAAGCTGTGTTTGAGCAGCTTGGACGGCAGCTGCACGTTGTTCAATTTGATATTGATCGGGCATACTTTGACTTCTTCGTAAACCCAAAGACCGCATAATGGCTTCGTTCCTCGAATTTTCTTGAAGGTAATCCTCTGCGCTTACATGGCTTTTATTTAACTCGGATAAAGTTTTCTCACGCAAAGTTTCTGCATATACGAAACTGAGAAAAAAACCCAAGAAAAGTTGCATCATAAGCTAAATATCGGCGGAATTTAGACTGATCTTAAACCAAACCATCCCTGTTAAGCGCGCCACAAAATTTAGTAATCTCTTTAAATCTTCAGCTCGAGGTTCGGCGCAGGTAGTGCTCGCATTGTATTCGAGTTGAAGGCTGGCCAGCCTGACGAAGTTTTAGTCAATCCAGTTTTTATTACATTCAAACCGAATTAAGAACGTAACTTTAGATAAGAGCGAGTTTAAATGGTAAATTGTATTTCGTTTATGGAGATATAAATATGACCATTATTAAAAACCTAATCCCAAGCATTTTTTTGATTTTTTGTTTCTTCGCCCACGCCGAAGACGATATTTTACTGACACAGAATGCAAACTTTAAAGACAAAGCGGCTGCCATCAAGGAACTCCTGCTGGAAAAACCAACTTCCGCTGCGGCCTCTAAATTTCGCGCAGAACGTTTACTGAATGTCTTAAAATTGCCAGGAACCAATCGAGAAATAAGCCTACTGCGAAAAATGGCTGCCAAAGCATTTACTGTGATCGTTGTTGAGGATCAATTTCCACTGGGAATTGCGGAAATTTTCACCGAAAAATCGGCGGATCAAACTGCTCTGCCCTTACCCAACCTGCCCTATGAGGAAGATTTAGGTTTGCTACAAAAAATCCAAGAATTTTTCGAAGGAATCCACCAATCTGGCGGACCTTTAAATGGCGCTCGCGAAACCTTTTTTTTCGGATTGCGATTGTTAGCTGTTCGAGTTCCCGCAGTAAAAAATCGTCTTGTTGAATTGGTCCTGCAGGACGAACAGTCCCTTGCCCACATGAAACTTCTCACCGAAGAAGGCGAACGTCATTTTAATCCAGAAAAAATTATCGAAGCCTATCATGTCACATCGAAAGCATTGGGTTGGATTCTGGAAAAACCCACGGAAGATTCAAAGGCTGAAAGAACTGTGATCGCTGCCTATTTGAAAGACCTGCAATCCCATTTTGATATAAAGTTTGTCCAACGTCTTGAACTGTCTGCTTCGATCACAGATACGATGCCGCAAATTCAAAAAGAAATTTTTATTTCCATGATGATCGACCGCATTGCCACCGTCGCAAATCTAGACCACCGAAGCCAGAAACAGTCGCAAATTATAACTGAGAAACTAAACTTCTTACAGCGAACTGCAGAACTGATCAGCAGCGCGCGAGTTCGCATGACTGTGCTTAGTGCTTACCGTGCCATGCTTGCCGATCACCGGCACTCCCAGCATGCCGCCATATTGGAATCTGTCGAAGATCTTCTTAGAATTTCAGATATCGGAGAAGGTCCGCAAGACAGCAGAAAAATTTCGCACCGCTTTGATAATATTATAACGCGCAGATTTCTAACAGATTCAGAGGAAAAAAGTGGCGAAGTTTCCAGCCATGATTACCACGGTGTTCGCGAAGTTTTAGCCGCTATTTTTCAAACTGTTGAAGAAGGTTTTAAAACCTATCTAAGTAATGGTGTAAAAAAAGAACTAGCAATAAGGCTGGCTGAAATTAAAAAGTTTATGCCGACAGCCGATCCGATTGCAAATGACATCGCTAGTCTGCAAGGTGCTCTTAATGAGTATTTAACCCATCCACTTACCGAAGCCGCCGAAGCTGCAGCTGCGTCATCTGCCGCAAGAAAGTCGAATTCGCAAACCTGCCAGCAGTTGTATCCACATTAAAAGATTATTGATTGTCGGTTTAAGGAATGCGTTTCAAAGAAAAATTATATAAGTCTTTGGTTTGTGAAAACCCAGTGATTTCAAATCCGATTTCTTCAAATAAACGCTTATGATTCGGCGAAATAGCAGCATATTTATAATCGACACCTAAAGCATCAACCGTGTTAGGAAAATGGAATTTAAAACTAGTCAGCGTAATTTTTTCACCCGATTTAACCACAAATTTTTCGTTGGTTTCGGCATTTATAAATACTTTGTCTTGATCCAACTGGAAATCCACATCAATACTTTGTTTGTTGCGTCCAAAAGACGGGTTTAATAAAAAGCCTGAAAGACCTAATTCAGCTGCGACTTCTTCATGATAACTTATCATTTCAGGTAAGCTCAGAACTGCAGCAACACGATCACGATTAGAGTCATTATTCCTTAACATAGAAAAATTTGCGACCGAATGGCGCAAAACTTTTCGATTATTTTTAAATTCAGGCAAATTAACAAAGTGAAAGGAAAAGAAATCTGGGAAGCCCTGTAAATGCATAAAAGTTTTCAGTTGTTCATTGCGTGCATTTGCAACGTCTGATTCAGAAACTTCTGCGACCACTAAGTATAAAATCTCTTTTATTAATTCTTCCCCAGGAACTAATAATGGAGCACTTTTTCCATCACGATTGATGTGCACCCGCACTGCCGGCGCAGCAAACAACAAAGAGCACATATCAGCAGCATTTGCTGAAAGCTCAATACACATACAGGATAAAATTAAAATAATTAATTTCATGGGCCCGACTTTCTTATTGCAGAAATCGTAGTGCCGTCACCATTTTTTTCGGAATTCAAAGTATAGCCAGCAGTTTGTAACCGAAGTTGCCAAAGCCATAAAACACTGAATTGCGGTAAATCTAATTCGGGACCAGCAGGCTGCCCGTGAAAATTGAATTTAAATATTCTAATTGGTTCAGAAATTTCTTTGATCGGAACACCACTTGGCATTTGCAGGCTGAATCGTCCTCGAAGCTGATCACTCAAATCATCAATCGGTATCTTTTTAGGCGCAGTATATTCAATAACCACTTCCTGCAGGCTGTCACTCCAGACAATTTCTAATTTTCCTGAACTTGGAAATCCCAAACGCGTAATTTCAGCTCGCAAATAATTTTGAAAGAATATGGACCTTAATGCCGAATCTACTCGATGTCGATTTTCTGCTGTATTTTTAATAAGCAGAAATTCACTACCTTGAGCAAAGTTTGCATCTAAAAATTGATTAAATTCAGCCGCTTCCAAGGTGTGCAAAATAAATTGATGCGCATTTGCAGATGCCTGTATTCGCCCCCGCAATGATTCATTAAAATGAATTGCTTCTGCACGGTTAAATAAATCCAACGGTTTTCTATGCATTTCAAAAATAAAAAGTTCATCTAATTGCTTATTTTCAATGGCGATTTCAAGCCGACCCCGCCCCAAAACATTTTTCCGAGAAATTTTATAAGTAGTTTTCGCTGCAGGATAAAGCTGATTGCAGCTAAAACCAGTAAGGTCTTTAGCAAACACAGGCAAGCCTATGACCAAAAATGTCGACAGCTGAACAAAAAATAGACTAATTCCCATTGGGAAACCGGCTATAATCAACCGGGCAAACGCAATACTCATGATCAACTTATATTGCAATTTAAGTGCTGGAAGATCCCAAAACCTAGATGTATCAAATTGAGTCATTCCAGTAACCCTGTGTCGATAGCAGGCGATTCTGTCTCCCTAATTGTTAAGCGATTCTGTCTCGTGTGTATATTTAAGCAGCATCGCGGATATAGCGC
>JBBQHD010000154.1:0-5667 GCA_038323665.1 Bdellovibrionales bacterium
TTGCTCGGCTCTTTCCGCTTTCTTGCGAAGTTTCGTGGGTTTATTCGGATCTAGCTGTCGATGCATTTTTTCAACCAAAACTTTGTAAAACTGAGCCTGAGTCATATCGGGATTCTGATGGGACAGCCAAAGTTTCAGTTCCTCGGACTTGGATTTTGTTTCTGCATCAATCACAAAACGAAGTTCAGTTAAATTTTCAGATAAGACTTTTTCTTGTTCCCTAGATTTTAAACAAAGCTCTGGGGATAGTTTAAATAATTCTTTCTCGACTTCTTTGGCTGATTTATTCTCTAGGCTTTTATAAAGTTCTGTTTTTTCCTCTATCGAGATCTTCTGCTTTTGATCATTGGCTTTTTTTCTTAAGTAACTTTGTGCTTGAGATACGACGGTCAGACTTAAACTATGATCAGCGATTTTTGCTTTTAATTCCGGCATTTCTAAAATTGCTCTGGCTGCTTGAATTCGGCGCATGGCGGAACTTGGCTCGTATCCCAAATCTTGGGTGACGAAATCAAAGATTGATCCGTAACCAAAATCTAGGAATGCTTTTCTACGTAGAATTTCTGCAATCAGTTCGATCACTTGCAAGGTCAGACTTTGCTCGGTTTTGGCGGCCAGTCTGACTTGGTCGAGAAGATCGTGTTTGTTTAAGGATTTTATATTTTGCGCGGGTTGGGCGGATTCTCGGAATTGCGCGGAATTTATAGTTTCTGCCGATTTGCTGGATTGATTCGATTGCGGAGATTTATTTGCCTCGACCAGCGTGTCTTTAACCGCAGATGTTTTTTCTAAACAAAGTTCTGGCCAGAATTCCAATTGAACTTCGTTGGAAAAATCATATTTTTCTTCACCATCAAAATTGCTTTTTAAATCCAACACAGATCCTCATTTCTACTTCGTGAATCGAAGTAGAAAAAACTTAACATAGGTTTTTGAAATGCATTTTCTCAGCTTTTCAGAATTCAAAATACTGAGGATAAATTAGCGTTTAAACGCCTTCAGCTGATCAATTGCTGGCAGATTCGGTCATTTTAAATAAAAACCAACTCCTGTTAAAAATAAAATCAAACTAGGCGCGTTTATGGATAGAAAAACTTCGTCAAATATTATTTTATTTTGACGCGTGCTTATCTCAGATTAATTTAAACAATATTTATTTAAATCGAAAGTTCAGCCGCGTCGTTCCTTCAGCGCTAATTTCAAAAGGGAATGCAAAAAATACGGGTTGATCCAATCGCTGCAAGCTCCGCATGCGAGTTGCGCCCCTAAGCTTGTCTCTGGCCAAAACTTGCGATGACTACTCGTGGTTAGTGTTGGAAATGGCAAATGTGAAATCACTTTTTAGATCTAAGGCGCCATTTATGCGAATATATGGAAGAACCAGTAATAATTGGCTTAAAATTTGCTAAGTAATAATTTCAAGGATTTAAACCGCTTATAAGTAAAAAGAGGCAGTGGCTCACTGACTATTTACGGCTGGTGTAAAGTATCTAGACAGGATAGAAAAATGAAAAACTTGATTCTAGTAAAGGAAGTTTTATGAATTTGAAACAACTGATTGCGGTATTTACAATAGTGAATTGTATCGGCATGGCGACACATGCAAGTGATATCAAAGATAATCTGTCAGCTTCTATTTGGGCAAATAGACTGGATTTGGACGATGCTTTTCTTGCAGTAGAAAATGCCGGCAACAACCCACTTACAGCATGCTTTGAAGCCGGAAAAGTTTCTGAAAAAATTCACAGTGCCTTATTTACTATTATGCACCGTCTTAGCCTCAATTTAAAAGAAGGTGAAACTCTTCGGCAGACAATCGGCGAATCAAGTTATTACAATGTGGTCCTTTTAATGAACGCGATTTCAAATCGAACAGTGATCATTTCTGATTATTGCAAGGGCAGTGGCAATTTCGCGCTGTTGCGAAAAACTTTAGTCCAGTTATACCGAGGTCACATCGCAATTTACAGAATTCTTGAGCCGAAAGATCTTGGACGAGCTCTAGAAGTTCTAAACGTTTCTACACAATTTACTGAGTCTGAGAAGATTGAGATTGAACGTGCTGTTAAAAATACCTCTGAATTGGGAGAGGCTTTCTCTCGTCCGTTGAAATAACAGCAAGACCTCGTAAAATATTATTTTATTTTGATTCGACACTGAGCAGAGCCTTTGCCGGCAATCAGGCCGTCGGCAGCGCTTAGACTGCCTTGAAATCATTCCCTTGCCCACACCCGCCTTGCTCAAGTATTACTATTCCCCTATGAACCGAAGGGATTTTCTTCAGCACAGCTCGAAAATAGTTTTGGCCGAAGGAATTATTTTATCAATCCCAAAATATGCATGGGCTGTCTTACAGGGCGGGCCCGATAAGTCTGTTGAAAACTTTCATCCGGGTTTTGATCCTGAAATTTTAGAACTGCGCAAAAGTGTTCCTGAATCCGATGCCGTGATTTTGCAGGGCGAACTTTTGCACGAAAAAAACTCTGAATATCCTTTTCATTTAAAAAATTTCAACAAACGATTTTTTGATGTTGAACCTTTGGCTTATTTTTTACCAAAAACTGAGCAGGCCATTTCAACAGCCATTCAATGGGCGCAATCGCATTCTAAAGCCATACATATTCGCGGAGGCGGCCACTCTTACGAAGGATTTTCAACCGGTAAAGGTTTACTGATCGATTTGCAGTTGATGAAGCAAATTTCAGTTGCAAATGGAAATATCATTTGCGGCGCCGGTGTGCGCTTGGGTGATTTAAACAAGTTTTTGTCTAAACATGGACTTGCAATTCCTGTTGGCTCTTGCTCGAGTGTCGGAGTTTCAGGACTGAGCATGGGCGGCGGCCACGGATTTTTAACCCGCAAATATGGTATGACCTGCGATCAAATTGTTTCCCTGAATATGATCGACGCCGATGGGCAGATCTTAGATGTTTCACAAACCAGCAACAGCGATTTACTTTGGGCAGCCCAAGGCGGCGGCGGCGGCAGTTTCGGCATTGTTTCTGAATTTGAACTTCGCGCGCACCCACTGGCAAATGTAATTCAATTTGGCATCAGCTGGGGCCCCCAGCACACAGCCCGAGCCTTGGACGAATGGCAACACTGGGCTCCGTTTGCATCGGAAAATATCAGCGGATTTTTTGGCATCGATGCCAATCGCGGCAACATCACCAAAGCTCGCTGCGCGGGATTTTTTGTTGGCAGCGAAAATGAATTTGAAAAAGTCATCGCGCCCATGCGATCTTTTGCCGCCTGCAAATCACGTTCGCAAGTTCGACCCTATTTAGATGCCTGCACTTCTGTTTCAGGTCCACCGGATGTGGATCC
This sequence comes from Bdellovibrionales bacterium, assembly GCA_038323665.1. Lineage (GTDB taxonomy): Bacteria > Bdellovibrionota > Bdellovibrionia > Bdellovibrionales > Bdellovibrionaceae > JBBQHD01. The sequence continues at coordinate 3,328 of JBBQHD010000154.1, forward strand.
CGTTTTGTTCAAGGCGAAATCGCATTTTGCAAATGAACTTTTATCCAAAGAACATATTGATCTATTGATCGAACAATTGCGCAACACTTCGGAAGGAGCAATCGCGGTTTTATTCGATGCCTACGGCGGTGCCGTTAAAAACCGAACCATCGCAGATTCCGCATTTGTTCACCGCGAAGCTTTATTTTGCGTGCAGTATTATTCTCAGTGGGGAAAATCTTCGCAGACACAATCGATCATCAATATGCAAAGACGCATTCACCAGGCCATGCAACCTGCCTATTCAAATGGCGCTTACGTTAACTATGCCGATTTAGATTTAGTAAATTATGCCGAAGCCTACTGGGGCGAAAATCTACCGCGTTTATCCAAGATAAAATCAGCAGTAGACCCTAAAAATATTTTTAAACATGCCCAAAGCGTACCTTTGGAAAATCCAATTATTTAAATTTTGGACAAAGTTCCCGTGGCGTTTGATCTGGGATATCCACCGAAGCCGCAAAATCTTGATCAAACAGGGTTTGCATTTTGGCAATGGTGTTTTTCTCATCAATGATCACACCCAGTTCACGAGCTTTGTCCAAAGAATTTAAACTAAAATTAACAGAGCCTAAAAATAATTTTGTGCAGAAATTATTTTTAATCCCAATTACTTTTGCATGCATATACGGTGTTTGCGCACTGGTCGGTGCTGGCATCATACGAACATCGATCCCAGCAGCTTTTAATTCACGGGCCATAGGCACATTGAAAAAAGGATTAAAATTAAAATCACACAAAGGCAAAACCACCTTTACTTTAACTGATCTTGCCGCTGCAGATTTCAAAGCCGCAGCAATATTGGGATCGCTGAAGTTTTCTACCATTAGAAATAATTCTTGGCTGGCTTCGTTGATCAAAGAAATTAATTTAGTGCGCGAATTGGTTGGACTGATGACCAAGGCATCGCTGGCAAATTCAGGAGTAGTTTTTCCACGCGTTCTGGAATTGTTTACATCGGTTTGAAAAAGATTTTCCATATCACGAGCAATAAGTGGATCTTCTGTCATAATGCCAAAATCGCGCATGGTTCTAAACTGCGTGGTTAAGTTGGAAGTCATAATGACCGATGTCGTGCCATCAATCACCATGGTTTTTTCGTGGGTGATACTAAAAGCTGAAGAGCCTTTTAAAACTTCAATTCCCACAGCCACAAATTTTTCAATATTTAATTTGGCTTTGACGTCACTGAAGTCTTTTTCATTTAAAATAATCTGCACATCCACACCGCGCTGCCTAGCCTGCACCAAAGCATCGGCAACTTCTGGATTGCTGAAATGAAACATGACCACATGAACCGATTTTTGCGCAGCCTGAATTCTTGCAATTAATTCCGGAAAAGATGTCGGCGTTTCTGGAGTAGAAAAAAATCCACTGATATTTGATAACGGCGCCGCAAAACCGGCAACAGTCTGAAGAACAAGAAATAAACCAAGAATAAAATTTTGATACTTACGCATAAAACCCCCCTTCAAAATCCTAAGGGAACTATGCTATGAACAGAAAACAAATCGGCTGACTCTGATGGTCACGGGTTTGACGCGGGCTTGCAACCCGCGCAGGAATTCATTTTAAATTTTTCCCAACAATTTTTGCAGTTGCGACCAAGCTGCTCGTTTCAATTCAGGTTTTTCCAAGAGTATTTCGGGGGAATAGGTGATTAAAATATTTGCTTGCGCAGGGCAATCCCAGGAATCAGGATTTTCTTTAAATACAATCAACCAATTAAACTGAAAAATTTTTTTCAGATCATCTAGTTTAAATTCAGAATCTGTTTCCAACTCTAGAACCGAGGCGTTCTCGGAAATTTTTAAAGCGGTTTTCATTTTCTCGAAAAGATCACTGACTTCCGAAGAAAAAAAACTGCCCATTTTCTTAGAAACTTGCACGACTATTAAATCAAAGGATTGAATTTCTGGATAATGCCCTGTTCTGGTTACAAAATGATGGCGAATTTCATCTTCGATCAATTCAGGATTTTCTGGTTGCTGCACATACTGCACACCCAAAACATCTTTAAAATAAGGTGTCCAAAAATCACTCATCGACTTTGTCCTGTTCAATATCAGTATCGGATTCATTTAACTGCATCAAAATTCTTTCGGCCAAAACCCGGTGAAAACCTTTTATTTTCAAAATATCTTCGACCCCAGCCATTTTCAGTGCCTCAATACTGGGAAACTCGGCAAGCAAAAGCTTTTTACGACGCTCTCCGAGGCCTACGATAAAATCCAGCTCACTTTGTAAAGTTCGATCTTCGCGCAGTTTTCGGTGATAGTTAATGGCAAAACGGTGAGCCTC
>JBBQHD010000155.1:0-5501 GCA_038323665.1 Bdellovibrionales bacterium
GCATGTCTGAGAGTTTTGTAGCCCTTTGCGGCCGCTACTGTATTTTAATTTCTTTTAATTTGAACTGCTGGAGGTGACGGTTGGAAGTTGGGCGCGCTTTAATTATTTCTGCGCGGTCGTTCTTGACTAGCATTACTTCCACAGAAAGCATTAAACCAATATCTTTTTAGAAGGGGCATTTATGAATAAGTTTCGACAAGTAGGTGTTTTATTTTTTTCAACTTTTGCATTCGTGATGAGTGCGCATGCAGAACCAGTGATTCAAGGAACATGTGTTTTCAATCCTGGTTCGAATGAAGGTGTTTTGTTTATAACTGCGGATGATTGTCAGCCATATCCGAAAGAACTTCCTTCTTTTCAACTCAAAAAAGACAGTGGGGTAGGAATTCGTAAGCATGGAGTAGACTTTACTTCAAAAGACTTAAAGCAGCCATTCGAAATTTACCCAGGAACCACAAGCATAGTTGGCGGGAATGAAGTGTATAGTTTTAAACTTGGCTATCCGGCGATCATCTTCAAGACTACTCCTGTTGATGGAGTAAATGATCTTATATTTACGGGTTGTAAAGGCATTTACATGCTGGGGAAAACACTAACATGGAAAAAAATAATCACGCTTAGCTATAGATTTTTCAATGGTCACTGGATGGTTATTACTTATGCTGACACATATTTTGAAACTTTCCTGACTCAGTTAATCGTGAAAAACGATGACGGATCGGTTCTTCACTTAGCCATGCATAACGATAATAAGGGATACGCTATGCCCTTTCATTTTGATCAGATCGGAAATACGGGCAAATTCAATATTATTGAAAAGAGCGATGACGGTTCAATACAAACTTTAAGTAACCATACTTGTTACTAACAATTACGCATGCAAGGTCGCGCAAAATTTCTGCGCGATCGTTTTCATTTTGGATGGGACGCTTGGCATGGGGTTCATTGCCGAGGGCGCTGAAGCGAGGGATTGCAAAAACTGTCGGCGTATTCTGCAGCGGTTAACTTTGGTCGGCTGACCAACTCAAGGCAATACTTTGTTTCAGCTTTTAGTATTTCATTTGCGTAGCGCTGCACCTGTTCAAAGCCCCAGTTTTTACGAAGCATTTCAGCCGTGACGACCACATGTTTTCGATACTGATCGGTCTTAAGTGGGCGAGCAAGTTCCATACTTTCGCGCAGGGCAATTCCTACGGGCGCACCAAATTTTCGGTAAGCTCGAAATACATCCACGATAGAAAAACGTTGACCTGTTTTCAGTAAATGCGTTTGCACAAGCTCGGTTAAGGTTCGTAAATGGACCTTAGGGGGTTTTTCTTCTGTCAGTTTTAGATAGGCTGACTCGTTGTCATTCACAAGCAATTCGCGACTGGCTTCTAAGTAAACCGCAAAATCTTTTTTTCCTTTTAAATGATCGCGTAAGGCAGTCGCAAATCGATGCCACTGAAATTTGGAATGATCGGAATGATAATTATTATAGAATTCTGTAGGCACCTTAATTTTGAAAATTTGATCCATCAATTTTTTATGTTCTTCATCGAAATCAAAACGCAGAAGCCGCTCAGAAAAAAGTCGGATTGGACGATCCTCAAGGCCTTTGCGGCGATCGCCACCTGTCCATATTTTTTCTTTTTTCCACAACTCATATTCAGGCGAGACGACAGCAGAGGCTAAGGTTTTAGGGATATCCGATCGGTCTGCATAACGCGAAAAAATTGGATCGAGAACAGCTTCCTGATAAAGTGCTTTGACCATTCCAGCAAGGCATTCTGGCCCAAATTGGATTTTGTTTGAATAGAATCCGCTGGCTGAAAAATCGATCGCATTTGAATCTATGATACTGAACTCTTCATTTTCATGGGGCCTTAGGTTCGGTATTCCATGCGCCATCTCCCAGCCGTTTTTAATAAGTAAAACTTGAATGTTCAGTAAGCGAAATGCTGCAATAAAATTGCTTCGACAGCGCAAAGAAGGGTTGTTGCGCCAAAATCGAATATTAATATCTTGGTAAGATTCAAAAACTTTATTTTCAAAAACCTCGTCGCGACATTCAGTTAGGCGCGCCAGGCTTTCTGTTTTTGCCCATTGATCAGTAAAGGAACTAGCATCAAAGACTGGTGTACTGTGTTTAATTTCAAATACATAAAGTTGCGGCAAGGTGTGGCCATAGCGCGCACGACTATTCAGCGGTTCAATAGCAGTATACAAACCGAAACTTGCAAGATGGTGAGACCGATATAACTCTGGATTGTAAAAACGCTCTGGCCAACCGCGGGTACGTTTTTCGATAGCGGCCATAGAGGCAGGGGAAAAATTCTCTATTCCATTCGATTTTGCTTCTTCATTTTGATAGTGAAAGACAACCAAAGGTCGATCTAAAGGCGCAACATAAGGTCTAAAAATATCGGCTAATTTTTTAACTATGACGGCATCGCTTTCCGCGCGTGCAGTTGCAGCCAGGAATATCAGTCCCAACAATATGATATGGAATAAAATTCGAATAGACGAAATCCCTTTTGCAGATGGCATATGGCACTGCTTCTGCGAAATGGGTGCCAGTCTATACTCGAATATAGCTAAACCGGGCTTTAATTAATCGTCTAGAAACTAGACGATTGCAATTTTGGGTATGACGAATTGGTTCTGTAACATTTGTGGAACTTAGGGACATCGACGGGTGTTTCAGTAATTCCACGCAAGGTTCAGTTAAAGTTTTTTTGTAAAAAATCCCTGTTAGAAAACAAACAGGGGAAATTTTTTTTTAATTTTGCTAGATTCAAAGCCTCAGCTTAATACAGGCTGATTTTCACTCGTGAAAGAGGCGCTTATGACATCTGTAAATCTTAAACTCGGGCTTACCTTATTGTTAGCTTTAACCATTACTTCTTGTGCCCAGGTTAAATCGGAACACATTGCGACTTCACAAATCTATTCTGATTATTCTGCCACTTACAGCGAACGGGCCAACACCTTGACAATTGATGCGCGTTTTCAAGTGGGACAGGGCGTGGCGACACAGGTACGGCTTAGTGGGCAAAGTCGTGTGGCGGTTAATGGTTTGGAAATGACAGAACAGCCAAGTATTCTTGGGCTTATTATTTATCGCGCAGTTATTGAAAAAGTAACCGCAGAACAACTGAATGAGGTTTACCGTATTAATTATCACGATAACGACGGCAAACTGTATCAAAATGTTTTTACCATTCCACAGAAAGTATTTGTCTATCATTCGCGCGCTTTTTCAGCTGAAACTGGATTTAAAGTAAATTGGTATACTGAAAACATTCTTCAACCAGATGAAGAAGTTCACTTTATTTTTCAATCTGAAGGCAGCGATATCGTAAATGCCGAGACTCGGAAAACCTTAGGCACTAAAACGGGCTCTATTTTTATGAAGCCACAACCTTACCCCAAAGGTGGCAATCAGGATGTCACTGCCACAATTATCCGAACGAAACGTTATGCGACTGTTCAGGCTCCGGCCGTAGGTGGAAGTTTACAAGTTCAGTATAGCGCAGCACCGGTAACTATTCGCGTGCGAGAAAAACCTTCAGAATCTGAATCGAACGGAAATTGGTTTTTTTGGAAATAAAGCTTTCTAAATAATCGCCGTTACCATTCCGCTGGGCGTGTCAGAAATTTCCTGAATATGTTTCGGGCATTTCCGCTTGGACTTAACCGGAAATACAAGAGACCCACAAAATGAAGGAAGTGAATAAACAAAGGGAGTAGACGGCGGTTCAATTCCGCCCGTCACCTCCAACAGTTCAAATTAAAAGAAATTAAAATACCATAGCGGCCGCAAAGGGCTACAAAACTCTCAGACATGCGTTTGGCACGAGTTTGCAATTTCCGAATGATTACATTCGGGCAAACTCGCGCCAAGCCGAACTCGGTTTTGTAGCCCTTTGCGGCCGTTACTGTATTTTAATTTCTTTTAATTTGAACTGTTGGCTGCTGGGTGGGGCCAGTAGAATCTGTGCAAGTGGTTGCCGAAATTCATTCGGAAATGGATCCTTATGCTGATACTCCTGCTGCAAATAATATTATACCCAACAAAATTTCACAGTTACTGCATTTGCTTCAGAATCACTTCGTCGAGTTGGCTTTTTGCGATAGCCTTTTGCAAAGGAAATTTTTATGAAAAACGTGAAATCATTTTTAGCCATTTGCCTGCCGCTTAGCTTACTGATCGGCTGCCAAACCTTAGAAGAATACCGAAAGGAAACCTGTAATTATGACGGGGCCTATACCCAGCACTAGCTCGGAGTGCAGATTTGGCACAGATTGTCCCAATGGAAAGTTGTGTCGGAACCACGATGATGGAATCCGGGTTTGTCTTTGTACCGATTGCGACAGCAACCTGTTTGGTCGTAAAGTAGAAAACAATATCGGCAAATGCATGTAGTTAGAGTCATAGTACTTTTAGAGAATAACGCGTATGAAAATTTTGATTATTGATGACGAAGAAGCGATCCGAAAAACTTTGGGCGCTTCTAAACAGAACTAAGCCTAACCAGAAGGTGTAAAACATAAGGCCACTAAAATGGTAAACCCAAACTACGAACCGATTTGTTCTGAATTGCTGAACTTCAGGGTTCGGTTCACGTAGTCGAATAGGATCCCATGTCATAGTAATATTCCTAGTTTTTCCAACTTCTAATGAAGAAAAGGTACGGACCCAAGCACTTCATTATATAAGATTGATCTTTATTGACATAAATTTAGCTCAGAGATACTTCTTCCAGTAAATAAAAATAGGAGGTCTCATGAAGTTTATTATTGTTTTGATGGCCGCAGCGATTCCCATGCTAGCCAATGCTAGTTATATTCTTCCGGTTGCGTATAAAGGCGAACCACCCAACTGCTGGCGTGAAAATGGGCTTAAGGTAAATCAACATGAACACCCAACCTTTATTGAGGGTGAGTTCTTCGTCGTCTTGAAAAAAAATCTAAGTGAACCTGCCGTCAATGAAATCGTTACCACCTTAAATTCAGGCAATACAGAATTTCGATGCCAGAAAGACTCAGAAAATAGATTAAACTATGGTTCTTTGGTTGCACATAATCTCACTCAAGACAGATCAAGAGCAAAATCAAAAACGGAGACCATAGCCAAACTTAGATATCTACTTAAAAAATATCCTGCTGGCATGAGGGTCACCTGTCTTACAAGCTTTGTAGATCCATTTGGCGACGACAGTGAAAAAATTGTTTCAATTGGCCCTAAAGGCGAAAGAACTCAACGAAGGCGCTAAGTTTTACTAAGTATTTATTTTGGATCCACACATTAGAGCGTAGCTCAAAGTATATGTGTGGATCTAGATTCAATTACTTTTTAAATGAATTTATTTCAATTCATCCCCCTGTTTCAGGGAAGTTGTCGTGTCAGTTAATTAAGCACCAGGGTGGCGGGAAATGGAAACGAGATGCCAACAGGACAACGAGTAACGCGGGAATTCAAAGAAGCGATCGTCAGAAAACTTTTAACCAGGGGAAAT
>JBBQHD010000156.1:0-5471 GCA_038323665.1 Bdellovibrionales bacterium
GTTGAAATGGCCCGCGCACAAAGAAAATCTTTAAATGTTGGGGATCGAATGAAATCTATACACTAAAACTTTGCGTTAAAAGTCCGGCCAGGAAAAAGCTAGACAGTATAAAGCAACTTGCGGATTTTTTTCCAAAATTCCTATAAGAATGCTGATATCTTTATAGGATTTTTGGACTTGGCGGGCTTTGAAAATCTGTATGGCAATTTCGTCAATATCGGTGCCGCCGAAAAATCGCGATGCAAATTTTTTATAAGCTGTTGAGTCTTCCAACCCCCGCGGGCCCGACCAGCTTTGAAATTCCTTAAAAAGTTGGGTGAACTCATTTTCGGTCAAAGAAGGATGGTATAAGATTTCTATCGGATCATCGTTACGATGAACAAGCACATAAAACGCTAACCTTTTAAGGGAAAAATCCGAGGCAGAGGAAAGTATTCGAGTGATTTGCTGATTCAAGGCGTCCGGGCTTCGTGAAGATGGAATGAAAACGTCGAGTTGCTCACCAGCCGCTGTAATCGAAGGGAAAATTCGCCACCCGTAAAGAACCTTGCTTAGGACAGCTTCATCGCTTGATCCTAGAAGACGAATAAAGTCTTTCGTGAAATCAGGTTCCTTATCGTAAAGGTGTCTAAAGTGATTTTTTTTGGGCGATAATGGAGGCGACAATATCCCGCGCCAGCGCACAACTTCATCCATTAATTTGCGCGCTTCATCTTCGGAAAGGGTGGTTTCGAACCACTTCATTTTTTTCGTAAGCAAGCTTAGTGTGAAAAACGCTTCTTTGCGCAGTTGAAAAGATTTGGCCTGCAATAAAGGTCGTAGCAGTTTTTCTGCCTCAGGATAAGGCCCAATGAAAAGCACAGTTTGGGGATGAATAAGGATCAAATCTTTTAACGCTGATTCGGAGCCTGGCTTTTCCCTTAAATGTCGAGCTAAGAAAATGGCTTCTAAATTTTCAGCAACCGCAGTTCCGGAAATAAAATCGTCGCCAAGGATTTCATAAATTTTTCTTTTGAAAAAATCCCCTTGCTGCGGCCACTTCAGAAATTCCTCAACGCGACGCTGCCGCTCTTCGGGACTTTTTGCATTTTCAAAAAACTTACTGAACATTTCTATAAGTGGAAGAGTTTCAAGAAAATCATACCGAGGAACTTCTTGCGGATTAACTTCTGATTCAATTTTTCCTGCAGTATTAAAGTGAATCGCTTCGATGTTTGGAATATCCGCGATCAGCCGCATGACTTCGCGCCGAACCGTCAAGTCCATTTGGTGATCCGAGTTGGAATTGCTAAAAAATGAGTCCATCGTAAAGTTGCGCTGAGATACTGAAAAGAAATCTTTCATTGTTTCGAAATAGAATTTTTCTAATTGGATTCGGCTTTCAACGGCTGACAAAGCCATCAGCTGAGCGAGTTTAACCTTCCACTTAGAGATAGCATGTTGGATAGAGGCCTCCATCTTGGCTGATTCAATTCCGCTGGTTCCTGCTGGCCCGGATCTTAAAGCGATGCGTTCGGTCTTCGAAATAAATTGTTCGTAGCTAAGAAGCTGCAATGAGTCTAAGGTTTCCAGCATTGCCCCCGTCATTCGAAGATAAAGAACGGCTTCGGTTTCGTTCGATGAATTAAACAAGGGAGAAATCTTCGCGTAAATTGTTCTTACCACTTCCGCAAGAATTTTTGGGGGTAATATCTTTTGAAGGGCATAGCGATGAAATGAAGTCATGATTGTGACCAGCCGATTTTGATCCTCGGCCTTAGGGGATTCCATTAATACTTTGAGCTCGTCCAAAATTTGGACAGCGTTAATTTTTCTTTTAAAAGTTTCCAACAATGCAAGATCCGAATGATCGAAGGAAATTTCTTCGCCGTTTTCCGCAATGCGAACAAGTTGTTCCAGGGAAAGATCTAAAGATTCCCGAACCAAAGTCAAAACGCTTTTGTTTTGAAAAACGACCGTGTCGCCTGAGATTGTAAAATCAGTGCCCACACGCGCATTAGGATTCACTTTGAATCGAATTGTTAGGCCCGTCCATTTTGCTCCTATTCTTCCGCGTTGAGTGTAAAGTCCTTCTCCTGAACCCGCGCCTTCCCCTGGAGTATTGTCCCGCGAAATCAGAATATTTGGCGATCCGGTGTGAGATCGAACAATGGATTCCCAAGCCTGATAACTATTTGTTTCGTGGGCGACTTCGTTGATCCCAAGTTCCACAGCGGTTTTCTTAGTCCCCATTCCAATTAACTTAGTTCTTAAAGGTTCTTTGTTTAGCCACCAAGCGAAATTACTCACTTCGTTCTTGTTGCCTAAGGCGATCAATTTTTTCCTTAAACCTAATTGGTCTAAAGTATTTATGGCGTATTCCAGATTTACCGCATGAAAAATTAATTTAACTGACGTTTCTTGAATCTTTCTAAGCGCGACTGTGTTTAATCCTTCCAGCCTCGGTTCGAAAGCGTCGATGATTTCTTGAAGCGAACTAAGTTGCTGCGGACTTAGTTCCAATTCGTACTGAAATGCTTTTACTAAAACCCGTATTACGCTTAGAATTTCGGGATTTTCACCAAGCTTCGCCCTCGAAGTTAAATTGTGATCGGGACTGCGGAAAAAGCTTATACGGTTCTTAAGAACATCTTCAAAAAAAATACTGTCGACCTGATTCCAACTTCGCAGGTCGCGAACGACAGGTTCGTGTGAAGAAGTCAGTTCGATCATCCCCACCGAATGAGAATCGGAATTCTGCTTGGCAAAATCGGCGTCATCCAGCAATGCCTCTTTAAAACCAGTCCCGCCAGGAAGGCCTTTGCGGTGCCTTAAAGAACGGACTTCCCATTTGTGATCTTTTGAGCCAGCAAAAAAAGGAAACCTTTTTGCGATGGTTTTCTGAAAGTCGAGGGCTTGCTCCGGAGTTCCATCCACAACCAAATCAAGATCCTGCGTACTTCGAAAAATATTTGTGAAGTCATAATCAAAACGATCCGGCTGCAAAGGAGCGATTCCATTTTCTCGCGCTAGATCCCACATTACGTAGTGCGCGTAGCTAGATGCAGTACCCCCAAAGAGCCACACTCGCAAACCCATCTTCTTTGCAACTTCGCGAATATAAACAAACTCTGGGACTTCTAATATTTTTTGAGTCGCATGTGAAGTCAATTTTGCATGAGTAATTTTTTGATCTGATTCTGTAAAATTTAAGTTACTGTTACCAATATCTGGAGGGAAAATATTTGCGCAAATATTTTTTTCTGCTAAGGAAATTTGAGATATAAAAATAAATAAAATAATGGGAATGAATCTAGATTGTAAAAGCAATCGTCCCCCTACCTTTTTATTTTGCGAAGAGTCTTTCGCACATAAGACCTTTATCTTGAGATGGAAGAACCGATAAAGTATCTATCTTTTTTAAGGCCGTAGATAAACCCTCGTCTATCCAAGAAGCAATACTTTTTCCCTGTCCTTTTCTATTCACTTTAGTTTCTCGCGCTGTTTTTTGAATAAGCTCTTTTGCCAGGCTTGTGATTTTATCAAAGTCTTTAGATAGTAGTTTTGATTTCATTTTTTCTAGTGTTTTGACAACAGCATAATTTAGACTGCGTAGAAACAGTTCATCAGGAGAAATAAGTTTCTGAAATCCATCCTTAGTAATTGCTGCCTCAATATTTTCTTCCCCAATAAAACGTTCTTTAATCAATTGTTGAAGGATATTTTTGAATAATTCTGTTTTATTTCCATAATGAATGATTTGATCCGCGATTGTTTTTCCCACACTGCGAAGAAATTTTTTCGCCAGGTTTTTTTCATCTATATGATCAAATTCACTTAAGTCTTCAAAAATTTGATTTGAAAGTATTTTCTCCAAAATTTCCTCGACTCTGCCAAGATCATCTCTTGCTCTTTCTTTATTATTTCTTGCTCCATCAGAACCTCCACCAGAAGAGTATGATCCAGCAATAAAGACTGCTCTGTGCCCAGCCGTCAAAACAGTTATTTCTTTAATCCAAGTGGTAAGACTTGATCCATCATAATTTTGAAGCGTATCTTTTTGTCGCATTCGCGCAAGTGATCCGTCCTCAGGAATTACACTAATAGCAGTGGCTCCATTTTTACCTGTTAATAAAAAATCCACCATCCAATGACCAATTAATTCGTGGATGGCTACTCTTTCCAGTTCTTGAGCTGATAAAATAACTTTCGGCTGCTGAGTGATATCAATTAATTGTGGTGTTGAAATCAGTGTATTTTTTTTAACTTCTGATTTAAATTTCCAAGAATGAATTTCTGCTCCACCTATAGTTTCTTTAACACGAACTATTTCTTTTTCGCCTGCAAACCATACCAACTGGTCATCAATTAATTTAGCTTCAATTTTCTCAACCCCCATCTGGTCAAACAAAATACCAGATATAGATCCCTTTATAAGAATACCAATCGCCTTATTGACCTCTCGCATCCCAAGTTTAACTGTTGTAACTCGGCTGACAATTTGGCGAACAATATCATCAGAAATCTCGATGTCGAGATCATATAAATTTCGAATCTGTGCGGTTGTTTCATTCACGGCTTTTTTTATTTCTTTTGCGCCAACAGCCTCTGAAGTGGCTTTACTTAGTGGACCATTGATAAAGATTTGTCCGAATCTAGCTACTTTAGGAGGATCGATTCCCAATCTTAGGAAATAATTTAAAATGTCTCTTTGATTAGTATCTTTAATAATTCTTGCTACTAATTTTTCAGCCTCTGGCGAATCATCAATTTGGCTAAAAAATTCTTGCATAGCATTGCCGGTGATTTCAATTAAAAATCCACGGATATCCATTTTTTTCCCACCTATGACAACAAATCCCTCATCTAGCATTTCATAAAGCTTGTTGATTGCAGAAATTTTTTCTGAAATTTCAATCCGACTAAGGCCACTAAAACTTAAAAGTTCATCCAGAATAATAACTCCGCCACCAATACTTCTTCGTGATTTAATCCATTTTTCAAACGGAGTTTCTTTTTCAGAATCCACAAAGCCAGCACTAGATCTAAAGTAATCATTCAAATCACCCCAACGATTGATACCTGATATTTTAAAGGCAGCACTGCGAGATCCAAACAAAACTTCTGCGGTTACATAACCCGTTTCCGTTTTTCCATTTCCTGAAGTTCCCAGTTCAGTCCAAACGATTCGCTCGTTCCAATTCATCACTTTGCGCTTCAAAGCACTATGAAGCCATTCCACTTGTCGCTGTTTATCCATTAATTTATCGGCAACAAGAATGGGAAACCGAGCAATTTTTTCTTTCATATCAGAGTTGTTAAACCAAGGGTTATCACTAGTAGGAATTGAAACTCCCAAAGAATGGACTTTGTTTTCTGATCCTGATTTTACAATCAAAGTTGTTCCACGAAGGGCTTTTTTGCCGAACATGATATCTTCGGTTCCAAGGCTTAGAACAATTTTTTCGCCTTTTTTATGCAAAAGACTATTA
>JBBQHD010000157.1:0-5468 GCA_038323665.1 Bdellovibrionales bacterium
CGGGGTTTTAGATACGACTTTTATTCAAGCTGCTAGTGGGTTTGCTGGTTTTTCGATCTTTGCGCTTGCACTGGATACTGCCAATAATGCTTTATATGTCGGTGGGGCATTTACCCAATGGCGCGGTGTCGCAAACAATGCGCAATATATAGCAAAGCTCGATGTCTCGGGATGTCCGACGGCGACTCCTGCAACTTGCGGGGTTTTAGATACTACTTTCATTCAAGTAGCTAATGGTTTTAATAGTTCGGTCTCAGCACTTGCACTGGATACTGCCAATAATGCTTTATATGTCGGTGGCAATTTTACCCAGTGGCGCGGTGTCGCCAACAATGCACAAAAGATAGCAAAACTAGATGTCTCGGGATGTCCGACTGCAACTCCTGCAACTTGCGGAGTTTTAGATACTACTTTTGTTCAACCTGCTAATGGATTTCTTGGTGGGGTCAATGCTCTTGCCCTGGATGCTGTCAATAATGCTTTATACGTCGGTGGTTCATACACCCGGTACCGCGGATTGTACACAAGTAATCTTAGCATCCTCCACCCAACCACTGGGGATATGAAATAGTCCTCAGCGTAATACGACAGCACATGTATTGTCCTTTACCCTTACAAATAATATTCCACTTGATCACAATTCAGGGCCTCGAATGCGGGGCCTTCTCCGGCAGAATCTTTTACTAGAAAACTTATTCTGGGTTTCGCTTTACTAGAAAATTTATATCCGATTACATTATAGACATGGCGTTCCCCATCCTTCACGTCGTGAATACATAGAAATGGGGTATTGCGGGATAAAAGTAGGACCGCCTTTTCAACTGAAAATTCAGAGCTAGATATATAGCGCAGCTTTGGTTTTGAGCCTAAGCATTGTTTAAGTTTTGGATCTTGAACTGGAGCAGAGTAGCCGCCGGATTCTGCAGGGGTTGCCATTGGCAAATACTTCAACATTTGTCTGTTTAAAAAATTTTGAGTTTCCTGGACTAATTTTCTTTTGCTAAACTGGATCATTTTTCCACGTTCCTTTGAACCCATTTGTGAATTGACGTATTCTAAAATTAACTTTTGCGAAGTTCTTTTAAGTCTTTCCATTTCAAGATCTCGTTGTTTTTCCTGATCAAATAAATCTCTGTCTGCACTCAAGCCAAACGCAGGTTGCAATAAAACGAATTCGCCAAATTTATCAATGCGCCGAGGTGATTTAAGCATCGCAAGATTTTTTTCCAACTGTTTACGAGCCGGCGTCAGCGCTGCATTACTAGCCAAATACATTTCCAAATAATAGATATTATCCAAAGTAACTTTGCGAGTGATCAGTTGACGCCGAAATCTTGTCCATCGGTAATTTATACCGACAAGCTGGACCCGAGTTATTTCAGTGGTAGGAAAATCTTTTTCGCTCTGAACAGAGCCGGTTAATGCCCGCTGCGCAGTTGCGCTCGGAAACCCACCATCAAAAGGTGTAATTTCATCTTCGGGGACTTTTTTTCTGATTAAATCATTTCCTTGATCATGGATTTCAGCACTTAGATGTCGATTGATAAAATAAGCTTCCGATATTTTAAAAGATTCCCCAATGCGTTTTTTGCAAGTTGCTTCCAACAAAGCAACTTGTGCATAGATGTGACAGGTTCCACCGATTTGGCAGATGTTTTTTGTATAGTAATATTCGGTTAAATCGACTTTAGCTGGATAACTTGATCCGCTGGGAAAAGTAACTTTTGCATAAGAAAAATTCGCCGTAAAAATCAAAAACAAATACACAAAAAAAAACAAGTCGAGTTTGTAAATGATCTTTCAAAAAGCCCCCTCGAACTTTATGGTTGAGGCTTCTAGTATGCAAATCTGAACTTTATGTCAAATCTGAACGGGCACATACCCGCTGATGAATGTTCCGGTACGCATGCATTCTCCCCATTTCAGATGCATCGCATCCGAAATCCCCAAGCCCGCTTTACTTCGTCCCCGCTTTTCTACACCATCAGGTTGCATGGGAATTTTCTTGGACAGAAATATTATTGTTACAGGCGCCAGCCGCGGCATCGGTGCCGGCATCGTTCGTCATTTGGCGGCCGAGGGTGCAAAAGTAGGTTTTTCCTACGCCCATAATCCTGATTTAGCGGATCAAGTATTGCGTGAACTTCCAGGCCAAGGTCACTTTAAGTTTCACATGAATATTGCACAGCCCGAATCCATTGAAAAAGGCATCGCAGAAGTGCTGACGAAATTCCTCAAAGTGGATGGTCTGGTCAATAATGCGGGCGTCACCAAAGACAATCTGTTTGTGCGCATGAAACTGGAAGATTTTCAGTCCGTTATCAATACCAATTTAACCGGGATTTTCTTGGTCACACAGGCTTTGCTTAAAACTTTTATGAAACAACGATCGGGTTCCATTGTGAATATTTCTTCAGTAGTCGCCCATTCTGGAAATCCAGGACAGGCCAATTATTGTGCTTCAAAGGGTGGCCTAGAGGCCATGACCCGCTCGCTGGCGCAAGAAGTGGCTTCACGAGGAATTCGCGTAAATGCAGTGGCGCCTGGTTTTATCCAAACCGATATGACTCACGAGCTGCCTGCCGCTGTCCAAGAACAGCTTTTGAAGAAAATTCCCCTGCAAAGAATGGGCAGTGCTGAAGAAATCGCCCATGCTGTCGCTTTTTTATTGTCGGAACAATCAAGCTACATTACTGGTCATTCTTTGCATGTGAATGGCGGCATGTGGATGAATTAAATTTTGCTATTCAAAACTAAAAAAGGAGAACTAAAATGTCAGATACCGAAGTGGGAGGAAAAGTGTCATTAAATCCAAAAATCAAAGACATCATCGTGGAACAACTGGGTGTTGATCCCGAGCGCGTAAAACCAGAAGCATCGTTCATCGATGATTTGGGCGCAGATTCGTTGGACATCGTTGAACTTGTTATGGCGATGGAAGAAGAATTCGATCTGGAAATTCCTGACGAAGACGCAGAAAAATTAAAAACAGTTCAAGACGTTACAACTTATTTGTCTGCTAAGGGCAAAGCGTAAATGTCCACCCGCTTCGAGAAGCCGGGTCAACCACAAAAGCGAGTTGTCGTCACCGGAATGGGTGCCGTCACTCCTTTGGGGTTAACGATGGAACAAACCTGGAATGGTTTAGTCCAAGGTAAATCCGGTATTTCTCGAATCACGAAATTTGATGCCTCGGCATTTGGGACTCAAATCGCTGGCGAAGTCCGCGGATTTAATCCCGATCTTTATATTGAAAAAAAAGAACAAAAAAAAATGGATGCTTTTATCCATTATGCGGTTGCCGCCTCTAAAATGGCGCTGCAAGATTCCGGTCTGATATTGACGGATGAAATTCGCGAACGCACCGGCTGCATCATTGGCGCAGGCATGGGCGGATTGGAAACGATCGAAGAACAATTTAAAAAATATTTGGACAAAGGCCACAGCAGAATGTCGCCTTTTTTTATTCCCGGCGTGATTGTCAACCTTGCCGCCGGCCAAGTCAGCATCGACTTGGAATTAAAAGGCGTTAATTATTCTGTGACTTCAGCTTGTGCCTCCGGCTCGCATTCTTTGGGCGAAGCCTTTCGCTATATTCAACGCGGACAATGCGACGTGATGTTTGCAGGGGGAACAGAATCCACAGTTTGCGTGTTGGGCATTGGTGGATTCGAAGCAATGCGAGCACTGTCTTCGCGCAATGATGAACCCGAACGCGCATCCCGCCCTTGGGACAAAGCACGCGACGGTTTTGTTATGGGCGAAGGGGCAGGAGTTTTAGTTCTAGAATCTTACGAACACGCAGTGAAACGTGGCGCACGAATTTTATGCGAGATTGTGGGTTACGGAGTTTCTTCCGACGGATACCATATGACCTCACCATCCCCCGGTGGATCAGGGGCTGCAAAAAGTATGATCGATTGTTTGCGTGATGCGGAAGTTTCACCGGAACAAGTAAATTATATGAACGCGCACGGAACCAGCACCCCCGTCGGTGATAAAATTGAAGTCGAAGCAATCAAAAAAGTTTTCAAAGACCATGCAAAAAAAGTTTGGGTGTCATCGACCAAATCCATGACGGGACATTTACTGGGCGCAGCCGGAGCAGTGGAAAGCGCAATTTGTGTCATGAGCCTCGTTAAACAACTGGCCCCACCCACCATCAATTTAGAAAATCCCGACGAAGGCTGCGATCTGGATTTCATTCCAGACAAAGCGCGCGAAGGCCGCATCGACTACGCCCTGAACAACAGCTTCGGTTTCGGCGGCACCAACGCAAGTTTGCTGTTTGCGCGGATTAAATAAGTTTTTGTCGAAAAAATCTTTGCCCATCTTCGCTGGCAATCATTAGGACTCCGCCGATAGCAGACCCGAACACAATAACTTCATTGCTGTCGCAAAGAGAAAAAATCAAATCTACCGATTTTTTGATCAGCTCATCTTTTTCGGCAACTGTAAGGCGGGGTTCATCCCACGCGGCTAGGCGCTGCATACTTATTTATCGCCGTCGGGTTTAATTTTTTAACTTTCGGCGCTATAACTGATAAGTTACTGCAGCCGAAATCCTATGCCAACAAAAAGCTTGCTGTAAAAAAGTTGGTCGTATTTTAGCGTCACTTTGATTAGTTCTTCGACACGAATAAGCTGCCGCAAGTATTTAAACCTTTTGCAACCTGCCCTTGCCGCAACCTTGTCGGAATCATGTCGGATATTCCTGTGCAGGTAAAAGTCAGTAATATCGATGATTACTTAGTGCCTTAGGAGATAATTTACAAAATCCTCTGACGGCTCTTGCTGTTTAAAATAAGATTAGCGATAAGAGCTTATGAAAAAAATTACTCTTATCGGTTGCGGAATTTTTGTTTTGTTTCAATCAGTATGCTTTGGATTGGGTGCTTCAAACCCCTATGCTGTATGGCGTTCAAAACCTGCTCTGATAAAATTGAGAGATTTTCCCGAAGAACATTACACAATTATCGATACCAATAAGGCGAAAGAACTTTGCGATCAGGGTCTGCCGAAACATACTTGGAATGGAACCTGTGTCGATGATTTGACGGACATTGCGGTTAACACCAAACTTTTAGCTCATTACAACGAATATGAAACCAGTTGGTGGCACCCGCGTCTGCGCATGAGATTTCTAGAGCTGATTGCCAACCGTTATATCGACAGCGAAAGTTTTTTGAAAGTATCCACCCCCATCGGGACTTTGGAATTTGATAAAAGTTTAGTAAAGATCATGGCTAATGCGATTTTTGAACCTACTCTGGTTAATATCTGCGCGCCTGCTGCGATTATTAAACTGAATAAAATCGTGGCCAAAGGCAAAGCCATCGCCGAGGGTGGAATGTTGGCGTTTTTGCTGCGCGAAAGTCGTTTATTGGGAATGTTCGATGGCTCACAGCAAAACGTGAACCAAATGTTGGGTGTTTTGCAAAGTAAAGTTCTTACTTGTTACAGCGTCA
>JBBQHD010000158.1:0-5356 GCA_038323665.1 Bdellovibrionales bacterium
GCCCAAATATTTCTGAGTGAAAAGATCTGCGGGTGCATCCAAGCATTTAATTGTTGAAGGATTAAAATTTCTGTCTTCGACGGCAACCGCCATCCCCCGCCGTCGACCGTGATTTTGGTCGCAATTTGAATTGCTTCATTAAAGGTAAGTGGTCCCAAGCTCAATGAGAATGAAGGATCTAAAATTGATACATCAAGTTTTGCATCAGATACGTATAAATTAACCCTGTTTGCTACATCAGGAACAACTACGGTTGCTTGCCCGAAAAAATTTAATTTGGAGTTTTGAAATACATAGAGCGAAGGACTGTCCAGTATTGCATTGCCAATTAGTGCTAATTCGGAATTTTCCACTTCAAAAAGTTTTGAACAGGTTTGATCAGCCATTGCTGAAAATGCAAAAAAAATTAATGTGAAAATTACTGTTGGAAGTTTCATTGAAGATGAATAAGTGAGCGGAATAGTTATGTCAAAGTTAATAAGCTATCCGAACAAGTGTTTAGTCGGAACCCAACTGAATGCTTGAAGTGCATCCAGCGGTAAAAATTGCATGATTTAAATCCGGCTATATCCAATTCCCAAATCTTAATACTTCCGCAAATTTCCGATCAAAGTTTGCGTCGTGCTGACTAAATTATTAAAATAACTATTTCCCGGCGGAACATTGTAAAGATAATTCAGTGTATCCACCACGATCAAGGTTTTGCCTTTGCCCAGGGAATAGTGCCTGGAAACTACCCGAGACATGGGGCTGGTGCGGAAAACTAAAAATTTTCCAAAATTATAAATATGCTGTTCTAAAATTACGTCTGGAATTTTATTGGTTATTTCGCCTGTGCTTAAATTCTGTCGATCTAAATTGGCAATATAACTTAGGTAAGATTTAGCTGAAATCGTGTTTAATTCGGCCGAACTTCGATACCTTAAAGAAAAATCCGCCGTTGGCGATCCAGCAATGCTGAAAGTATCTCCGGTTTTGCGAACTTGGTATCCTGGGGCGATTGCATTCATATAACCGACATTAAATAAAGTATCTTTTGAAAAAAATGAAATATCTTTATTCACCACATAGGCTAAGCGAACGCTGGCAATATGATATTCCTCGCTGCGCTTTTGCCATTCTCTATCGACATCCAATGGCAGCAAAATGTTCAATGCTTCCGACCTGCCCGCACTTTGTGATTTGTCCAATAATTCATAGAAATATTGGACCCCTTGCTGCGAACCTGTCAGAAATTCTTTGTTCCAGCTAAAATTAATTTTGCTTTCTTTTTTCAACGGAATTGCGGCAGACAACTGCGATAAACTTAAAACCAATGCAGATAATAAAACTTTTAACATCAACCCCCCTCGAGATTTCATTGTCCCTGACTAAATACCCCAATTACATGGATAATGACTTAAGTTAATAATGGATTTCTCGCAAAATATTTTTTTGAAATAGCTGAAAGTTTTATATTTTTTTTGAACTGATGATCTGGGAAGGCGCCTGGCTGCTTATCCTGTATTCCAATCCCTATTCATCCATTCGATATTTTCTACATCTAAAAGATTTTTTATAAAATAGTTTCGGATATTTATAAATTCTTTTCCAGAAGTCAGTATTCTTGTCCAAGGTAACTTAAGCCATAATTTCTCGGATAATTTAAATAATGCTGAAATCGCAGAGCTTAATCCTCGGATAAATTTATGATAATTTTCTCTCGATGAAACTTTAATAAGCAAATGCAGATGATTCGAGTGAATGACAAAATCTTTCAACTCGATTCCGTGCCTTTGCCCCATTCGGGTTATAGCCAAGTGAATTCCTGATTTTTTAGCTAAAAATATCTTAAAATTTGCCTTTAAAACTAAATGCATTGGTTTCGAGATGGATAAGGGTCTTCTTTCTTTGCGTTTTCCAACGGGATTTAAATCTCCACCAAAGGAAACTCCTTCATACCATTTTCTTGGAATTAGCTCTTGCTGTGATTTGCGTTTCATATTTTTTCCTCCTGATCAAAAAATTAAAAAATAGCAGATTAGATATATCATTACTTTTTAAAATCACTTTTTTGCAATTTTTAGAATGAGAACTGCGGACTGGAAACTTGCTTTTAAGCGCACAGATGGCTTCGCCCCAAGGAGATTTAGAGTTTTTTGAAAGAACAAAGGCAAACAGAAAATTAATTAAACCACGAGCATTTAAATACATCAAAAAGCTGTCAATGATTTTCAAAAATGTTTATTATTTCGATGCACCGCTTTTTCAAAATAGCGCAGAAAAATAAATTAAATTGTGAGTAGTCTCAGCAAAAGTTAGCCTGCCTTGATTGTCATTGGCGACAATATAAACATGAAGTGTTCTTTGGAACATGGCTGTATTAACCCGCACGGCTGATCCAAAGCAGCTTAAAAGTTGATCCCATCCCCCGATTGTGATCAAAGATCTTATGCCTGAAGATCTTTTTGATTTCGTCCATCAACAGCACAACCAAAAAACGGCCCCGCTGGCATTTCGGATGCGTCCCAAAACTTTGGATGATTTCGCAGGTCAGGATCGTGTTTTGGGCCCAGGTAAACCACTGCGCAAATGGATTGAAAATGATTTGGTGCCTTCGCTGATTTTGTGGGGGCCGCCCGGCTGTGGCAAAACCACTCTTGCAAAAATTATTGCTGTGCAAACCAAATCCCATTTTCAATCCCTGAGTGCCGTATTGGCTGGGGTCAAAGACATCAAGGAAATGGTGGCTCAGGCCCGAGAAACTAAAAAACTTTCTGGAAGAAAAAGTATTTTATTTGTGGATGAGATTCATCGATTTAATAAATCCCAGCAAGATTCTCTATTGCCTCATGTTGAAGACGGCACTGTGACTTTGATTGGTGCAACGACCGAAAATCCTTCTTTTGAAATCAATGCGGCCTTGCTGTCGCGCTCGCGGGTCATTCGCTTGGAAAGACTAAGCATCGAAGCATTGGAAAAACTTATCCTTCGCGCTTTGCAAGATTCCGAACTGGGTTTGAATTCCAGTTTACAATTAACGCCCGAAGCATTGGAATATTTAGCCATTTCCGCCGACGGCGATGCCCGACGTGCACTGACTGCACTGGAAAGTGTTTGGCTGTATGCGACCGGTCTTTCAGAAATCAGTAACAATATTTTGGATGAAAAAAGCGTTCAAGCAGCCCTTGAATCTTCGATGCCGCGCCAACCACTTCTTTACGACAAGGCTGGCGAAGAACATTACAATGTGATTTCTGCTTTTATCAAAAGTATCCGCGACAGTGATCCCCATGCAGGTTTGTATTATTTGGCGCGAATGTTAGAAGCTGGCGAAGATCCCCTTTTTATCGTGCGAAGACTGGTGGTCATTGCCTCTGAAGATATCGGCAATGCTTATCCGCAAGCCTTGCAAATGGCACTGGCCGCAAAAGATGCCGTGGATTTTATTGGCATGCCCGAAGCGCGAATTGCCCTAGGCCAAATCGTTACTTATCTGGCACTGGCGCCGAAAAGTAATGCTGCCTACAAAGGAATCAATGATGCCATTGCCGAAGTTCACGCCAGCGGGGCTTTGCCGGTTCCCTTTCATATTCGCAATGCCCCGACGCAATTAATGAAAACCGAAGGATACGGCAAGGGCTATCGGTATGCCCACGACCAACTTTCCGAGCGGCCTAAGCAAACTCATTTACCCGAAGAAATTTTGGGTAAAAGATTTTATCAACCTAAAGACATCGGTTTTGAAAAACAAATGAAAGAAAAACTAGATCTTTTAAATCCAGATTTTGATAAAAAAGGAAACACTTCAATTTGAGCAAAAAATCTTTTAAAGAATTTCTATTCTTACTTTTCAAAGTCGATATCCTTAGTTCTGCAGCGGCTTTTGCATTTTACTGTGTTCTGTCCCTAAGTCCTATCTTGATTCTGTGTTTTTCTTTGTTAAATCGATTGGATGAAAAACATTTTTTAAAACTTCAAGAAATTTTAATTGAAGCCTTGGGGCCCAATGCCATTTTGGCGGTGCATTCGGCCCAGCAATATCTGCAGCATTCAGAACATAGTTTTAGATTTAGCATCATCGGATTGATGGCCTTGATTTTTTCTGCCAGTGGTGTAGTTTCGGAAATCCAAAATTCCTTGAATTTAATTTTTACCCCAAGCCGCGAGCCTCATGAAATCGACCTGGAAGAAAAAAAATCTGACTTTAAACATTTCTTAAAACTTAAGGCTTACTCGGTTTCGGTTTTATTTATTTGGATTTTTTTAGTTTCCTTAAGTCTTGTTTTATCTTTGTCATTTGGAATCCTGGAATATTTTTACAGCGGATCCTATTCAAAAATAGCGCAATGGTTTGGGTCTTACTTTATTTATGCTTCGATTTTTCTGGTTATGTATAAATATTTGCCGACAAGGCATCCCGGATTAAAATTTTCTTTATACGCAAGTCTGTTGTGCACATTGCTGTTTCAATTAGGACGCTGGCTGATGCATTACTATTTTTCGTTGGCACAGTTCCAAAATTATTACGGTGCTTTTTCCGCTGCTATTATTTTTCTGCTGTGGGCTTATTACAATGGCATTATTGTGGTTGCGACGGCATGTTTTGCAAAAGTTTATTTCCGCAAATGGATCCGCGTATCAAAGTGAATTTTTTTGTGGGCCCACATGGAAATATTTGGCGCGTTCACTCATAAAATAATAACCCGAAACCGAACTACCCGGAGTCATCGCATAACTTTCCGTCAACTGAATGCCGGTGTTTTTTTCCACATCCAAAAGATTCCAGATCTTGGTTTTTTCTGAATGCACAGGACAGGCTGGATAACCAGGCGCTGGGCGAATGCCACGGTATTTTTCTTTGATCACTTCATCCACGGTTAAATCTTCGGTCTTGCCAAAACCAAAAGCCTTACGCACTTTGAAATGCGCCCATTCGGCCAATGCTTCGGCAAAACGATCGCCAATGGCCTTGACCATAATGCTGCTGTAATCGTCATTTTGTTGGGCAAATTCATTGGCCTTAGATTCAACCTCTGGGCCCGAGGTCACAGCAAAACAACCCATAAAATCAGTCTGACCATTGCGACTGCGATCTTTCGGCAAGACAAAATCCGCCAAACAATAGGCATGGTCATTGATCACAGAATCATGGCGTTGTCTTAAAAATTGAAAAGTTTCTAACACTTTTCCGGAATTTTCAAAATCATAAATATGCACATCTTCATTTTCTGACAATGCAGGAAAAATTCCCACAATCACGCGCGGGTTGAACCACTTTTCGCGAATGCACTTTTGCAAAAGAACTTGAGCCTCATCGAACAGTTGTTTGGCTTGATCTCCATATTTTTCATTGCTTAAAATTTTTGGATAAGTG
>JBBQHD010000159.1:0-5337 GCA_038323665.1 Bdellovibrionales bacterium
ACGTAACCCAGTTTGTGCGGATCTAAAGTCAGACTGGTGACGCGATGAAGTGCTCGCGATTGAATCGCCAAATGAGATCTGTTTCGATGTGGGGCAATAGCAAAATATCCGCCGTAGGCCGCATCAACATGATGCCAAATATTTTTGTCTTCTTGGTCTATAATTTTTTGAATTTTTTCAATGTCATCAACGCTACCAAGTTCAGTCGAGCCAAAAAGAGAAACGACACCCAGGATGGGAATGTTGTCATGATTGCAGTCTTTTATTTTTGTTCTTAAGATTTTTGTATTCATACGCCCGTGAGTATCGACAGGAACCGAAATAAGTTGTGATGAAGGCATGCCGATAATACCCATGGATTTGGCCCACGAGTAATGCGCTGAGGCTGTTGTCAGAAGTACGGCGTCAGCTTTGTTTGGATGCATCGAAATTTTTTCTCGCATTCGCAACAATGCTTCAAGATTTGCAAGTGTTCCACCTGAAGTAAAATGACCAGAACCACGACTCCATCCATACATTTTGCAAAGTGAAGTGATAGCTTCGATTTCGATAAAGACTCCAATTTTAGAGGACTCTTTGCTGATGTTGTTCGGGTTATGAAGGAGTGCTAGCCAATGCCCAAGAATTCCCGGAAGAGAAATTTCTGAAAACATATGTGCCATATATCGAGGAGAAAACTGTGGGATTTCTTGGTGAAAGCGCAGCAAAAGGTCATTGATAGAACGAGACATTTTTTTCTGTTGGGTTTTAAATAAATAATTTTGTTGGTCCGAGAGTGCCACGGCATCGCCGTCGGTTGGAAACTTTTCTTTTCGCCAACCCAAATAATCCTGAACTATGAGCCCAAGTTGAGACTCAAAAAAAGCGGCATTTTCTGCCTGTGGTCCAAGGAAATAAGATTTGAGAGCAATTTCTGAACTGTTGCACTTTTTCATGTTATCTAAATGCCGCTATTCCAGTTACTTGTTGTCCAATCACCAAACGATGAATGTCTTCGGTTCCCTCATATGTATTGACCGTTTCTAGATTGATAAGATGGCGGATAACCGGATATTCGTCGATAATGCCATTCGCGCCAAGCATATCGCGGGCTTCGCGAGCAACTTCAAGCGCTATCTTGCAATTGTTCATTTTTGCTAACGAGACGTGGTGAGGCATCAATCTGCCTGATTCCTTAAGTCTTCCTAACTGAATCGCCAGTAACTGACCTTTGGTTATTTCTTGCACCATTTTAACAAGCTTAGCCTGCGCCAATTGATAAGAAGCTAAAGGCTTGTCATCAAAAATTATTCTTGTTTTTGAATAATTCAATGCTTCGTGATAGCAGGCATTTGCTGCGCCTAAAACACCCCAAGCAATTCCGTAGCGAGCTTGGGTTAAACATCCAAGCGGAGCTTTTAATCCTTCTCCATTGGGTAGTATGTTTTCTTCTGGCACGATGCAATTTTGAAAATGCAGTTCGGAGGTGACGCTGACTCGCAAAGAAAATTTGCCTTTCATTTGACTAGTCGTGAAGCCGGGTGTTCCACGGTCCACCAAAAATCCTCGGACGACACCATCCAGACGTGCCCAGACAACAGCGACGTCTGCAACGCTGCCATTTGTGATCCACATTTTATTACCGTTCAACTTGTAACCACCAGAAACTTTTTCTGCTTTTGTGAGCATGCCGCCGGGATTTGAGCCCGCATCTGGTTCTGTCAGCCCGAAGCAACCAATCCATTCACCTTTCGCAAGCTTGGGTAAATACTTTTGCCTTTGAGCTTCGGACCCATATTGAAAAATAGGATACATGACCAAAGCGCCCTGAACAGAACAGAAAGAGCGAATGCCAGAATCTGCTCGCTCAAGTTCTTGCATCAAAAGTCCGTAGGCAATGTGGCCAAGGCCCGGACAGTCGTATCCTTGAATCGTTGATCCAAGCAGTCCCATCGCTGCGAAACGGGGAATCAGCTCGGTTGGAAATTCTTCTTTGCGATTCGCTTCTTTTAGTGTGGGGATGACTTCTTTGGATACGAAAATTCGAACGGAGTTTCGAACCATGATTTCGTCTTCTGTGAATAAAGAATCTTCGTCCATGTAATTGAGAGACTCATAGCCTGCCATATCTTGCCTCGTTCTAATGAAGAATTCTTAGAATATGTCGGTCCTCAAACATAAGAGCAATGCTAAAGGTAAACAGATGAGCGCGGGTATGACGTCGATCATAGCGCAAGGTGTTTGAAGAAATTATTTAATAAATTATTGGCAAACTAAATTCTTCAAATAGACTAAAAGTCAGAACACATCTTTGGAGGTCTTATGGAGCCAAGTTTACCAAATCTTCCACCGCAAAACTCAATTCAGCATAAGCGAAAAGAAACAAATAGGCTTACAAAAAGAAATACTTCGTTTCAAAATGATTTTTCAAAAGAAATCTTTGATATGACTTATAGGTATGGTGTCGAAAAAGATATCAACGACCGACACTTTGCTATTGCGACTGATATTGCAAGCGCAGAAAATCCAGCTGAACAAAATTATTGGAGTATTAAATTTTTAGATTTACTGGAGGACTTTAAATTTGTACCGGGTGGGCGGATCACGTCCAATGCTGGAACAGGTCTTCGGGGAACGACCTATATTAATTGTTTTGTCAGTGGCTTTCGCGGAACAAATCAAGATTCGATGGAAAGCATTATGGATGAACTTAAACGGCAAGCTTTAATTCTCAAATCAGAGGGCGGCTACGGATTTTGCGCCGATGTTTTAAGACCCAGGGGCGCGTATGTTGAAGGCATCGGCGGGGATTCGCCTGGAGCCGTCAAGCTACTGGAAATGTGGGATACACAAAGTGCCGTAATCACATCAGGAAGTGGGCAGAAGAAGGATAACAAAAAAGGGAAAAAGAAAATTCGCAAAGGCGCTCAGATGGTAACGATGTCCGTATTCCATCCTGACATCGAGGAATTCATTACTATTAAACAGACACCCAATATGCTGACCAAATTTAATATGTCACTTCTGGTTTCAGATGATTTTATGGACGCTGTTGAGAATCATAAACCCTGGAAACTCGAATTTCCGGATCACGAAGCCGCAAAGCAACAGTACAAAGAACATTGGGACGGAAATCTGAGTGCGTGGAAGTCCCGCGGATTTCCCGTGAAGGTCTACAAAGAATATGAAAATGCGAATATTTTGTGGAACCTAATTATGAATTCTACATACAATCGCAATGAACCGGGAATATTGTTTTCCGATACGATAAACAAATTAAACAACTTATATTATGACGAGCACATCAGCGCGACCAATCCATGCGGTGAACAGGTTCTGCCTGTCGGCGGCAGCTGCTTGCTGGGATCGTTAAACTTAACTCAATTTGTAGATACCAAAAATAATGATTGGGACTACAAAAAATTAGAAGAAATTATTCCAGTCGCCGTTCGATTTATGGATAACGTAAACGATAAAACATCTGTGCCTCTTGAAGAACAAAAAATAAATTTGATTGAAAAGCGACGTATTGGTCTTGGAATTATGGGTTATGCATCTGCACTTATGATGTTGAAAGTCCGTTATGGATCGGATGAGGCCATTCAAAAAACAGAATGCTTGGCTAAATTTATCATGAATCAAGCTTACCGAGCTTCAGCGCATCTTGCGAAAGAAAAGGGTTCCTTTTCAAAATATAAAAAAGAAAAATTTCTAAAAGGTAATTTCATTAAGAATTTAGATCCCGAAGTATTAAGTCTTATTGAGTCCTATGGATTGCGGAACAGTCATCTTCTGTCCATTCAGCCAACCGGGAATAGTTCCGTTTTAGCAAATAATGTTTCTGGCGGACTCGAGCCCTTGTTCATGACGAAATATATTCGAACATCTGTGCAACCATATGGTCCAGATGGCCTGGCCGTTCCACAAAATATTAATTGGCAAAATAAAACCTACAGAGAGGACTCTGTGGGCGAACAAATCTGGCAATGGGCCAAAGAAGGCGATGAGAATATTCTAATCACCCGATTCAAAGATGAGGTTTGGAAAGTCGATGCTTCGCGAGGTCTTTTGAAAGAATCCCATATTAAAGACTATGCCATCGACTTTCATGAAAAAAACCAAAGCTGGGTAGAAGGTGCCGATTGGACCGCCTCGGCGTTTCAATTAAATATTGATGATCATATAAAAACTATGAAAGTACTTTCTAAGTATATTGATTCGGCCATGTCAAAAACAGTCAATATCCAGAAGGACTATCCTTACGAAGATTTTAAAAGGCTTTATCAAGAGGTCTACAAAACTGGCACTATCAAAGGCTGCACGTCTTACAGAGACGGGACAATGACGGCCGTTCTATCTGTGCAAAGCACTTCTGAACAAATGGCAGACAAAGGAATACCAAGAACAAAGGCAATGAAAAGGCCTATTTGTTTAGATTGCGACATTCATCATCTGACTACCAATAATGAAAAATGGGTCGTTTTAGTCGGACTTTATGAAGGCGATCCCTACGAGGTTTTTGCAATGAAACAAGATCGACTTTTTTTGCCCAATAAGTTAATTCACGGCAAGCTGATCAAAGCGAGCTCTGGCATTTATAATCTTCAAACGGAAGATGGTTGGAGTTTAGAAAATATCAGCACCTTTTTTGAATCCAATGAACAGGAAGCCTTAACTCGAATGATTTCAACATCCTTAAGGCATGGGGCCGATATAGAATTTATTGTATCCCAACTTATCAAGAGCGAGGGGACGATAAATTCTTTTTCGAAAGCTATTGCGCGAACATTAAAAAAGTATATTCTCAATATTACGTCAATGAAATGTTCAGATTGCAACGGCACGAATTTGGTAATTTCTGAAGGATGTTTTCTGTGCAAGGACTGCGGCAGTAGTAAGTGTAATTAGAAATTTCAATCACTTAAAATCATTACGTAATGTTAATTTTTTAAAAATCTTCAGAAATAAATTGGTCGACCAACCCGAATGCAGTATGAACCAGAGTTATTTAGTTGATATCATTGAATTTAGAGTAACCCAGATTTTCGAAAAAATGAAGCTCGTGAAATCCCAAGTTTTTGAGCTGCAAGATTTCTATCTCCATGCGAATCCAAATAGGCTAAGACAAATAAAGTAACCCAAATTTTAAGGCGGGTCTTGACCGCGTAATTGCTTAGCCATTTCAAACGGGGTCTGCAAAGGTTCACGGTTTGCAGCGTAACCCAAATTTAAAGGCGGTCCTACCGCCAGGATTTAATTCATGAGACCTCTCCAGCCCAAAGGAGAATCGTTGTGGATAAAAAGATTTTAGAATTACTGGAAAAGATTAAAAATTTCAGGATCGGCAAAAAACGAGTT
>JBBQHD010000160.1:0-5226 GCA_038323665.1 Bdellovibrionales bacterium
CTTCGGGACATTTTTTTGCCTTATCTTCAATCCCTATAAAATCTTTATCAACCTCAGACTTTCCTTTGCAGGTCCCATGCCCTACTCTATCAATAAAAGTCCCTGCATAGAGACATGGCAATTCACTGCGAGATTTTTCTCGATCAGAAGCCAATTTGTCTTTGGCTTGCCTACTACCCGCGCCCGATGTTGCAAAATTTGAAACACTATTTGGAGCATTTGGGCTTGGATTATTTACGAAATCGTTATGCTCATAATCAGCAACTGCTTTTTTCTGTGCTGGAGTTCTTTCAGCGTAGCCAATTTTCATTATTCTTTCATACTCATCTTCACTTATCGCGGCACCTGCAACAGATGGGGCACTTGAACTAGGTGCTACCCCATCTTTAACAAGAAAATCGGACGCAGGCTTTTGGCGCGCAGTCTCGAGATCTTTTTGTTTTTCGAACAATTCAAGCGCCATTTTATTATTTGGATCTGGCGCGCTATCTGATCTTAAATCTTCAATTTTAACTTGAATATCTCGAATACTTTCTAGTTTAGCCATTTCAGCAATCAATTCGTTTTTGCTTTTTTTTTCGTCTTCCGCAAGTGTGCCCCTATTATGCTTATCATATTCGGCAATCTGTCGCTGAGCCTCTGCTATTAATCGATTCGTATCTTGTGAAGTGCCAGATGAGCTACCCGCATTGGCAGCAAGCGAATTTTTCAAATATGTTGCAAAAAACAAATAGCTCTTAGGTCCAAAAACATTTTCGAGAATATTAATTTGATCGATCGCCACACTTGTAGCAGAGTTTTTCGACAAATCCAAAAAAACTTTTCGCAATTTAAGTATATAGGCTTGTTGCTGTTCTGGCTTCATACTCATCAACTGTTCGTAAGACAGAATAGATGAACCAAGTGATTCTGATTTTTTAGTTTTTGCGATGGATGGCGGATTAAAGATAAAGACGGAAAAGAATAAAACCCCAATTGCATTCCTTAACATAATTGCACTCCTCAAATTTTAAATCTTAGAACTCAAGTTAATATTCTCATATTTTTTGTCACTAATGATTGAAATCGAAAGATTCACGACCTAGGTCTGATGTCTGGAAATTTCGGCGAAATTCCTGATCGAGCTTGCATCACTTATTTCAAAAATTAGGTAAAGCGCCGATAAAAGCAGCCCACCTAAGAGTGTTAAGAAAATTAGTTTGCAGACCATGCGCCGGATAAAACTCAAAAAGCTCTGAACGCGGAAATTGAAGGACTCGGGACGCCAGCTTCCGGAGTTGTCGAAGTTAAGGTTAGTCCATTCGGCGAAATGCCTCCCGCACGAAAAGTCGAGTCGGCAATGGCCGAACATTGCGCCGAAATTTAACGGCCGTTTAACGGCATAATAACGGCAGTCAGGCCTAGTGAATCTGATTTACAAAATCGGCATCAAGTTGCCGATTTTGTAAATATATACTTCTTCACCTTGGCAATTCGTGCGGCGTTCATGCTTAGGCTTAGGCAGCCGCGATCGACCAACCATTGGGCGGATTTGGGTTCGCCGGCGAATTCGCCGCAGACACCGACATCGACATTATTTTTGCGGCCGCTTTCGATCACCATTTCTAGTAATTTTAGCACCCCCGGATGTTCGGTTTCGTAAAGATCGCTGACGGAATCGTTCATGCGATCGACCGCGCAGGTGTATTGGGTCAAATCATTCGTGCCAATGCTGAAAAAATCTACGTGCTTGGCCAGTTCATCGGCGATTAATGCTGCTGCTGGGACTTCGATCATAATTCCGAATTTGAATTCGAAATTATTTTTTTCTGACGAGTCTGTTGCTTTCGAAAATAGAATTTGTTTTTCTTCTTCCACAATTTTTTTAATTTTTAAAACTTCCGCCACATTCGTAATCATCGGGAACATCACCCATAAATTTCCGAAACTGCTTGCTCGCAATAAGGCACGGATTTGGGCGCGGAAAACATCTTCGCGTGCAAAACAGAAGCGAATTCCCCTTAATCCCATAAACGGATTTAATTCTGCCTCGATCGGCAAGGCTGGACTTGTCTTGTCGCCGCCCACATCCAAAGTTCGAATCACCACTTTGCCTTGCGGGAAAGTTTCTAAAACTTTTTTGTAAACTTGATACTGCTCGTTTTCGCTGGGCAAATCGGTTCGATCCATATACAGAAATTCGGTGCGGAACAAACCCACGCCTTCGGCGCCTTTTTCTGCCGCTGACAAAGCGTCTTCGACTCCGGCAATATTTGCTAAGAACTGAATTTTTTCATTCTTGGCAGATTTAACTTCTTTTTGTCGCCAGACTTTTAAATCTGTTTTTTCTTGTTCAAATAAAGCAGAACGTTTTTTGAATTCTTCGATCGTATCGGAATCTGGTTCGACATAAACGCGGCCGATTTCCGCATCCATCACAATATTTTGTTGGGATTTGAAATTTCCCAATAAATTTTTTATTCCAAAGACGCCGGGGATTTCTGAATTTCGCAGCAAAATCGCCGAATGCGAAGCTTTACCGCCCACTTCGGAAATCACGCCTTTGACGAATTTTTTTGGTAGCATTCCTGCGACCGACGGCAGTAATTCGTGCACGACCAAAATGCATTCTTCGGAAATGCTTTCTGGGCTCCATTCCTTTTCGCCGCGCAAATTGCGGGCGACCCGCAGGGATAAATCGCGGATGTCTGATGCGCGTTCGCGAAAATAGGGATCTTCCATCGCGGAAAAAGTTTGCACCCAATCGGCGCAGGCTTTTTCAACCGCCACTTCGCAAACCACTTTTTGGTTTTGCACATAGGCGCGGATCGAATCCAACCATTCGGGATCTTCTAAAATTTGCAAATGCGCTTCGAAAATAGCTGCTTTTTCATCGCCAGCTGCGGCTTTAGAAATTTTTTGTTTAATTTCATCTTGGGAAATTGCAAAAGCTTGTTTCAGCCGCGCGAATTCATTTTCAACGGATGAAAATAAAGGCTTTTCAGTTTTCGCACCGCCCAGCAAAAAAGCTTTGCCCAGGGCAATGCCTGATGAAACCGGTTGGCCGCTTAAAAACTCAGTGGACATTTAATTGTTCGGTAAAAAGAGTTTGCAGTTTCTGCAGGGCTGCGTCGGCATCGGGCCCATCGGCAGTAAAAGTAATATCTTGGTTGTGCTGCACGCCCAAGCTCATCAACGCCATAACGGATTTCGCATTTTTTTCTAATCCATTGGCCTTGGCGGTAATTTGCGCGCCAAATTCCGACGCCACTTTGGCCACGATTCCCGCGGGTCTGGCATGCAGACCCTGAGGTGTTGGAACTTTTACTGTGATTTCTTTTGCCATTAAGTCTTCCCCTATTTTTTTTGCAAATTCAAAACAACTTCACCGTGCTTTAAATTGGTCAAGTTGGATGCCAGCGTCAACTTCCAATCCGCTGAATTCGTAATAATAATAGGACTGACCACTGATTTGCCACTTTTTTCGATCTCGGCGATGCTGAATTCCAGCAGCAGCTGACCGGTTTTAATTTTATCCCCCACTTTGATGTGCGGGGTAAATCCAAGTCCCTTCATTTGCACCGTATCGATTCCAATATGAATCAGAATTTCTGCGCCTTGGCTGCTTAATATACCAAAGGCGTGGTGGGTTGGAAATAACTGAACAATTTCCCCATCCACCGGAGAATAAACTTTTCCTTCGCTGGGAATCACAGCAAATCCGTCGCCCAGAATTTTTTGTGAAAAGGTTTCGTCAGAAACTTTTTCGATCGGTAAAAATTTTCCTGAAATGGGTGCCAAGATTTCAATTCCGCCGGTGGATTTTTTACCGCGCAATTTTTCAATCTGGCCTTTTAAGTGATCCGATTCGGTGCCAAAGACAATTTGAAAATTGCCCTTGTTGTCGCTGAAAATTCCGCGCGCGCCCAAGTTTTTTAATTTCTTCTGATCGACTTTGCTAGATTCTTTGGCCGTAATTCTTAACCGAGTGATGCAGGCATCTAGTGCCAACAGATTATCAAAACCACCCAAGGCTGATAAAACTTTGACGGCCTTATCCGATACGGAAGTCGAGCCACCAGCCAAGCGTTCAGCTTCGTCATCATCGGTTTCTATTTCGCGACCCGGGGTTTTTAAATCCAACCAACCGATCAAAACATAAAAAGTGGTAAAATAAATGGCGCCAATAGCAGGTCCTACGATCAACCAAAATGCGGTTCCATTTTTTTGGTTAAACAAGCCAAGGCCTAAATCAATCAACGAAGCAGAAAAAGTATAGCCCTGATGAATATCAAATAGATGAGTCAGAAATCCCGATAAAAATGCAATCGCCACATGCGCAACAAAAAGTATGGGCGCCACAAAAATAAATGCGAATTCGATGGGCTCGGTGATGCCCGTGATGATCGATGTTAATGCTGCTGACAACATCACTCCGGCAATGGC
Organism: Bdellovibrionales bacterium; assembly: GCA_038323665.1. Lineage (GTDB taxonomy): Bacteria > Bdellovibrionota > Bdellovibrionia > Bdellovibrionales > Bdellovibrionaceae > JBBQHD01. Next base: position 4,426 of record JBBQHD010000160.1, read on the forward strand.
TTTGCGGCGCAAGGTTTTTGCTCGCAAGGTCATGGCAAGGGCTGCCATAGGTAAACCGAAAATCATAATGGGGAATTCGCTGGCCATGAAAACCCCTGCAGTTGGGTCGCCCGCGAAATACCGGGTGGCATCGCCGCGCAAAACTTTTCCTGCAGCGTCGGTCCATTCTCCGAAATCAAACAGAAACGAAGGATAATAAACGTGATGTAAACCCACTGGGATTAATAATCTTTTTCCAGCCGCATACAGTGCTGCACCGAAATCCGAAGTGCTGGCGATTTTTCCAAATTCGCTGATGCCTGCCTGAATCGGCGGCCAGACAAATCCTAAAATCACGCCCACAAATAAAATTGCGAAAACCGAAACGATGGGAACCAATCTTTTTCCGGAAAAAAATCCCAAGACTTGCGGCAATTGAACTTCGTGATAACGGCGATACATTTGTGCAGCCAATAAACCCGCCAAGATTCCACCGAAGACGCCGGTATTGATGGGCAGTGCCAGTCCGCGCAGCTCGCCGAAAACTTTTAAAAAATTAATCAAAGTAAAATAGGCAGCCGCAGCCGACAATCCAGCAATGCCCGCACCACCGGAAAATCCAATGGCCACACCAATTGCAAACACGACAGGAAGATTTTCAAAAATCGCAATCCCAGAAGACAATAGAATTTTTCCGGCACCTTCATAAGCTCCGCCCAAAGTTTGCAGCGCCCGACCCAAAGCTACGACCAAACCAGCCGCCGGCAAAACCGACACCGGGACCATTAAAGATTGTCCCAGTTTTTGCAATTTCGAAAAAAT
>JBBQHD010000161.1:0-5189 GCA_038323665.1 Bdellovibrionales bacterium
GAGCGCGAAGTCGGTATCTACACCTGCTGAACGCTGCGATTGGCGCTGAAGCTCCGCCGTCGGCAAAAGCTGGATCGCGGCGATCCCGAAGCCGAGCGCCACCGCACCCGCGATCCATACGCAAGTGATCAAACCTTTCAACATTCCACGATCATCCACCACCGGAAGTTTTTCAATGCGGTGTTGTTGCAGAATTTTTTTGGCTTGTTCTAAAGTTGTGCCTACTTTGGCAGTGACTAAATTTTCTTTGGTCATTACATCAGAAATTTTTTGATCCAAATTATTTTCAAAACGCAAATCGCGATTGGTTAAAATCCCCACCAATTTTCCGTCCACGGTAATTGGAACCCCGCTGATCGAAAATTTCGCCATCAGTTGTGTCGCTGCACGCACAGGTTTATCCGGCGACAAAGTAATTGGATCTAAAATCATTCCACTTTCGTATTTTTTAACTTTTTCAACTTCAAGGGCATGTTTTTCGATGGACATATTTTTATGAATCACACCCAGACCACCGGATTGCGCCATCACCCGCGCAATTTTATTTTCCGTCACGGTGTCCATGGCCGAAGATAAAATCGGCGCATTTAAAAAGATATCCCGGGCAAAAAAACTTTTCGGAATGACATCAGAAGGAATGACCTCGGAATACTGAGGCACAAGTAGAACATCATCGTAAGTTAAACTGATTTCGGTTTGGAAACTCATCGGCATCTCCTAATTTCTAAAAGGTAAGGAGATTTTGAGGTCTTACCTTTTTAGAAAGATGCCAGATTTTTTTTGGTTTGACTAGAAATCTTTGTGTCGCAATAATTTCTTACAAAGGTTGTGGAGCAGACTCTATTCCGCTGCTTACGCGGCTGCGGATGCGCTCGCGCTTCATTTGCCTAAGCACTTTGCCGGCTTTTTTAATCCAACCTTGGGAATTTTCTGTGTAATCTTTTAAGGTGGGTTCATAAGTAATTCCGGGAATCAAGGGATCATTTTCGCTTTGTTCGCGGTCCGTTTTAAATCCAAATTCTAAATCTGGAATAAGCAACGCAAGAACCCCATTGGTATCCACAAATTTTCCACCGTTGATAAATCCAAATCCTGTGCCATGAGTTGGTTCTCCGATCACGCTTGCACGACCAGAATATTGCAAATAACTTGCTGCCATTTCACAGGCACTGACGCATTTCGCAGATGTTAAAACCACAAGATCTCCGGCAAAACTAACATCTGTATCGGTAAGAATTTTTTTAGGGAAATATGGTTTCGAGTAATTTCCAAGCCTGTTTCCTTGTTCATCCAAAGATTTTTTAAGAAATTCGCGAACCTCAACACCTGAAGACTCGAAACTATTATGGCGTTTGTTTGCGCTGCTTATACCATCAGTCAGTGCAATTGTTTGCGAAAGCATATTGGCTGACAAACGATACCTCAGAAAGATTTTGGGATCCATATCTTGTTCTCGAATAAAGTAGGAAAGAAAAACTTTTGCAAACGCAAGACTGCCACCATAATTATTTCTAAGATCCAAAACAATGGGTTTTTTCAGTTTCACAATTTCTTTCAAATACTTTTCAAAAACATCTCCAAGTTTAGTATTGGTGGACTCTGCATTCTTATACAGAACTGTATCATCCAAAAAAGTACCCAAACTTAAAACCACAAACGAGGTGTTGCCGGCGCTTGCCAAACCCCACGAAAATACCAAATCACCATCGGCATCTGTCAACCACTCGGCATACACATCCGCTTTTAATTTCGAACTATCGTTGACCATAGCGCTCAACGAACGCTGTTCAAATTGAGTTTCGTTTTTTTCGGCATTGTAGTTATTCTTAATAATTCGCAAGGGCAGAATGTGATAGCGTTGAAAATGGATGGCTGCCTCCATGCGCGCGGCAGTCAGGTGAAACCAAGGCATATCTAATGTGATGCTTGTTTCTTTTTCCTTACCATTGTCTTTTTCTGTTATAGAAAACTCGATTTCAGAATAACTTTTCTGGGGATACGAAAAGGACCGATTAGCAATCGCGCTGGCGCCATTAAGCAATCGCGCGCGATCACTGCTGGCGGATTCAAATTTTGCGTATTCATGACTTAATTCAAGTGGATTTTTTCCATCCACCGACTTTAGTTTTGCCCCAATGTGCAAAGACTTAAAACTGTTCGAATCGGCCGTTTTTGCATTAAATGACATCAGTCGAGGGTCTATATCCACTACGATAACTTCTGTTCCAACCAATTGCACTTTTATTCCCAAAGTGACCAAGGTTCTCGACATCGGTGGATAAGACTCCATATGTCCGTCTTGGAATTGCGCCACTAATAATTTCGCGCGATCAAAAAAATTCAAATTATTCTCGGCCCAGATTTGATCTGCAAATTTACCCGTCAATGAAGCGTCCTGAATTTCTTTTTCTGCAAGGATTGCTTGTTCGAAAAGTTCATTGATATCGATCTTTCGCGCTTTCTTACTTTCCATCCCGATATAACGAGTTTTCATAGCTCTTTGCAGTTCGCTTAAAGCTTGCACGCGCAATTCCATTGTCAATGGCACCAGCGACCCTTGTTCTTTTTGCGCAAAAGCATGCAAAGCAAACAGAAAACAGACCAACATGCATAAAAACAATCTTGTAACTTTCACCTAAACCTCCAAAAAATCCTGGAAAATATCCGCTAAAAATCTGTAGAATTGGTATGACATACAATTACTTAATCAGTTAGAAAACACTGATTCCTTGGAAAAAACTTCAATCCTCATTTGGATCTTTGCATTTTTTTGTATTTCCAATACAAATGTCTAAGTGAAAAAAATCAAATACTTAAACCAACTATGTTTAGTCGTGGCTGTCAGTGCTCTTTATATGCGACCAGCCCTTGCGTCTTCCGAACAATGCAATCAGCTTTATCCCCAAAGTTCAGTGGAAACGCCAAGAATTTATACTCTAACTGAAGCCAGAGCCGCAAAAGAAGCTTTTGAAAAAACTGAACTTGGTCAAGATCCTCGCATTGGAGTTGGAATTGGCCGAACTCTGGATGGAAGCTTCGGCATTGGAATACGGGTTCAAAATGCTTCGGATATAAACCTAGTCCCATCCCATTTTCAAGGCATGCCAATCATTCTGGCCTTCAATGGTAAAGTCGATAAAGCAGCACTTGCTCGACAGAAAAAACTAACTTCCGGCCTGGCCGAAATTATTGATCGCAGTGATGCTCATTTTACACTTATTATGGATCTTAAGCCGACACTAACTGGGGAAGATGTCCATCGACTGCGCCTATTCTTAAAAGAATTGGGCTTCCAAAGGGTAGATATTCTGAACATCCAAAATAAATTTAGGCTTTTAGCCAACGCCCCACAATTTGCTCTTATCAGCGCATTAAATCTGCGCGAAATTACCTCTGTTCGGGGTGACCTATGGCCGCCTGTGCAGAACTCGCAAACCAAAGAAGTTAAAACTTACCCCAAAGAGCACATGCAATTCTACTTAGTATTGATAAAGGAAACCGAGTTACCACAGCTCAGTCGCATCGCGGATACAATAACAGCCCAAGACATCAAAATTTTCGCAATTCTAGATAGCGGAGCATTAAGAGTGCGAATGACCCCATTGGATGCCAAGAAAGTTCGACGCATGAAACAAGTTGAATTGGTCGAAGTAATTAAAAAATAACAAAAAACGTAGATTCAATACCAAGTTTTGTAATGCAAATAATTATCCGCAGAAACAGATAAATTTTTTATTTCTTCATCGGTCAGGGGGCGAACTACTTTTCCTGGGCGGCCCAATACCAAATGCTTGCTGGGAACTATGAAATTTTCTTTGATCAAACTTCCCGCGCCGACAAAAGAATTTTCGCTGACCACACAATTATCCAAAAGCACTGATCCCATTCCGACCAAAGATTCTCGGTGGATTTTACAGCCGTGCAGAATTACGCCGTGACCGATGGTGACACGGTCGGCGATTTCAGTTTGGGCCGAGCCAAAACTGCCGTGAATAATGGTTCCGTCTTGAATATTGGTTTCATTGCCGACGGTGATGGGCATCACGTCCCCGCGCAAAACGCAGTTGAACCAGATCGAACAATTGTCGCCGATGGTGACGTCGCCAATCAGAATTGCATTGGGCGCAAGGTAAACGTTTTTTCCGATTTTGGGTTTGTGACCTCGGCATTCGATCAGCTGCGCGCTCATTGAATTAAACTCTTATTGGTATTTTGCCGCGTGATTTGCGTCTGCGACCAGACTTCCCACTGCGAAGTAAATTCGCGGCTGGTTTGAATAAATTCTGGCGTCGCAAAAAATGGCAGTTCTAAATACAAACACAATGACATCGCCTCGTCTGCGCGTAATTTTACTGAAGTTGCCAGTGGCGATCCGGTAAAATAAATGCGCACATACATAAATGTGCCTTTGATTTCCACGAACACACATTGCTTGGCCTTGATCGCCAGACTTTCCATCAGCAGTTTTGAAAAATGATGTGGCGAAGTTGGGACCTGAGTCGGATTGGCTTGCGTCAGACTGACTCCGACTTCCACAGGATTCATTGGCACTGGCAAAGTTCGATCGCCTTTTTGTTCGCGCAATAATAAATAGGGGCGCTGCGCTTCGGCAGCCAAGGTAATTCCCAGCGGGAATAACTCGATCAAATCTTTTTGATGAAAAGCAGATTCTTGAATTTGAATAATCACTGGACCAACTCGCCTTTCATAACATGAGCGGAAATTTCATTTAATTTAATCTGCACCATTTCACCCATCACCGCTTTATCTTGATCACAATTAAAATAAACCAATTTATTTTCTCGATTGCGACCGGAAAATTTCGCGGTGTCTTCGTGGAATTTTTCCACCAATACTTCGGCTGTTTGATTCACATATTTTTGCGCAACCGAGGTGCCGATGACTTTTTGCCGAGCAAATAATCTTTCTAGTCGTGCTTGTTTAATATCCTCGTCGACTTGATCTAAAAATTGTGCGGCCTTGGTAAAAGGTCGGGGCGAATATTTAAATGCGTAAATGGTTTCATAGCGGACTTCTTCCAACATGCTCATGGTGTCTTCGAAGTCTTGATCGGTTTCGCCGGGAAAACCCACGATGATATCGGTCGATAAGGCCACATTGGGCAAATGCGATTTAATCATGGCGATTTTGGCCAAATATTCTTCGCGGGTATAACCGCGATTCATTCT
>JBBQHD010000162.1:0-5167 GCA_038323665.1 Bdellovibrionales bacterium
ACTTTTTCGATTTGGCTGTCAGCCCCTGTTGCAATCCCCGTCTGGTAACCATTGTTCCACTGAAAGCTGGTGGCCATATTCCATTCATGTTTTTGCTGTTGCAGCAATTCGCGCAACCAAGATTGATCGGTCATTTCTTGAAATAAAACCAATTCTGAATTGTCGCACAAATCAGGCAAATCAGATTCAATCTGTGCGCGCAGTTTGCCTTTCCAAATATTCCAAACCAAAATGCGAAAATTCTGCGACAGTTTTTTCTGCGGCGGGTTTCCCCATTTGAAAATTGAATTTTGATCAGTTGGTATTTTAAACATCTAAGCTATGTTTCAGCAGGGATGGGAAATTCCGCAAGTTGTTTCTGCACAAACAAGGCCGCGCGGTAAAGACGAAATTCGTCCCAAGCCTTACGATGGATATAAACTTCCAAAATGCCTTTTTCGCTCCACTTTTTAATTTGCGCGGGGTGAACTGCTGCCCCCTTGTGATGAAACTGCAGAAATTTACTGTTGGATGGAAAAAATAAATAAAGATCAAAAGGAAAAGCTTTTTGCATATCGATGTCTTCCAGAAAGATGCTAGTAAATGCTTGGTCCAAGATTCGCGCTTCTGGTTTTTCATTTAATTTTTTCTCGATAAAAGCATAAACCGTGGGTTCGCCGCGAAAGACTTTTTTCTGCACTCCCAGCGCACACTTTTCAGCCCAATCCAGAAAATGCGGAGAATTCGCATCGACGTCCCAAATTTTTATTTCCGAACCGCCCCCGTTGTCATTCAATTTAGAAATAGACGGAAAGCGATCGCGCAATTTAATTTGAATATCGAAATTAAGATCCTGCAAAGAATCTTCTTGGTTATGGGTCCATAAAAAATAACCCGACCAATTCACATTTTTAACTTCATAAATTTGTAATTTTAAATCCACAGGCAAAGACAATTTTTTATTTTCCGGCCAGGCTTCGCCGGGTAAGGATCCCAGCTCGCGTAAGAAATCTTTTGCTTTGGGTTTGTAAATAAGGTTCTTAACATTCTTATTAAAAATCTCGAGCTGGGCTTGTTCTAATTTTTGTAATTTTAACAGCGATCGTTCGAAATTGGGACCCGTCATCGGCGGCATGATTTTATACTTCCAACTGTGATTGGTTAAAAAATCATCGCCACGAGGTTTTAGCGATTCCGAAAAAAATGCCACCGGAATACTGTGAGCACTGGCCAGCACTGCTGGCAAAGCATGAACCCGCGAATCCGGATATTTAGAACTGATCAAGAAAAAATCAGGGCGATTTTTTAAGACCATTTCCAGTGCTGGTTTTAGACTTGTGAAAACTTCGACATACCAACCCTGAAATTGCAGGTGGGATTTAATATTGTTAAATAGTGACGCCCTGTCGGTCAGGACAATCAGATTTCCCTTAAGGTTCATATTCTTACTAACGGTCAAACCGTCTTCGGACTGAACTTCAACTGGCCTTAGATCAAGTTTAATTCTTTGCATATTTATTAAGTATATTCTGTGAACCCAAGACCCACAATTCTGGCACTCAAATTAGAACAACAATTCAGAAAATAAAATTTGTTTGCGAAAAAATGAGGAACATCTAGTGACTCAATTTAAGACCGCGCTTTGTTCTTAGACCAAAGGCCAAGCGGGCAATGTGCCTCTGTCTGCAGGGGAAATTCGCTGCCCGACCTGTGCGGCAAGCACTACGAAACACTTAGTAAGGGCCTCGTTCTTGCTTAGGTATTAAGTTAACAAGGGGGTTTTATGTTTCTAAGTGAAAAAGTTCTTAAAGGCTATAAGACCAGCAGCGGATCTAATAAAAATTCGGTTCACCTACTGGATATCACCGTCGGAAAAGACGCCAACAAGGAAAAAGCAATTTTGAAAAAAGATTTTTCTGATGTGCTGTTTGGAAAGTTAAACAATCGACTAGTGAAGAAAGCGCACTCCACGAGTGGCGCTTTCTAAGACGTTTATAATTTGTTAGTTTAAAACTGTGGCAGTTAATTAAATATCATACTGCGTGAGTTCAATTGCTTTTTTATCAGCCTGCTCAGTCTCATATTTCCTGACTCGTTCTTCAAGAAGCGCTTTCCACATTTTCATTTGTGCTACAGTTTTATCTCTGTTAGTCGCTTTAATTTCTTTGGGATCAGTCAATGCGCTGAGTCTCGCAATCGCGCGACCATGCGACTCAATATGGGCTTTCGATGCCTCGTATTTTTTTTCGCTTGAAATTGGAATATTTTCGCTTGGAAAAAAAATAAAATTTCCTCCGATAGATTGTATCTTCGCTACAATAGCTTGGGCTTCCGAATCTAAAGGTTCCGCAGCTGAAACTTCATTAACCATTCCGATACTTGAGACCAAAACCATCGACACTATCAAACTTGTTACTTTCATTATTCCCCCTTTGGACTTTCAATAATGACAAAAATATTTTCAGTTTTCAAATAATTAAATTAAACTGTCTCAAATTTATATTTTTCAGTTCCGTGTTTTAAATTGAGACACCCTATTTCTTAGTCAACATCGATACTATATTATCTTTAGATGGGGAAGATTATACAAATAGGCGCTTTGCTCCTATTAAATTTATCATTGTTTAGCTCTGCGCACGCACAGCAGTCCGACCCTGATGACCTAATGGCAAGATCCGAGGCCACTCTTTATAATATTAATGATTGTCAAAAAAACTCGCCCGATCCTCGCTGTAAAAATAAAAATCGTTTGCCAAAAATTCCTTTTCAGTCTTCTATTAACGCAGCGGCCGATGCGGCTTGCAATTCTGGCGCAGCCTCTTTTGATCAATTGATGAATGCATGTACCAATGACACCACAAATTATATGGACACATGTGTACCTGAAGCGAATTCGCAGCTGAAACAATTTGAAAACAATTACGGAAGCCTCATGGAAAAAATTAGCAGCCTGCCAAAATCCACCTTGTTAAACAAAAATTGTGCGGACACAGTTAAGATGGCCGACGATTTAAAATCGGCTGTGAAAGATTTTGAAGATAACTGTTCTGCAACTTACCGCCGCTGCAAAGCCAGTTGCGACAAAGTGCAAAATAGTCTGTCAGGTTTGTCATCGAGTTGCTCTGGCGCAAAATCAGGTACAGAACGATCGGAAACCCGTCGCCTAAATTGGAGCGAACGATCCCAGCAGTGCGAAGACTTTACGTTGCCCCTGCAACGCGCGCAAAAATTAAGACAAGAACAAGAAGCCTTAGCCTCTGCCGCCGCACAGTGTGTGGAAAAATCAGTCGCAAGTGAAGACGAGTATTGTTCTTACCACAGCGAAGAACCCCAGTGCGTGGCCGCCGCGCGCGGACGGCCCAGCAGCGCAGTCGCAGGAAAAAAGCAAAGTTCGAGTGGCGGAGTTGGCCGCGTTGAAAATGAACTTGGATCCAATAACCCGGGATCGGCCAGCAGCGGCGGAACTGAATCTAGTTCGCGCAATTCTGCACCAACGCCAGGGGCCGCATCACCCAAAGCAGTTTCGTCAGCAACAGCCGCAAATCCAAACATTGCCAATCGCAAACAAGTTGGACTGAAAGTTTCTGATTCAGTTGCCCGACCCAACAATGCCAATACTCAATCCAAAAGTGCGGAAATAAATTCCAATCAAGTCGGCAATATAAAAGTCAGCAATGGAATCGATGGAAATAGCACTTTGTCGTTTGATATCTTTGCCGCCAATGCCAAAAAATCAGAAAATTCTGACAGCAGGAATTTTATTTTGCAAAACAAAGAATCTGAAAATTTGCGAGATTATTTACCTGGCGCAAGATTAGATCCCAAGAAACACACCGCCGAAGCAAAGCGCATTCAGCGCGGACTTGCTGGCGGCCCTTATGAAGATATTTTTGAGATTATTCACGCGGCTTATAATCGCAATCTGTCGACTTTGATTTTAGAACAACCAAAATAAATTATTTTAAATACTTACTCAGATCAGAAAAAAAAAGTCCGTAAGATTCGCTTATAAAAGCAATTCCTGAATTTTTTTAATTTTAACAGGATCCATTCCCGTGGGAATAAAACTATTTTTTGAAATATCCAGTCGCAAAGAATCGCGCACCAATACCAAGGCAGCTATAAATGTCCCCAATGCTGACGGGTGGCTCCAATCATCGACTAAATACAATTCATCTTCGTCAACCAATCCTGCCCTTTGCACGGATAACCAGGCATCACCAACTTTGGCAAAATGGACAGAATAATTTTTGGAATTCTTACGGTAACTTTCATCGATCTTTTCCTGATATTCAAATTTATTATTTCCACACCATTTTTGTCCAGATTTCGGCATGCCCTTTGGGAAATAAAGCCCCGGATGATTTTCGCTTAATAAATTATTTTTTGGATTCCATCCCCAATTTACATACAAGCTGACATCATTACTGGATTTAAAGACAAGATCTAAAATCTTTGGCAGAAATACAGAAAAACTTTTCAGCCCTGAAGTTGAAAAGTTTTGTTCCCACCACAAGGGCAAATCCAATGATTCTATGCTCTGTCCTTGTAAAATCACTTTGTCATAATGCTGCGACATCAGTGCAACCGAATTGGGATCGTGGAAATGCTTTTCAAAGCTGAAACCACCTGGGGTATGAAATGTATAATGGATTTGCAAAGTTGGCTCGATGGACTGTGCGATTTGATTCACTATTTTTGGAACAGCTGGATGCAATTCATCCCCCATCGTTGGTACGTAAGTATAACTATTGCCTATATAAAGTATGGATAAATCTTTTGCCGATACGTTCAAACCCAAACAAATTGCAAAAATAAAGCTGATCATATTGTTACCGAGATTTTTCCCATTCATAAGTGGATTTACAAATAAATTCGATATCATTGTATTTGGGCTGCCAATTTAAAATTTTCCGCAGCTTAGACGTATCCGCAACAACTTCCGGTGGATCGCCTGCACGTCTGGGTGTTTTTATTACTTCGAAATTTTTGCCAGAAACTTTTTTCATAGCCTCAATCACTTCAAAAACTGAAAAGCCTTTTCCGTAACCGCAATTAAAAATCCCTGAAATATTTTTTTCTTTCAAAGCTATAAAAGCACTTAAATGCGCCGATGCTAAATCTTCAATATGAATATAATCGCGGACTCCACTGCCGTCCCGGGTCGGGTAATCAGTCCCGAAGACTT
>JBBQHD010000163.1:0-5055 GCA_038323665.1 Bdellovibrionales bacterium
TGTAAAAAAGTAGAACTTGATCCGCGGGATTATCTTTTGATCACTGTGCGCAAAGCTGCAAACCGTGAACCTTTGCAGACCCCGTTTGAAATGGCTAAGCAATTACGCGGTCAAGACCCGCCTTAAAATTTGGGTTACCAAAAAATTGGATATTGTCTCGAAAATCTTTTCGGTGATTACGTTGTTTATCATAGCTTCACAGAAGGAATTCAATCGATAGGACTTTCGGACGTTCGAAGAAAAACCTTTTCCGACATAACCCGCCACGAAATGATTCATTTGAATAATTCCTTGCAGTTACACCGCGACATAATTCATTCCACTTTACGCGACAAGTTTGCTGACAGACCGGCTAGAAAATTAGGTTTTTTGCATCTGCAGATTTACGCTCCACGAAAATCTTTCAAGTTACGAGACGGACAGCTCAGGCGCGATTTGCGGAAGGTCTACAACGGAGCGAATGGCCATAGCGGGGACGAGGCAGAGGCCAATTTATTCGGAGACGTCGAAGTCCATTTTTTCGATCTTAAAAAGGCACTGGATGAATGGGAGGACAAAGTCAGAAAGGGCTGGCGACCCTCCAGGGCAGAAAGAAAAACGATGAATCAACAGCTTCAAGAAATAGTAAGTAATCTGAATGAAAGCTTAGAAAATACTTATGCCTTTATCGATTTTGATCGTCCATTGATTCAGGAAGCCATCAAGCGCTTTCGGAATTCTGTGGTTAGCATATATCAAGCAATCGACGCGATTGGAGACAGGGCGCTTCTTTTAAGTAATGGTGCCAGGATCTATTTTTACGCTCAGCAAATCAAAGCTAACTTCGATGGTCGCGAAGATGCTTCACTCGATTCTAAACTAGTGGTTCGTGCGCTGCTGGCGCAGGTTGCAAATATGAATCGTTTGGAATTCAAAGCCAATGAGTTTAAAGAAGAAACAAAGTTACTTACGGAAAGAATTCAAAGTGTCGTGAAAGGCACCTTGCCGTGAAACTGCAAGCGCGGAAATAATGAAAACAAAATCAAAGGGTTCTACGCCGGCAGCTTTGTGCACGATGATCAAAAGATAATCCCGCGGATCAAGTTTTACTTTTTTACAGATGGCTAGAAGTATAAAAGGGCTTATCCGCGAAATCGCAAAGTATCTATCGACGTTCGGGGCCCAGTCTTGCGCCCCAACCCGATAAAAAGTCTTATGCTTTACACCGAATGGCTCTGCTGGCTTACATTTACAAAAGCTGGTAGAGCTTATACAAAATTCAAGCGGAGAGTTTTTTTGACTGCTATGGAATTACAGATGGACGGTATCAACTTTAGGAAAGAAAAAATGATCAATCAATTTTTTAAAATTTTAACTTTTATTTTTTTGTTGTTCGTTTCGATGCATGCGATGGCGCAAGTTTCGGTCTCTTCAAATTTTTCGGCCACTGTTTTGCATGCTGGGGATACGGTTACCTTCAGCTTTACATTTCTGAATGCCAACACACCTCAAAGTTCAACTATGACAAACACTCAACTTTTGCTGCAATTTCCAATCGTAAACGTAAATGGACTTCCCACATATATTTTTCCCATCAATGTAAACAGCTCGGGTTTCCCATTTTCTTTCGTGTCGGGTCCACTAGGTGATCCGATTGCAGTAAAAGTGAATTATGGAAATATTCCCAAGGGTACAATGCATACTGCAAGTATTGTATATCAGGCGCCCCAATATGGTTCAGAGAACGCAGCGCCCTTATATGCACTTGGAAACTTAACTTGGAACGAAACACCTGGAAGTCTTAATAGTTCATCGATCGCAACATTTCAAGTTGCGCCTTTTTTGCAAATAACTTTAGCTCCCGTTCCTGTTTTCGTGGCTCCGAACTCATTCATTCAATATCAAGTTCAGTATCTAAATACCGGTGGTGCCGTCGCACGCAGGGCCTATATTGTTGTGCCCATTCCTGCAAATACATATCTGATCAGCGTCGGTTCGGGAACTGGCAATCCGCGGCCTTGGTTTTCATCAACAGCTTATCCATTAAGTTACGTGAATTCTAACGCTTTTATCGAAGAGCACTTTCAGCCGGGGATTCCCAAAAAAGGTGGAACTTCAGACGACAGTTGGGATATTCCTGCGAACACCCGAATGATGGCCCTATTCCTGGATGACCCTGAATTAAATTTATTTCCCGGCGGACTATTGCTGCAAAACAACTGGTTGGTTCAAGACGCGGGAAGTGTCGAAGGAACCGTGCTTCCACAAACATTAGGATTTTTTTCCGACGAACTTGCGCTACAATTTACCGGTCAGCAACAGACAACAATTATGTCACTGCCGGCACAACTGCGCATAACTAAAACCGGAATTTCTACCTATAAACTTACTTTTATCGGAGACTCCACAGGAACTTACCATGTGGAACGCTCGATGAATCTTCAGCAATGGAGTGATATCGGCCCCGCTGTTCAAACCTCCGCAAATAATTTCGAGTTTGTGGATTCCAATGCGCCAAGCCCGCGCGCTTTTTACCGGATAATTACAAAATAAGAATTTTTGTTCTGTTTATCTAAGTCCTTATCTGTGAAGTCGGAAGACGACTGATGTGAATTCTCATTTCCTGCTTACGGGTTTAAGATCATTAAGTGTGTTTCAGCCCAGGAACCTTCGCGGCAGAAGATAAAACTTGGTCACACATGATTATAGACGATACTTAGGCTCTTTTACATATTGTTGTAATGCGAAGTTTCGAAAAATATTTAAGTCTCAATAATTAAACTTTCCTAACCACACTTGATTTCAAATTCATAGCACCGAACCCATCGATCTTACAGGAAATATCGTGGCCATCGTCCATGCTTTGCAAGCGAATGTTTTTAACTTTCGTTCCGGTTTTAAGATCTTTTGATGCGCCTTTAACCTTGAGGTCTTTAATTAAAACAACGGTGTCACCATCTGCTAAAATATTTCCGTTGGCGTCGAGAATCTGTTGATCAGACAAATCAGCTGAGGCATTTGCATCCGCTGTTGTTTGATGCGTCCATTCATTCGAGCACTCGGGGCACATCCACATAAGACCATCTTGATAAATATTTTCTGAACTACATTTGGGGCAATTAGTTTGTGCTTGCATGAATATAAGATAGGGCGTCTTTCACAAAATGCCAAGGCCGCCTAAAATTCTAAAGAGCCAGCCTTGTACAGATAAGGATGCGAGCTTAGAACTGCCTTTTGACCGATTCACTTCTGGTATTTGGTCAGACTAATTGCCTCACTTGAAAATAAAAGAAATTTTTGATATGATAGTTTTGTGAAACAACAGCATCGCTTACTTATTCTATGGCAAACCTCGCTGACCCAAGGAACTGGGTTAGGTCTCAAGTTCATTTCTGTTGGCGGTTGAGCACCTTGTTTGTTTTGCTTCAGCCGCCCACTTCGATAACCAGAAAAATCTTAAAAAAAATATCTAAGATCCCCAAAAAGTGGGGATGAATACAATAGGAGTTTAAATATGAATGCACAGGATAAATTAATTTTGACACAAAATGATTTTCAAAAACTTTCAGCATTAATTGGATCGACCAATCAAGAAATGGTAGAGCTACTGGAAGATGAGCTGAGTCGGGTAATGGTCGTTGCAGACGATGAATTGCCGAAGGATGTTGTATCGATGAATTCTAAAGTCAGTTTTCAAGATCTCGACACTCAGGCAGAATTTGTTGTAACCCTTGTTTATCCCCACGACGCGAAGATCGAAGAGAACAAGATCTCGATCCTTGCACCTGTGGGCTCTGCACTTATTGGTTTACGTGTAGGTCAGGACATCCGCTGGCCGGTACCAAATGGTAAAGAGAAAAGACTTAAAGTGACCTCGGTCATATACCAACCGGAATCAGATGGATCTGTTTCTGGTTAAAAAGTATCGGGCATCAAGCGGGCTTGGTTTTCAGCGGGTGAAACCAGGAAGAGCAAACCCAGATGGCTTTTCTGGTTTTTCATTTGGCGTGCAGTTTTTTGCAAATTCTTCGGCAAGCCCGTGCAGATGAGCTTGCCCAATTACAATAGCCATGTCGTCTTTTTGCTCAATTGCGATTTTTGCAATATACGCATTTCTTTTGGCCACGCCTTCCATTATTTGCTTCAGACCAGCGAGCATATTGTGATTCCAAAGCTGAAACCACACGCTCGCCCATTTTTATAAATTGGGGATTTTTTTTGATATGTTCTGTTAAGACGGCTTGAGCTTTATCACAGTCGCCATTCCTTGAAAGTTTTGCTGATTTGATTGTAACGTCGACAAAGTTTCTATGGTCAATTTGCAATGGGTGAGCCCAGCCGATTACCGAAATTTTTTGAGACTGAACTTCCGCCTCCAATAAATAGCCAATACGAACAAATGTTTAACACTCATGATAATCCTATCATTGATCACTGTCTCTAAACTATTCTTTCACGATAATGGTATTTTTGAAGCAAAAAAATCTGTGCAAAGAACTTTATTGCGGCTTGGAAGCATAAAAGGGCTTTTTGCGTAAAATCACAAAGTATACATAGGCGCTCGGGCCCAGTTTCCTACCCGCAAGCTGATAAGTTGTCTTAGGCTTTACGCCTTCTGACTAGGCTTGGTTTGTTTAGACTGCCCGTATGGTTATTCAGCCGGCCAGAAGAGATTTCACCAGCAGCATCAGTCTATGCAAAGTATATTTTTAACAAATACTATGCCGTCTTAGATTTTGAACTTGTGCTACGTGCATTGAATCGCGGAAAGAAAAATATTGGTCTTGAACCCGAACAAGTTCGTGCAGAATCAGAAATGATTAAGTTTGCAGTAGATGGACCCGAGTGTAGCCTAGAGGATCTTATAAATCGATCCCGCAAAGATGCTAACTTAGCAAACCATTACAAAAAGGAAATGCTTTTATTACTGTCGGACTTTACCATTTAAGTGTAACCCAAATTTTAAGGCGGGTCTTGACCGCGTAATTGCTTAGCCATTTCAAACGGGGTCTGCAAAGGTTCACGGTTTGCAGCTTTGCGCACAGTGATCAAAAGATAATCCCGCGGATCAAGTTC
>JBBQHD010000164.1:0-4980 GCA_038323665.1 Bdellovibrionales bacterium
GTAACTCCACTTTTGGGAATGGAAGTGATTTAAAAAAGGCCAAACAAGGCCTTAAGCTCGCATCAAAAATGCGAACCTAAATTTTTTCTCCGCAAAATTTTGAAACATTGATTTTTTGCCGCCTATCCGCGGATTTGGGAAGAACTCCCTCGGTTAGATTTTTCTTATGAATGCCAGTTTCGCGGGCAACCCGCAAGATCAATATGCGGGATTTTGGCAATAAATTTTTATAGCTAGAATAAGATTTTGTTTTAGCAGGGGCTGTCGATAGCTTAGTCAATTCGCATCACTAGCTAATTCTGTATTTAAACTGAATTAAGTTTAAATACAGAAGCTTCAAATTTTTTTAGCTATGAATTCCAAGATGCGTCAGACTGCTTTTTCCAAACACAAAGCAAACAATGTGCATGGAAATTTCGCAGGTCATGAGCCGCTGCGCAACGGCTGAAATGCATCTCAATCCAAAATGAAAATTCAGTTTATGGGCTTTTCATATTTATTAATACTCGTGTCACAAAAATTTTATTTTTTAAAAGTATTGCTTACCCAATTTTCTTTGCATAGGGTTCTAGCGAGACAAAAAAATCGTATTGGGGAAAATCTATTCACGACGGATAGATTTGTGTGCAGGGGGGTTTGCATGACGGGGCGATTTGTTTCGATTTTACTAAGCTTTGCGTTCCTGGCTTTTTCAATCACTGTCCAGGCACAGTCGCGGGTTTATTTTTTCTCTGATTTAGATGGGACATTGTTTAATGATCGCACGTTAGAAGGCGGAACCTTTCTGCCGCCTGTTCGTTTGCTAAGAATCAATTCCAGCAATCGAAGTTTTAGTTTGCTGCCTAGATTTGATGGCCCGGAAAGCATTATAGTTGATCTAGATCAATGCCGCCGCTTGAACAACGAAGCGGCCTTGGCAAAAAATGGCATCGAAGGAAACATTGCACGCGAAGTTGTTGCGATGGATGGGACTGTTTATCCAGCTGGTTACTACGAAATGTCGAATCAGTTTTCGGGATCCATGAACAGCTTTGAATTTTTCAAAGCACCTCGGCCTGGCCAAATGGGCTATTTAACCAAAACATTTTTGGATGCCATTCAGCGGGATCCCAAGGGAAAATGGAAGGGCTTTGTTTGGGAACTTGCGATGTTTTTTCGTCAGTCCATGTTTGCGACCAGCGGATGGCTGACCTTGCGCGCAGGACCTGATCCCAGTTTTGAACAAGAATTATTAAACAAAAAACTGATTCGCACCGCTTTTGCTAACACCTCAGATATTTGGTTGGGCAACGAAGAATACGATGCCTACGACCGCAAAAAAGGTGCGGTTCAAATGAAGGCCAAAGCTTTAAAAGCCTTGATCACTCAAATTGAAAGCACTCCGTTGGGTGTGAACGACCAACCGATTTGGAATGCCGATGGGGACAATAAAATTTCCGCAGCCACTTTGATCGTAGCCGAAGATCAGCCCGAAATGATTGAAGCCTATTTTCGATTGATGTCTGAAACGGCTTCGCGCAAAAGATGGGAACGAACTCCGGTTAAATTTATTTTGATCCACGCTGGTTCCGAAGCTGATGTGCAGCGTTCGGGGCGGCCGCGCTATTTGGTTGTCACTTCGTCTGGAAATTATCGTGATCTGAAAGACGATGCAGAATTATTTGCGGATAATGTTCAGATGGAAAAAATTACCGAACGATTTGCTAAAAAATTAAATTTACCTTCGGCTTTGCGGCCCAAGGTAAAAGTTTCCGGGGATATCTGTGCGCGGCTTTTTTAAAGGGGAGGTTTCGTGCGTTTAGCGATATTTGTTTTTTCAGGATTAATTTATTCAATCCATTCTTTTGCAGCACCTAAAAATATTTGCGCAAATCTTTTTACAGCAAAACCGGCAGTCGTCAGCAAGCCCTTGAAAGATACGCATATTGTAACTTTCGAAGAATTGGAAGCCGCAGAAAAATTAGCCAAAACTTTAAAGAAACGACCTGTTCTGCCAGAAAGCCCGGATGAATTATTTTATTCCATTGGAATGAAAGACAAAGACATCGAAGAGCTTTTTAAAGTCATGGATCCCGAGGGAAAAGATGACTATATGACCTATTTCCTGAACCTGGCCAAGCGCACTCAGGGTAAAACTTTTGCAGACCTGCGCTTAAAACTTTTGAAATTGGCTGCCACCCATCTTAAAAATACTTTAGCCATGCCTTCGCGAGAAGAACTGGTGAAGGAACTTGAAACATCAGACGCAGATATCGAAAAAATTTTTGGTGATTTGAAAAGTCTGTGGACAGATATGCAAACCGCCGATTTGATTGGAGTGCGAACGGCTCAGTTTCGCGTGATGAATACTTATTTGAAAGCGTCCCGCCAACTTGGACGAACACTTTATCCCGAAGAACTTGAACAGGCATTGAAGGATCAGGGATTGTCCACCGATTTTCTTTTTGCAAAAGGAAAAGACGGCGACGGATTATTTGCTGATGAACTAGAACTGAAAAGAAAACTTTGGGAAAAACGGCGCGAAACTATGCAAAAGTTGGAAGACTTTTCCATTTTCAGTCCTGAAAGAGTCGAAAAAGTTCGCCAAGTCTTTTTAAATAAAAAACGAATTATTTTAACTTCGACTTATTCCGGACTGCCCATCGATAAAGATATTTTCCAAAGTTTATTGCAGTATGCAAAATCCAAAGATGCCGAAATCGTGGTGATTCCCTTAAATACCGCGACTATGGAAATGGATCCGTTGCTGCTGAATACTCCAGGGGTTCATGTCATGATTGATGGAATGCAATTAACCCAGTGGTTAAAAGTAGATGCTGTTCGAATTATGGGAAGACAGTTTGATCCACGCACGGGACTGGGTTGGTTAAATGAACGTGGGCAATCAATGATCGCAGCTGCTGCGCGCTTTGATGTGGAAACTATTGCGACAGCTGATAACGAAAAACGAAACCACATTGTCTTTGCCGGTGTCGGAAGTTTGCATCAAAAGGATGTTTACCGATCGACCTATTTAAAAAGTTTAATCATTGACGCCAAGGCCGAGGAAAATCACCGCAGTGGTGGATTGCTTTTGGAAAAAGCTGATGGCTATAGTCCTGTAAATGTCGGAGCCCCCATCGGTGGATTTCATATTCGCCAATTGGATTACGCAGACATTACTAAAAGTAACAATCCCGAATTAACTGCAGGACTAAAAGGCGTTTACGATTTGGGAGTCTTATACACGCCGATAGCAACATTGGATATGCGGGCAGAAGCATTGGTGATCGGAGATCTGCATGTGGCATCTTTGGATAAAACCATGCTGGATGCTTTGAAAAAAACCATTTTGCGTTTGCGACCCAAACGCATCATCTTTCACGATTTGTTTGATGGAAAATCGATTTCCCATTGGGAAGAAAACAATCCGCAAAGTGTGACCCAGCGATTTCAAAAAGGTGAAATGGATTTAGGCAAAGAACTTTCTGACATTGCCAGACTGGTGAATGATTTTCTGGCTTTGGATCCAGAGCTTGAAATTGTTGTGGTCGCATCCAATCACGATCACTGGCTGTATCGAGCTATCAATGATCCAGATCGTGCGCCAGGTTTCAATACAGATATCTTGGATGATCTCAAAACCGTTCTGAATAAAGGAGCTATTGCAACTTCGCCCAATCCGAAATTCAAAGATTACAATGAATTTACCAAAGCGCCTTTGCCCTATGCATTGATCAACGGTGTTCGCGGGAATCCCTTAACCGGTGCGCGCGGAACAGTGACGATCAATGATCCTAAGCGGGTAGAGTTTTTAAGTTATGGGCGTTCCTTTAAAGTCGGTCCCGAAGATCCTATGATTGCAAAGTTTGCGGTCGAGTTAGCCTTTCACGGCGACAAAGGAAAAAATGGCTCCAGAGGTGGCAATTTGAAATCCATGGCGATGGGAATTGGCCCCGTTGTTTTCGGTCACACTCATTGGGCATTGGGAATTTTTGGTCACGCGATGAATGTTGGCAGTTTAACGACCAAGCAGCCTTACCAAGAAGGCGGCACCAGCAATGGCGGGGCTTCGGTCGCATTGGTTTCGCCACTGGGGCAGAAACAAGCCATGATTTATTTGCGCGGCCAATTTATGACTCAAAATGATCAGTCACCAAATTTGCAGCCGAATGTTTTTTTCGGCGGTCAAGAACCAAGAGTATTGCCCAGCTTGCTTCGTAAAAAAAGAACATCAGCGGGGGTGGGTACGATATTTAGTGGTCAAGCGCCAGTGTTGCAGACACTGGAACACGATATCGAAAACTAAAAGATGTTTAGAATTTGCCGTAAATTATATTCCAACATCGACAAAACACTTTCCGCGGGTTTTCCAGCGGAAAGTCCGTCTAAATAAAGTTCAGGCCCCTGTTGCAATCCCGTTTTTTGCGCCAGTTTTTCTGTCAAAATTTGATGCTGATTGGTTTCAGTAAAAATCATTTTGATTCCATATTTTTTAATTTCCGCCAAGACCCTTTGTAGGTCTTGAGATTTTAAATCTTGCGATGTGCTATTCCCCAACGGAGAAATCGATTTGATTTTATAACGATCACACAAATAGCCAATCGCATCGTGGGTGGTCAGGATGACGCGGTTTTTTTCTGGAATTTTTTTAAATTCAGCCAAGTATTTATCATCGATTGCGGTGATTTTATCTTTCAGCAGCTGCGCGCGTTGCAATTGTGCGTTTTTGTTTTGTGTGGGTAAATTTTCTGCAATGACATCAATGTAATTTTTAAGTTCTGCGGGATCGTTCCAAGCGTGGGGATCATTTCCGCGCGGCAAGGTTTTTTGCGAAACATAGACGACTTTTGCTTTGCTGCCTGTGGATTTGATCGTTCGTTCCAGCCAGGGTTCCAGATACAGTCCATTGGCAAAAATCAATTCTGCTTTTTTGAGGCTCATTGAATTTTTTAAGGAAGGCTCGAAATCGTGGGGATCAGTTCCGCGGGGAATTAAATT
>JBBQHD010000165.1:0-4949 GCA_038323665.1 Bdellovibrionales bacterium
CAATTGCGATCGCACCTGCGAACCAATGCTGGCAACAAAATTGGTGCTAGAATCAAATACGTAAGCAATTTTATCGGATTCAAAAATTCTTATTGCTAAAAGCATATAGGCCAGTAGGGAAGCAAAGGACAACAGTCCAAAAAACATCATCAACTTCCATCGCAAGGACATACCTTTACTATTCATAGTCTTTTAGCATAGGAACTAATCGGCATTTACGACAGTCTGGAATTTTTATATTCCGGACAAAGGTCCATATAATTTACTTATAATAAAGCCGAGATATTATTGGATGAAGCGCATTAAAAAGGCCGACATTATATTTCTTGCTTTGTGTTTTCTGTTTTCCGGGTTGTCGGGATATTTTCTATTGAACCCTGACTTTTCTTTGTTTTCGGATGATTTAAGTAAAATTGAAGTGGCCAAAGTATTTGCTGTTAAAATGGATGTTCGTCTGAAAAAAACGAACAGTTACAGCTGGCTTCCTGCCTACACACCAGCTCGCCTTTTTTATGGTGATAGTATTTTTACTGGACCTAATTCCGAAACGGATCTGCAAATGGCAGATGATTCAACCATTCACTTGAATCAAAATACCTTAGTAACTTTCACAAATCTTGGAAGTCGAGTCCAACTTGATTTGCGTTTTGGGGAAATCGTGGGGGATTTTTCCAAAAACTCAACATTGTCGATTAAAACCACGCAATCTGAACTTAAGGCTTTGGGTCATATGGTGCTAAAATCCAGTGAAAGCCCCAAAAGCGATGACGCTAAAACGGATTTACCACTTGTGGAAAACAAAGCCTCTGCCCCGGCTTTAAGCGAACTTTTTATTAAATCTCGATACCCTTCAGCAACTGAAAAACGCGCCCCCAGTGCTGTTGAAATCCCTAAAATAACTTGGACTAAAGTCGCGTCCGTTGAACAATACGAAGTTGAGCTTTCGCGCACCGAAGAATTTTCTGCCACTCGTAAATATCAAGTCCAAGGAAATCGTTTCGAATGGCAAGACTATCGACCAGGACGTTGGTTTTACCGAGTGCATGCACTCGGTTCAGCTGGGATCACTGGATTGAACAGCGAAACTGGACAGGCAAAAATTTATCTAGAGCAACCCAAGATCTATGTTCCAGAAAGCGTGATCGTGCGTGGCAAACTAGAGGACGCCTCGGGCACAGCGACGACAGTAAAGATCACTTGGGATGATGTTCCCTTTTCAAAAAACTATCGGCTGCGTTTGCAACCACTTAACCATCCAGAAGACATTCAAAGCGTTGATGTTCCAACCACCAGTAGTTCCTTTAATATTTCAAAACCGGGAAAATACTTGGTCGATCTGCAAGCTTATGACGAAGACAATCAGCCTATTCTTTCAGAAATTGCTGCGAAAAAATTTATTTATATTTATCGCAAGTGGGCAAAGGCTCCTGATCTATTAGAACCAAAATCAAACAGCACTTTGTTTTTACTGTCATTACAAAGTCCCGATCTTTGGCTGGAATGGACCCCCGTTGAAGATATCGATCAGTATGAAGTAGAACTATCTTTAGACGAAAAATTTTCGAAAATCTATTACTCGGCAGTTGTTTCTAAAAATCGCATTTTACTATCACGCGAACTGCCAACCGGGACTGTCTACTGGCGAGTACGATCTCTCGTTGAAAAACAGGAACGGCATTCTGAGTGGACAAAAGCCTATCAATTTCGCGTGGGGAACTCTTCGCGAGAAAAATTATGAACGAAAGCATTTTCGAAACCTTGCTTGAGCCTTGTTTTATTTTAAACAGTGAAGCCAAAATCATTTTCTGTAACGAGACCACGACACAAATTACGGCCTGCACACGCCGCAAAGCTAAAAATAAAAAATTGAACGAGTTAATCGAATTTTCCCCAAAAATTGATTGGTTAGAAAATATTGCATCGATTGTTGATCCGACAGCATATAAAGAAGTCAGCTTTAAAAATCCCGATGGACTAGAAGGCAAAGTGCAGATCACCTGTCAGGTACTTGAAGACAGTAAATCTTGGATTGTTTTTTTCCGCGATGTCACTTTAGAAGAACGTTTACAGAAAAAGTACCGCGCAGAATTAGAAGAAAAAGAAAACTATGCGCGCAACCTTGAAAAAATGGTCGCCGAACGTACCTCGCAATTACAAAATTTAAATCATCTGATGACAGCCTTACTGGATTCCTTAGACCAAGGTTTCTTAATCTTTAACCGCAATGGTCAGGTTTTGGATGTGGTGTCAAAGGCATGTCTGCAAACTTTGCAAGTGGATCCCAAAGGTAAAAAAGTTTGGGATGTCCTTAAAATTCCTGCAGAAAAAGTAGATGGATTTCAAAAATGGCTTAAAACTTTATTCGAAGAACCCCTGCCCTTCGAAGACCTTATTGCGCTGGCCCCGACTCAGCTTGCCCACTCTGATGATAAGAAAATTGATTTAAAATACTACGCTATTCGCGATGAAAAAAATAAAATAGACGGCGTGGTCACCGTCAGCTCTGATTTAACTGCCCTGTGGGAAGCCCAGCAAGAAGCCGAACTGCAAAGAATCGAATCACAAAGAATTCTAAAACTTTTGAAAGAAAAAGAAATCGTTCTGACGTTTTTCGAAGAAACCAAAAGTCTTTTAGAAAAACTAGACTATGAAGACTCGACAGAACTTTTTAGGCAAGTTCATACACTGAAGGGCAGTTTTTCAGGTTTTGGCGACCGCGAATCTGTTTCCACCCTGCACTCGATGGAAGATTTGATCCATCAAATTCAAGGAAAAATTAGTCCAGAAATCCGTGCAAAGCTAAAAGAAAAAAGCCAACTTGTTTTATCGCGTTGGAATTTCTTAAGGAATTGGACCATTGAAATTTTAGGCGAAAAAGTTTTTTCACAAGATAAATATTTCGAGATTCCTCAAAACGAGCTCAGCAGAATTATTCAAATTTTATCCAATATAATTTCGATAGATCCACAAGCTCAAAACCTGGCGCAAGAACTAACGGATCATTATTTCAAAAAATCAGTGCAAAAATATTTACAGTCCTATCAAAAAATTATTGATTCCTCGGCACGCTCACTGGGCAAAGAAGTCGATAAAATTCATTTCGTCAGCCAAGATGTTCGCATTGATGCGCAGACTTTAACGGAAATTGGGCCTTTGTTTGTGCATGTTTTTCGCAATGCCATCGATCACGGGATCGAGTTTCCTGAAGATCGTAAGGCCATGGGCAAACCAGCCGCAGCCGAAATTATAATTTCGACTGGTTACCGTGATCAGGGGATTTTAATTGAAATCTCGGATGACGGTCGAGGAATCAATCCGCAGATTATTCGCGAAAAATTAAACAAAAACTCAATCGCCAATACCAATTTAACAGATCAAGAAGTCATTCAATATATATTTGAGCCAAGTTTTTCCACCAAAGAATCAGTCACGGAATTAAGTGGTCGTGGCATTGGCTTGGATGCACTTAAAAATACATTTTCAAAATACCATGGCAAAGTTTGGGTTGAATCTAAAATTGGTATTGGGACTGTATTTTCTTTTTGGATTCCAACGACAAAACCCGCTTACAAACAAGCGGCTTAAGAAGCTGCAGGATAGTGTTTTGCGTAAACTGTTTTTAGTTTTTCAGCAAAGGTCTTAACTGAAAATGGTTTTACAATGTATTGTGAAGCGCCCGAAACGATGGCTTCGGTAACTTGCTCGCGATCGGTTTCTGACGTCAGCAATACAAACGGAAGATTCGCATATTCGTTGGTCGAACGAATTTGTTTTAAAAACTCTAGGCCCGTCATCAAAGGCATATGCCAGTCCGAAATCACCAATTGAATGGGTTTGTTGGTTTTGGCCTGCCGAAGCAGAACCTCTAAACCTTCTTTGCCATTATTGGCCTCGAAAAGATTGTTAAATCCCAGGGATTTCAGCTGACTGCGAAGCAGTTCGCGCATCGAGGGCATATCGTCTAAAAATAAAATGTTGGTATCTAAAGAGAACATATCCTTATATTACCCAAGCCCACCAGAAAGCCAATTGGACCAAATACCATATTTTGAGGGTCATTTTGGCCTTTCAATGAGCTGATTCCAGCGCTTTTCTTACCAGAACTCATCTTTATGGTTGTCCCCTAGATTTGATCCTGGTAGTTTTCTTTGGTTCATACTGACCAAAAAGGGGTTTATACATGGCAAAAAAATCAGGCCGCTTGATCGTTACTTTGGAATGCACAGAAGCACGCGGCGAGGGAAAACCTCCATCGCGCTATACGACGACGAAAAATAAAACTAAAACTCCTGGCCGTTTGGAAAAGAAAAAATACAATCCAAATTTGAAAAGACATACTGTTCACCGAGAAACCAAGTAGTGATCTTAAGTGACGGGGAAATTCTAGCATCCATGGAACGCGGAGAAATCCGCATCGAACCTTTCAGTCGCACTGGACTTGGTTCGAATTCCTACGACGTTCATTTGGGAAAAGTTTTGGCTGTTTACAAAAATTCAGTCTTGGATGCCAAGGCCCACAACCCCATCGAAACTTTTGATATTCCTGATGAAGGCATTGTTCTAACCCCTGAAAATTTTTATTTGGGCGTCACCCAGGAATACACTGAAACCCACGCCCATGTTCCTTTTCTCGAGGGAAAATCCAGCGTTGGTCGCTTGGGCATAGATATTCATGCAACTGCCGGAAAAGGCGACGTGGGATTTTGCAATTATTGGACTTTGGAAATTTCCGTTAAAAAACCAGTTCGTGTTTATAATGGCATGCCGATTGGCCAACTGATTTATTTTGTCGTCGAAGGTAAGATCCTTACCAATTATCGCGATAAGCAAAGTGCTAAGTATAATTCGATTACTGCGCTGCCAGTGGAATCGATGATGTGGAAAAATAAATTCTAGCGTCGGGTTTTCGCTGCCTTGGTTAAGGTGGGGTCGCTATTTATAAGTTCTCT
>JBBQHD010000166.1:0-4907 GCA_038323665.1 Bdellovibrionales bacterium
CGAAAGTGCTTCTAATGTGATTCATCGAGATATTTTTGTCCCTAAGTCCAGTCCTAGTTCCATCAAATTAATTAAACCAAAACTGATTCAAAGTAACAATTCTCGCTCTACTAGGGTGGCTTCTATCCTGATTCAATTCGATGGTTCGCTGACCATTTACGTTAAGTGTAAATAACTTATACAATGGTTTTAATTAAAGGACTTGAAGACATTATGATCAAAATTTTCAGCCTAATAATTTCTTTTTGTGTCGTTTCTATATTTGCAAAAGCTGAAATTGACGATAATACGTTCGCTGATTTGCTTCGCGGCAAGCCAGGATTTGCCGCGGAAATTCCTGAATCCATTTGTAAATCAACATTTCCATTCCACAAAATTATTCCTACAGATCTTGCAAATACCAATGGCAGTCAATTCAATCTTTTTTCGTTCACAAGCAAAAAATTCGATCCAGAACAGCCTAGCATTTTATTTATAGATGGCGGCCCAGGTGGAGTTTGGGGACCAACTAATGTTATCGAATTTGCGGATCGGTTCCCGAATGCTAATCTGGTATTTTTTCATTTCCGAGGCTCGGGCTGCAGCAGTTTTCCTAGTTTAAGCGCAGAACTCGATCATTTAATTACTTCACTTGAAACTGTTAAAGATTTGGAAGCAATTCGAAATTCTTATCAGATTGATTCATGGAAAGCCGTCATCGGATTTTCCTATGGAACAGATTTAGCGCGCTTTTACGCACATCAATTTCCAAAAAGGATCGCGAAATTGGTTCTTGAAGGTCTTAGTAAGATCGACAGCGTGCCCGATGAACAAGCAAGCCAAAGACTGGTCGAAATCGTTGTTGGCCGATTCGGAAATTCACCTAATTTAAAGGCTTCGTCCACAGTTGAAAATTTTCAGTTGTTTTTGGTTCAGTTACGAAAGTATCTTTCGCAAGTTCCTTTAAACAAAAATATTGAGTTGGCGGCACTAGGTCCAGATTATAAGAACTATTTCAAAATAGAAGACGAATCTATGTCTCGATATTTCAATCGAAATACTTTTCTGTCCATAATTTTACTAAGTTTTAGTGGCGAAAGTTCCTCCAGCGACGCTGCAATCTGGATGCTTTTAAATAATTTTGGTTTTATTAATTCCACTTCCGATCAAATTGCATCAGTTGCCGAGAGTCTCGCGCAAATGGATAAATTTTTATTTCCATTTCTTAATCCCACCTACTTAACTTACTTTGCTGATCACTCATTGCTTAGTTGGCGAGTCCTTTTGGCGATTGGAAAAAGTGATAAAATTATGACTAAAGATAGTCTTTGTTCAGAAGTTGATACACTTGTTCTGAATGGAACCCAAGACGGAGCAACGCCCGTCGAAAATGTGCAAAGCTTTTTAAGCGATAAAAAGTGTGCCGGCGGATTTAATACTGCACTGCTGATTCACGGAGGCGGCCACTCGAATCTTCTTGCGATGAAGTGCCTAACGCAATACACGAATCACTGGTTGAACACTGAGAACACTTCGCTTGACTTAAAGTCGTGCGAGAACTCTGTTACTGAACAAAAGTATTAATGACGTTTAGGTCGTGCACTTGTTGTTTTAATTTTTGCAGGCTGGAATATCTTGAGCCTCCGTAGTTTCTGAATTCTTTGTCGGAATCGGGGCATGGTTGAGTGCCGTAACTGGTTCTTAGCATTTGGATAAATTCGCCGGTTCTGTCTTCCCCGTGCATGCAGTGGATATAGACTGCTTTTCCGTGCATAAGATATGTACGCACTAATTTTAAACTGTTCAGCACTAGTTGCGGGTTATTGGTTTTAGCATCAGGTCTTGCTTCAGTAGTCATGGGGACATGGACGACTTGTTCTAAAATTTTATTTGTTACCAAATCGTTTTGCGCCAACCGATCTTTTTCGCTGCGCTCGGTGCGCAGATCGACCAAAACTGCGACTTGGTTATTCACCAATTTTTCAATCACCTTATCTTTTGCTTTTTGATACTGGGGTGCGCCCCCGCGCAACAGCAACTGAGAATTGAAACAATTCTGCCCTGCCAAAATCTGCGAACGATCAAAATGTCCTTGCGACGGCTGGCTTGCCCCACCGTAAAACCCTGCCGCTTTGCCATCATAGTATCCATGGGATGCGTCAGGTGCTGCGATGACTTGATTTGAGAAAACTGCGATCTGAATAGTTGCCAATAAAAATAAGTTAAACATTTATTCATTTTGGCACACTTAAACAGTAGTAAATTTAAAAATAGAAAAAATACGACGATTGCCTAGCCGAAAACATACAGCCTTTGCTACTGCAGATTGCTAGGAAGCTGGCCTTGTTTAGATTTCTACAAATATCACCTGAGCGTTAATTTATTTATAGCTGGAAGCCGATACAAAGTAGGAGGGTTAACGATGTCTACAAAACGGCCGTTAGTACTGATTACAGGAGCAAGCACTGGACTGGGCCTTGTGCTTGCGAAATCACTTATTGCAGGCGACCAACATAATCTGGTTTTAACTGCACGGCAAAAATCCCTTCACCGTTTCACCGATGAGGGAATTACTGAATCTCAATTCGTGCATTTACGGCCTCTTGATATCACAAATAAATTTGAAAGATTGGAAGTAATTTTAGAGTGCGAAAGTAAACTCGGCGGCCTTGATATTTTAATCAATAATGCCGGGGT
The DNA here is from genome assembly GCA_038323665.1 of Bdellovibrionales bacterium. GTDB lineage: Bacteria > Bdellovibrionota > Bdellovibrionia > Bdellovibrionales > Bdellovibrionaceae > JBBQHD01. The sequence goes on from JBBQHD010000166.1 coordinate 2,677, forward strand.
AGCTTTGCGTTCGGTTGTGGAAGATGCTTCTGCCGATGATAGAATTAATCTGCTTGATGTAAACTATATTTCTCCGATGCGTTTGGCGGCACTTGCCCTACCCAGTATGCGTGCACGAAAATCTGGAAAAATCCTTAACATTTCTTCGGCCGCTGGACTCATTGGTATGCCAACGATGGCTGCCTATTGTGGATCAAAATTTGCCCTAGAAGGCGCAACTGAATCCTTGTGGTACGAAGTTAAACCTTGGAACATTCATGTATCTTTGATCATTCCTGGGTTCATTCATTCTGATTCATTTAATAAAACCCTCAAAACAACACTCAGCAACGAATCCTTACATTCGCGCGGTCGTGATCCGTATTATAATCACTATACAAGCATGGAAAAACTCATTGCCTCCGCAATGAATTGGACTTGGGCCACACCAGAAAGTATTGCGAAAAAAATCATTAGGGTTATGAATTCTAAAAAACCACCTTTAAGAGTTCTTGCAACTGTTGATGCATGGGTTTTATTTTTGTTTAGAAGATTTCTACCTAGAAGTGTTTACCACTGGTTTGTTTTTCTATCCGTATCTAAATCTAAAAAATGGGGAAAGAAAACAACAAAGATCAAAACTAAACGCGCAAGCTAGGGTTTATGTTCAAAGGGCTGAATCGATCAACGGCCCAGCTGCAGCGTCTTAAATTTCAATTGCAGATTTCTTTAACTTCGCTAAAGATTAGCCTTATGAATCGCGCAGAATTGGCTTCACAAATTTATAAACTTTCTTATTTAACCGGCAGTTTTAAACTGCGTTCGGGAACCATGGCTTCTGAGTATTTTGATAAATACCGCTTTGAATCCCAGCCCGCTGTTTTGCGGGAAATTGCCAAGCAAATGAAAGTTTTGATCCCTGCAGATACTCAAGCACTTGCAGGCTTGGAAATGGGCGGCATTCCCATTGCCACCGCGCTGTCATTCGAAACCGGCTTGCCAGTTTTATTTGTGCGCAAAACTGCCAAGGATTACGGAACCTGCCAATTTGCCGAAGGTCTGGACGCGCGCGGCTTAAAACTGTGCATTGTCGAAGATGTCATTACCACCGGAGGACAAGTTATTTTATCGACCAAAGATTTGCGCTCACTCGGTGCTGTCGTCCATGATGTCGTCGGGGTCATCCAGCGCAATCCCAATGCTTCACAATTGCTGGCCAAAGAATCTTTGCAGTTGAAAGCCCTTTTCCAAATGGAAGAATTGCTTCCGAAAAAATAGTCTGAAAATAAATTATTTCAGCGCCACCACATTGGCAATCCAAGACAGACAAGGCTCACCATAAGTTTCGATTTTAAAAATATCGTTTCCAGTGCCCTTACTGTTGGTGCCTTCCCAGTAAACTAAAACTTTTTTAAAACCGACTTCAGTCATTAAATCGCGGATTTCGGCTAAGCTCCACATCCGCCAATCATACATAAAAATATTTTTATACATTTTACCTTTAAACTTAAAATGAATGGCAAATTCAGCTTCGCTGCTGATCGAATTGAAATTCAATTGGTCCCAATAATAAGTAAAACCCTTGTGCCGAAAAGGATCCGTAACCGCATCCTGACAATCACTACCGCCAAAACAATCCACCGAAAACATACCTTGTGGATTTAGCCGCGCGTAAACACTTTCGAAATATTTCTTCAAAGCAGTTCGTTCTTTAAATAAAAAATAAGAAAAATTTTGTGCTGAAACAATGTCAGATTTGGGAATTTTTTTTGACAAAACATTTTCATTCAATATTTTCAGGCGTTTTTTTTGATCTTCGGTTAATTTTGGATAATATTGATTGAAAAAATATTCCAAAGGTTCTTTGGAAAGATCAATGCCAACCGCAGTTCTTTGCTTGGAACTTTTCACCCATTGCGAGGCCAGCAAAGCAGTCCCACAGAAATCCTCAGTTAGGCTAAAGGCTTTTTTCTTACGATGATCTCGGTAAGTTTTATCCAAAAACTCGACATCGCTGTCGGGCGATTGCACCGCTTGTTGGTAAAGATCGTATTTATCAAAGGGCAGCTTGTTTTTATTTAATTTTGATTTTCCAGTAAAAGGCATTGAATCTTTTAGAATAATCCTTAGGGTTTTTCATCTAATATCTGCAAAATTGAATTTTCTATCTCATGTTTTTGTGGAACCGAGGCATCTTCCAAATTGGTGTGCAGACCAATCCCCGGAATATTTTTTCCAGCCAGGACTTGGGG
>JBBQHD010000167.1:0-4899 GCA_038323665.1 Bdellovibrionales bacterium
GAATGCTTAAGAAAGCTTCGAACGTCGTTACTTCGCGAAAGCCTCGCCGCACTTGGATCTTGTCCTGATTGTCGGTGGAACGCCTTGCCAGACAAGGCTTTTAGGATATGAGCATTTTAAAATTAAACCGGACGGCTCTGAACGCAACCACTACCGGCGCCGAACAAAATTAAACAAGATTAAGTTTATTTTAATAAACCCCGAAGAATCGCAATAGTGAGCGAAAAGTGGTGCGCTCGAGCGGACTTGAACCGCTACGTCTTTCGACATATGCCCCTCAAACATACGTGTCTACCAATTCCACCACGAGCGCGCATTAGATGCGTATCTTTCCAAGAGTCAGCGGATTTAAAATTAAGTCAGATAAAGTTTTTGTTTTTGAACTTCTAAAGGCGCTAGAGCGTTTTCCGCAAACACCTCAACGAAGCGTGAAGCGTCCGCCCTACTGGGCGGTCGTTGGAGGGCAGGAGCCCGCGTTTTGCGGAAAGCGCTCTAGCGCCTTTAGAAGTTCAAAAACAAAAACTTTATCTGACTTAATTTTAAATCCGCTGACTCTTGGAAAGATTTACATGCGGCATTTTGGGCGTCAAGTTGGCCTTGGGGCGTCCTTAAATTAACCTCAAGTTTTTCTTTAAGCTGGTTAACCTTTCAGCACTGGTTTTTCGTCGAATATTTAAGAGCATGGATGCTCGGAAACTGAGGACTGTAGGGCTTTTCAGGACGAAAAGCTGATCCTCGGTTGTAGTTCGAATTTGGTTCTTAATCGGTGTTTGCTTTAACTCCTTTTTTGCAAACGCCGACTCCTTTGGGTTTAAGAACTAGCGGGTAGGTGGTGCCTGCCGGTTCTTGGCGGGGTTTAGAAATAAACCCCGCTTTTTTTTTGCCCAACAGCAGCACTGTGCAGTAAACCTAGTCCGTGAAAACCAAAGATCTTTTTTATCCCTTGCCCGATTCGTTGATCGCTTTAGAACCGCAAAAACCGCCCCGAGTTTTGCAAGTAGACAAATCTGCCCAAGAAATTTCTTGGCAAAAATTATTAGAAACTTTTTGTGCCGGCGATGTTTTGGTGATCAACCAAACCAAAGTTATGCCACGACGAATTTTTACCGGGGATTTAGAAATTTTATTTCTGCATCCGCTGGAACAAAATTTATCGCGTTGGTCGGTGCTTTTTTCTGCCAGCCAATATTCGATCGGTGACGAAATTCAGTTGCCGCAAAATATTCAAGCCAAATTAATTGCCAAGGGTTTGCCGCAAACTTTGCAAACCTCGGAAAATTTAACGGAAAAATATTTCGAAGAATTTGCGCAACTGCCTCTGCCCCCTTATATTTTAAAACTACGAGCCACACGAAAAAATCTGCCCCAAGACAACAAGTGGTATCAAACAGCTTGGGCTTCGGACCCGGGCAGCCTTGCGGCACCTACCGCCAGTTTGCATTTCCGCAACGAGGATCTGGAATTTTTAAAATCGCGTGGAGTCATTATCAAATCCCTGACTTTGCATGTGGGGCTGGGAACTTTTCTTCCGATTAAAACGGATAATTTATTAGAACATGAAATGCATTTTGAATCCGTCGAAATTCCTGCCGATACTTGGCAAACGGTTTCCCGCGCCACAGGAAAAGTTTACGCCCTTGGCACGACCGTCTGTCGGGCGCTGGAAAGTGTGCCACGCGAAATCCTGCAAAAAAATCCCGACGGCAGTTTTTCTGGTCTGACCAATTTATTTATGAAACCTGGGGAAAAATTTTCTGTCGTGGATTGCTTGCTGACCAATTTTCATCAACCGGAATCGACTTTGTTGGCTTTGGTTGCCGCATTTGCTGGACTTGAAACCACAATGGCCGCATACCAATTTGCTGTGGAAAATAAATTTCGTTTTTTAAGTTACGGGGACTTTTCGCTTTGGATTCGCAATTGAATCTCGATATTCAACAAAAAAAAACAGCGCCAGGAAATTTTCAAGTTTTAGCCCAAGCGGGTCAGGCCCGTCGCGCGACTTTGTCGACGGCTCACGGCGATGTGCAGACTCCGTGTTTTATGGCGGTGGGAACTAAGGCGACTGTTAAGGCGATGACTCCGGAAGATTTGCGCGAATGTGGGGCCCAAGTTGTGTTGGGAAATACTTATCATCTGCATTTGCGACCTGGGGAAAAAACCATTCAGAAATTGGGTGGTTTACATAAATTTATGAATTGGCAGGGCCCGATCTTAACGGATTCAGGTGGCTTTCAAGTTTTCTCATTATCGTCACTAAGAAAAATGACCGAAGAAGGTGTCGAGTTCCGTTCGCACTTGGATGGAAAAAAACATTTTCTGTCGGCGGAAACCAGTATGCAAATTCAAATGGATTTGGGTTCCGACATTATTATGGCCTTTGATGAGTGTTTGTCTTATCCAGCCACGATTGCGCAAATTGAAACCTCGATGGCGTTGACGACTCGCTGGTTGGAACGATCGGTTAAGGCTATGACTCGCAGGGAAAGTTTGCTGTTTGGAATTATTCAAGGTGGTCTCAGCGTCGAACACCGACTGAAAAGCATGGAACAGATCACGGCTTTTGATTTGCCAGGTTATGCTCTGGGCGGATTCAGCGTGGGCGAGCCGATCGAGCTGATGCATCAGCTGCTGCCAAAGATTGCTGTGCATATGCCGAAAAATAAACCCCGTTACTTAATGGGGGTTGGGACTCCGCTGGATTTAATTTTATCCGTCGATGCCGGTATTGATATGTTTGACTGCGTAATCCCGACTCGGGTTGCTCGCAATGGAACTTTGTATACTTGGTCGGGCAAAGTCAGCATCAAGCGCACTCAGTATCGCGAAGACGACAGCCCCCTGGATCCGCTGTGCGATTGCTATACTTGCAAAAACTATTCAAAGGCCTATTTGCGGCATTTATTCTTAAGTGGTGAAATTTTAGGCAGCAGGCTGAACAGCTTTCACAATCTGTATTTCTATATGAAACTGATGGAAAAAGCCCGCACTGCCATTGTCGAAGGCAGTTGGAGCGAATTTCGTGACCAATGCCTAACGCAATTTGTAAAGTCAGACGCACAAATTTAATTTGTGTCAGTATAAGAACTCTTGATTTTTTAAGAACAACGAAAGGAACACATCATGTTGTTGTTGAATTTATTTTTGGAACAAGCGCTTGCGCAAACCGCGGCGGCACCCAGCCCCGAGGCGCCCAGCATGTTAACCAGTTTATTTCCGATGGTTTTAATTTTTGCGGTTTTTTATTTTATCGTATTGCGCCCGCAATCGAAAAGATCGAAAGACCACCAAAAATTTTTAACCGAACTAAAACGCGGTGAAGAAGTTTTAACGGCGTCGGGAATTTTGGGACGCATCGAAGGCTTAACGGAACAGTATGTGACTTTGCTGATTGCTCCGGAAGTTTCGATTCGCATCGTGCGTTCGCAAATTGCGGGACGTGCTCAGCCTGCCGAAGCAAAGAAAGGTTCTTAAGATGGAAAATTATCGTTCGCGTTTGATGTTGGCCCTGGCGGGAATTCTGCTGGCCGTTGTTTGGGTATTTCCCAATCTTATCGATACCGACAAAGTAAAATGGTGGCCATCCAAAGCCAAACTGAATTACGGTTTGGACATTCAAGGTGGTCTGCATCTGGTGATGGGTGCTGATGTCGATGGAGTCGTGGCTGAAACGACTCAAAGAATGGTGTCCAGTTTAAAAGAAGAATTTAAAAAAGAAAATATTCAAACTGTGGACGTCGTTGCAGCCGATGCTAAAAAAGGCGAAATTTCCGCCAAGCTTAGCAGTGCTGCAGATCGCGAACACGCCGAAAAATATTTAAAAGATCGTTACAGCACGACTTTGCAAATCATGAAATCCGATGGGGACGATCTGCAAGTGCGTTATTACGATGTGTATTTGAATGATGTGAAAGAAAAAGTCATTCAACAGGCCATCGAAACCATCCGCAATCGTATTGACGAATTCGGTGTGGCCGAACCTTCGATCAGTTCGCAAGGCACCAACCGAATTTTGGTGCAATTGCCAGGAATGGGTGATGCAGAAAAAGCCAAAGAATTAATTTCAGCGACTGCGCGATTGGACTTTATGATCGCCGATGAATCGGTCGATCCTGCAACTTTGCAAACGTTTATCAGCGAAGTTGAAAAAACTGGAAATTTTAATTTATCGAATACGAAATATTCCGAATACGTCAATCGCATCAACGAAGGACTGAAAGGAAAAATTCCTGCTGGTACAGTGGTGTATTTTGAAAAAGCGGCCAACGCTCAGAAACTCGAAGCGGGCGCAGTGCCCATGTTGTTAAAAACCGATTCGGATTTAACCGGAAAAGATTTGGACAACGCATTTATCAGCTATGGACAACATGGCGAACCGAACGTGTCTTTGCATTTCAACGGACGCGGCGCCAATCGTTTCGGCGATTTGACCGGTGCCAACAAAGGCAAAGCAATGGCAATTGTTTTGGATAAAATTGTCAAAACCAATCCGCGCATCAATGAACGCATTGGCGGCGGCAGTGCCGTGATTACTTTGAACGGCCGCGATCGCCAAAAATCTTTGGACGAAGCCAAAATGATTTCCACCACTTTGCGAGCCGGCGCCTTGCCAGCAAGCTTAGAACAAATGGAAGAACGCCGAGTTGGCCCATCCTTAGGAGCAGATTCGATTCACAAAGCGAAAATCGCATCTTTTTTAGGTGCGCTGATCGTGGTGATTTTTATGTTGGTCTATTACAAAGCTATGGGATTGGTGGCGACCATTTGTTTGGCCATCAATATTCTTTGCGTCTTTGCATTGCTGACCTCATTCGGTGCGACTTTAACTTTGCCTGGAATTGCAGGGATCGCCCTGACGGTGGGTGTGGCGGTGGATGCCAACGTGCTGATCAACGAACG
>JBBQHD010000168.1:0-4897 GCA_038323665.1 Bdellovibrionales bacterium
AAGTTTATTTGGCCATTCAAGACCAAAACCAACAGTCCGCGCATGTGACTTCGGAAAAAACCCGATCCATTTCGCAGCTATTGAATCCTAAAAAATAGTTGCCCAAATGACTGCTTACTTGCGTTATTTTGCAAAAATTATTGGATTTAACAAAAATGCTCTTAAGTCTACTAGACCCTTGATTGAAATCCAATTTCAGGTCAAAATTATAAGTGGGGAAGATGCGAGGGGGGTTCGTGATACTTGAAACGTCGCGATTTGGCCGTGTCGAAGTAGCTGAAAAAGATATTTTATTTTTTGCAGAAGGCCTTTTGGGTTTTGCAGATTTAAAAAAATTCATTTTAATTGATGATCCAGGGGATGACATCTTTGCTTGGTTGCAAAGTTGCGAATCTGCTGCGATTGCATTTCCGGTTCTAGAACCAGAACTGTTTTCAGAAAAATATAAAATTCAACTTTCCAAAAGTGATTTGGAAGCATTGAAAACTCAAAATGTTGCAGACCTAAGATCTTTTTCGATTATCACAATTCCAGAAGATCCAACTTTAATGACGGCGAATTTAAAAGCACCGATCATTTTGAATTTGGGTGCACGCATTGCTCGTCAATGTGTATTGCAAGATAATTCACTGGCGATTCGCGAACCTATTTTCCAAAAATTGCAGCAGCGAGTGATTTCGCATCCACAAATTTCGATTAAATATCAAAGCAACGCACTGGATGGTGCTGTTAAAGTTCGCGGTGCTGCTGAAACCGAAATCAGCTCTTAGTCAGCTTGGGTCGAATCAAAGAATTATTCTTTGCGTTTCGGCCTAAAACTTTGACGGCTTCCTTAGTTCCCTGTTGTTTAAGTATCTCGCTTGTTCATGCAGAAAAAATACCGGTTCAATGGAATTTATTTTTTTGGGCCCTGGCTTCGTCTTTTGCAATTCAAATTGGAACCAATTTAATCAATGATGCGATGGATTTTAAAAAAGGTGCCGACGCTGATTTGCGCACGGGCCCTCGTAGGATTACTCAGGCCGGTGTTTTTAGTCATCGCAGTGTTTTAATTTTTGGCAGTCTTTGTTTTCTGATCGCTTTTCTGTGCGGAATTCCTTTGGTTTTAGAAGGGGGATTCCCCATCGTGGTGATTGGGCTGACTTCAATTTTAATGGGCTATGCCTATACTTCTGGACCTTATCCTTTGGCCTATAAGGGATTGGGGGATTTATTTGTTTTTATCTTTTTTGGTTTGGTTGCGGTCGGTGGACTTTATTATTTGCAGACGCAAATCCTTAGTGTTTCTGCTTTGATTTTGGGTGCGCAAGTGGGTTTATTGGGAACGGTTTTAATTGCCATCAACAATGCCCGCGATATCGAGGGCGATCGACTGGCCAACAAATGGACCCTGGCTGCACGATTTGGACTTCAGTTTGCTCGGTGGGAAGTTATTTTTCTGATCAACGCGACTTTTATTTTAAATTTTTATTGGTTGTTTAGTTTAAATTGGCAAGTGGCCGCGTGGCCGTTGTTATCCCTGCCGATTGCTTTCATTTTGTTGAAAGGTTTCTTGAGTCATCCACCCGGAGCCATCTACAATAAATACTTGGCACAGTCAGCATTGTTGCAAATTGTTTTTGGGGCTTTGTTGTGTCTGGGAATGTGGTGGGGAAAATAACCGATGCTTAGAATTAAATTTTCCAAATATAAAATGATCGCAAAAAATGAACTCAGTGCATTGACCGATCGCAAATTCCGCGAAGGTGCATTGTTGCAGATCACCTGGCCAGATCAGATTTCAGGATACGCAGACCTGCATCCTTTGTTGGAACTGGGTGACGAAATATTGGATCACCAATTAACCAATATTCAGTTGCAAAAACCGACCGCAATTTTAGAACAGGCAATTTTTTTAGCTCGCCGGGACGCCGAAGCTCGTTCGAAAGGTAAATCATTATTTTCACCCGATTTTAAAATCAAAAATAATCTGACGGTTTCTTCGGTGGATTTAATTACAGATTCCTTTTTGGAAGAAATCGTCAAAGAAGGCTATGGCACGATAAAATTAAAATGCGGAATTGCCCCAGACAAAGAATTTGCGGCCATTGAAAAAATCACCAAGTTAAGAAAAATAAAAGTCAGACCCGACTTTAACGGCCAAGGTAATTTTGCATCCCTATCTAAATTTCTGCAGGAATTAAAAACCGAAGGACGTTTTTGGATTGAATACATCGAAGATCCTTTCAATATGAAATCCAGCGAAGATTTACAAAATTGGGTGCAACTGCGATCTTTGGTTCCGTTGGCCTTGGACCAAATTTGGTGGCCGGATTGGAATTTCCGCCCACCCATAGATGTATTGGTGGTTAAGCCCGTGCGTGGGGATTTAGGGAAATCTTTCAACCACATCAAACGCTGGAGTTTGAAATGGACGATGACTTCATCCATGGATCACCCAGTGGGAATTATGCACGCGGCCTCGATTGCCCATGATTATTTAAAACAAAATAGCAATTTGTGCGTGGGCGATTTTGGATTTTTAACTCATCCACTGTTTGAATCCAATGAATGGTCGCAAATGATGCCCACGATGGGGTCTTGGCTATTTGCTGGGAAAGGTTTTGGCATTGGCTTTGATGAATTATGGAATAATTTGGAAGGTGATTTGAATTGGCAAACTATTCTGTAAAAGAAGTTTCTTTTACTAAACCTGAAAATCAAATTCTGATCAATCCACGTTGGCCCAAAATCGACCAACAGTTTTTGATCGAGCAAGCGGAAAAAATTCTGCAAGTCTTAAAATTAAAAAATCATTTTGTGCTGACATCGTCGGGCAGTGATTCTTCCAGTTACAAAAACACCAAACTTATTTTCTTATCGAAAGATGCTGTGATGGCCAGTGCTGCTTCCGCGAATGCCTATTTTCACCTGCAGGCCACAGAAAACTGGTTAAAAGTTTTACCGACTTTTCATGTCAGTGGGTTGGGGATTTTGGCGCGCGCGCATTTGTCCGGGGCTACAGTTACGGACTTTGCTCAAGATTGGAATGTCGATAGTGTGGTGAAATTACTGAACACGCAAAAATTTTCATTGATGTCGATGGTGCCCACCCAAGTGTTTGATATTCTGCAACATCCAGGGAAAGACTGTTTAAAAACTTTATCCAAAATTTTTATTGGCGGAACGGCTTTGACAGAAAATCTTTTGCAAAAACTGAAACCGATTGAAAAACTTTTTCACTATACCTACGGCATGACGGAAACGGCATCGATGATTGCTGCGAAAAGTTTGTTTCAAACGCATTTCGAAGTTTTGCCCCATGTGGATGTGGACCGCGATGATCAGGGTTTTTTAAAAGTGCGATCATTGGCAACGCCTACCGCGATACATTTGGCAGGCAACAAGGACAAAAGTTTATTCACCTATCGTCCCAATCAAGACTGGATCACGATGGAAGATCGCATCGAGATTTTCGGAGCCAAGCAAATTCAGGTCTTGGGCCGTTCCAAAGATCTTATCAAAATTAACGGAGAATCGGTTTCTTTGCCAGCATTGCGGAAAATTTGGTCGCAGAATATTTCTGAAAGTGCGTTTTCGGATAATGATTTTCATTTAAGTTCACTGCCTGATGAGCGCAGTATGAATAAAATCGTGCTGTATTCGCTGGTTGGGGAATCTAAAATTCGCGTTTTCCTGCAGCGTTTTGCAGAACGCGTTTTGCCGTTCGAGAAAATTGCCCAAGTTTATGAGGTCCCACATATGCCCCGGACCGAATTGGGAAAAGTCATTGAATCCCAGCTGATTCAGTTTGTAAAATAGTCGAATGGAACACTTAAATTCAGCTTGGAATTCGACTTGTCTATTTATTTGCAGCAAATGCTTTGTTCGCAATGGGATTCAGGGCAGCGCCGATGAACTAAAAAGTGAATTCAAAGCCAGCATCAAAGCCGCGGGGCAGTCGGAAGAAGTTCGAGCTATGACCAGCAGTTGCCTAAGTGCTTGCCCCGAGGGGAAAATCGCGGCCCTAAAAGTGTCTAAACAAGGTGAAAATTCGTATCATCAAGAAATTCTGACTTTTACTCTTGATGAGAAAGATCAAGTCCTACACACTTGCCTGACTGCGTGAAAATATTTAGCCCCAGGGATTTTCCCTCTTATCTGCCCAAGCTGAATTCTTTGTATGATGATCTTTTTTCGGGTGGAAAGGGCTTTCGTTCAAAACTAGTGCAGATTTTTTCGAAACATCTGCAAATGCCCGACGCCACAACCCAACTGCTGTGTCAGACCATTGAATTTATCCATAATTCGTCGTTGTTGCATGACGATCTGATTGATCGTTCGATATTGCGTCGTGGGAAACCGGCGGCGTGGACGGTTTATTCACCTGAATATGCAGTGCTGGCAGGGGATTATTTATTGGCCCGAGTGATGGTGAATCTTTCGAAATTTGGAAATATTAAACTGGTTCAGTTTACTGCAGAAATGATTTCCGATCTTTTGGAAGGTGAATGGCTGCAGGATTCTATTCACAACGATTATTTGGTTTCCCTGCAGCAGCTGGATCGCATTCATGATCTGAAAACGGCTTCTTTATTTCGGTGGTGTTTCGAGGCACCTCTGATTAGTTTAGGTGATCCCAACCCAGCTGCGGCAAAAATTTTATCCCAAGCGGGCTCAGTTTTGGGCTGCCTGTTTCAACGCGGGGACGATTTGTTGGATTATGATGTTCGCAATGCCGAGGGCAAAGCTATTTTAGGGGATTTAAAATCTGGATACTTAAATTCATTTGGATCTTTTATTGCGCAGAAATTATCGCGATCAAATTTAAATTTATTGGTGCAAGCCAAAGAACTTACCGAATTTAAACAGGCCATGGGTGGGGAAGAAGTATTTAAACAAAATTTAAAAGAGTTCG
>JBBQHD010000169.1:0-4789 GCA_038323665.1 Bdellovibrionales bacterium
AAATGCTTGCGATCAGGTTCAGATTCTAAGTGCAGTTCCATATGCTGATTGGAAATGTATTCTTTGATATCTTTTAAACGAAATCCTTGAAATTGGCGGTAAATATAGGGAACATGAAATCGAACCTTTGCATCCATGCAAACACTCCTTGTTTAATTTGTTTTTGCTAAATTATTTAACCAAAGAATGTGCTTAGATTGCAGAGGTTTTTCTTTTTATTCGATAAATCGACTATTTTTGCAGCAATAGTTTCCCACAGAAATCCCACTTATTTTAGAAAGATCCCGGCATTAAGCCGAGTGGCTGTCAAACTTCTACTCACACCCATGAAAAAATTAGAGTGAAAATTTACTTTTCGCATAAATTTATAAATTGGAATATAAGTACCTTAGACCTAGCTCGCACTCGGAAGGATCTTCACATGAAAAAGTTTTTTTTAAGTTGCTTTATGATTGGCTTTACAGTCCTAGCCTCTGCCGAAACTCCAGCCCCAGAAACCACTCCTGTTCTTCCTTCTTCGCTAAGCCATGATGGAAGAATAAAGCTCGAACTGAGCCAGTCTGATGCTTTGATTTACGTTCGAAAAGAAAACTCTTGGGAGCCAATCGCCGATCTTGATATTGCTGTTTATTTTCCGGAGCTTCTCGGAACAAATTTTAAAAATAGCTCGATTGCAATCAGCAATGATGGATCTACTTTAGCTATCGGAATTCCAAACGACAATGGTGGAACTGGTGCCGTATGGGTTTTCACACACGTTAACGGCCTTTGGAAACTTTCCACTTCCAAACTTGTGGGCACAGGAACAATTGGTCCCGCCTACCAAGGCTATGCAGTTTCATTAAGTTCTAACGGCGATACACTGGCAGTTGGCGGTCCACTAGATAATGCCAGCATAGGTGCAACATGGGTTTTTACCCGCGAAAAAAACTACTGGTCTCAGCAAGGCAGCAAGCTCATATTGATCAATCAATTCAGACAAGGCCAGTCGGTTGTTCTCAATGACAAAGGCGATCAATTGTCAGTATCTGCAAAATCAAATCTTAAAAAAGGATTTGCATTATTTAATTTAACTTGGACCGAGATCAACTAATTTTCTGCGCTCAGGCACCTGAAGCGTAAACTCATGCATCTTATTCGAAGGGATAGGCCTACGCGATGAATAATATTATGCTGATGGATGTTTTGGATTTGCATGATCATTGCGAAGCAGATGCAGCGATTCCAGAAATACTTGGCGATGCTTTTTTATTTCAAAATAACTTTCTGTATAGGAATATTCGCAAGGCCGTTTTGGGTCTGGGATTTACTTTTACCCAAGATGATTTTTGTAATTATTCGGTGATGCCCTTTGCCTCTTTGCCGCAGATCTTAGCGCAAAAGAAAATTCCCTATTTTGACAACGTTTCGATCCTGAAAAAACTCGAGTCAGAAAATCCTCAACAGTTTAATTACTATGGAATCCCGCCCGTGCGTCGCAATTATCTTTTGCATGAGTCCTGTCATTGCTTGGCGGAAACCTTACTTAAGAAAGTAAACTTAAACTCGGTGGTAAAAGATCCCGAACAACAAAAAGCCCTGAAATTAGTGATGGGCGAATCCCTTGCCAATACTGCTGAAGCCCTGGCCCACGCATTAAATCCATCGGATGAACAAAAACTTTTCTATGAAATAAATTCTTATTTAGTTTTTGACCCCAAAGAAAACCAAGAATTAATGAAGGCAGTAAAATTAATCGGTTACCCTTCCCTGTTTCGTTTGATGTATTGTTCTTATCTTTATTCTAACTGCTTGTTTGATTCGATTAAGGACAAGGATTTTAAAAAACTGGTTGAATTTTCCATCACGGATAAAAAACTTAAAATAAATCCCGCCGGATTAAAAGTCCTGCGCAAGGTTTTCAACCGCAGTTTTCAGTTGAACGAAGACTTCCGCTTTGGCACTACAAATTTCTATTTCACCTTAGCTGGAGTGCAAGGCGATTTGTTTGAACTGCTGGATTTAAAACTATGTGAAATTATTTGTAGCTCTGCTTCGATTCATGCGTTTCTGGATTCTTCAGAAAAATATATTTTTTGATTTCCTAAGACAATCTTTGCAGCAACTTCTGGTAAATTCCGTTGAATCCGCCATTACTCATAATCAAAACAACATCTCCGGATTTTGCCTCGTGTGACAAAGTTTCCAAAATTTCATCGGCGTTTTGGCAGCGGGCTTTGCGGCCTTCGGCATTAAGATCTGCAACCAAATCTTCGGATGAAAACCGATCGTCTTCGTCAATTTTCGCCTGATCAAAAGCTGGGGCAATTAAAACTTCATTGCTGTTGGCAAAGGCCACTGAATAATCTTTTTGAAAAACTTTTCTTCGCGAAGTGGCACTTCTGGGTTCAAATACCGCCCATAATTTTCTGCCAGGATATCGACTTTGAATCCCGCGCAAAGTCTCCCGCACCGCTGTTGGATGGTGAGCAAAATCTTCGATAATCAGAATTCCGCCAGGTTCACCCAAAATTTCTTGGCGGCGTTTGACGCCTTCGAAAGTTTCAATCGCCTTACGGACTTTTTCCATATCCCATTCCATTTTTCTGGCAAGTGCGATAACAGAAGTCGCATTTAAGATATTATGTTTCCCTGACATGGAAATTTTAAAAAGCCCCAGGGATTCATTGGCTTCGAACACTTCGAATAAAGTTCCCGCAGTTGAAACATACGTAGTGGTAAAAGAAAAATCAAACCGACGATTGGCTAATTTTTCGCCGTAAGAAAATAATTTTTCTGCTTTTTTTAAATCCAACATCACCGGATTTAAAATGTCGGAAATATTTTTGTCTTCACCGCAGTAAATTAAAAATCCTTTGGTTAAATCAACCAACTTTTTAAAAGCATCTTTGACCGCCTGCAAATCTTTGTAAATGTCCGCATGATCAAATTCAATGCTGGTTAAAATTGAATGCGTTGGTTTGTAATGAATAAATTTTGGGACTTTATCAAAATAAGCGGTGTCGTATTCGTCGCCTTCGATGATAAATAATTTTTTGGCAGGATTACGAAAGCTTTGCGCAAAGTTTTTTGGAATTCCCCCGATTAGAAATCCCGGTTTTTCACCGCAGACTTCCGCCACCCATGCCAACATCGAAGTTGTGGTGGTTTTCCCATGCGTTCCTGAAATCACCAGAGAGGTTCCATCGCCAATAATCCATTCACCCATCGCTTTGGGCAATGAAGTATGCGGAATTTTCAAACGATTCATTTCTTGTGCTTCGGGATTATTGGCAGAGATTACATTTCCCACAATCACGAAATCAGGTTTGGGATTTAAATTTTCTGCTTTGTATCCTATCAACAACGGAATTTTTAAATTTTCAATTTGTGTCGACATGGGGGGGTAAGGCGCTGAATCACTGCCTGTGACTTTGAATCCGCGATCTTTTAGAAGTCCCGCAAGACTTGCCATTGCCGTTCCGCAAATTCCCATCATATGAATGTGTGCGCCTGGATTTAAATTCAAATGCTTCTCGTTCCAATGACAGAGTATTTGCGAATTCCTTCGACCACCCAGTTGTGAATCTGGGGGCGCAAATCGCGGAAGCCTAAGTTTTCTCGTCCATACAAAACGCGATTACTTAAAACTGAAACCTGTAAATCTGATTTTGGATCAAACCAAATGCTGGTTCCGGTAAATCCAGTATGTCCCAAACTTTCTAAACTAAAATAATTTCCGCACGAGGCTTCCCCCGGGGTGGGCATCATCCAGCCCATTGCCCAATCCCCCAAATCTTTATCAATCGCACGGTGGGCAAACTTTTTAATGGTTTTCAGTTTAATCAAAGATTTACCAATACCAAAACACTGTGAACGCAACAACAAACCATACCAAGCCAAATCATCAATGCTGCCGAATAGTCCTGCATGAGTCGCGACCCCACCCATCACAAAGGCATTTTCATCGTGAACTTGCCCACGCACTAATTTTTTCCGCCACGGGCATTCTTCGGTCGGCGCATAATCACTTAAATTAAACGAGGGCTCATTGTCTTTGTGAAACCGCAGGGTAGTGCCTTCGAAAAATAAGCCAAATAGTTCTGACCAAATTTCAAATAAAGATTTTTGATAAATTTCTTCTAAAAATAATCCGACCACGGCAAAACCCACATCAGAATAAACCGATTCACGTTTTTTATCAGCAGGTAAATCTGCAATTTTACATTGGCTGATTTCTTGCGCCAATTCTTTCGAGCTCATCCATGGAGCTTCCGGCTTACGGGTTTCAAACCACATCAATCGCGCCGGCAAACCCGAGGAATGCGTAAGCAGTTCCTTCAGTGTCGTCTCAGTACTTGGAAACCAAGGCAGAAATTTCTGAATCGGATCTTCTAAATTAAATTTATTTTGTTCATAGGCCCACAGACATGCTTGAACTGCAAAAATAGGTTTCGTCAGTGATGCGAAATCATAATAGGGAAATGTATTCCCCACTGCAATATCACAGACCACTTGACCATTTTGAATCGCGCGCACGACAACCCCAGGGGTTACGTCACGGATGCTTTCTTCTAATTTCGCAATTAAATTTTTTTCTAAAACTGTGGATCTCATGACCAGCCTTTGGGTGTTTGCACCGATAAAATAAAATCATTTTTTACCCATTGCAGTTCGGCTTTGGTATTAAAAAACAATGGACGCTGACGAATATCATGACCAATCGGCAAATTTGAAAAAATGGGCAGCTTAATTTGTGCTGCAAAATCAGCAAAAACTTCTTTTGCCAATGACTGATCCGAATTGGGTT
>JBBQHD010000170.1:0-4676 GCA_038323665.1 Bdellovibrionales bacterium
CCAATAATAAGCTGTGCATAGGCAGATAAATTGTTCACGACTGGACCCTCTTTTCTATTGTTAAGATTTATTTTCTGCTTTTTCTTGCAAAAAAATCAATGGATCTTTTTTCAGCCAAGTCAGGCAACATGATTCAAGAAAAACAGTGGCTGGAAATTCTTAGCCTATGCTAATTTTAATTCTATATAAAAACACTTACTCAAAAGGAAAAACCCCTATGACTTCAGGTAAAATATGATTCAATATCCAATGCAATTTTTTGCCGACAGCATCAGCGTTGAAAATACCGCATCGACTTGGCAAACTCAGACAATGAACGGAACGGCTGCTGTTGCAATACCACCCGAGTTTTTAGGCCCTGGCGGCGGGTTTTCACCGGAAGATTTTTACTGCATGGCTGCAGCGAATTGTTTTATAGCCACATTCAAAGTCATTGCGCAAAATTCCAAATTTAATTTTACTAAAATTCAATGTCGAGTTGATTCGCTTATAGATCGATTAGAAAAAGGTGCTCCTGCAATTACCAAACTTAGTTTTAAAATTCTTTTGACCGGTGTTTCGGATAAAGAAAAGGCTGAACGGCTATTACAAAAAATCTCTCAATCTTGCATTGTTATCAACGCGATGAAACCGGAAAAAGTTTTTTCTTTTGAAATTGCTTAATCGTCTTAAATAATATTCAACAGGAGGAATCATATGAAATGGGGACAAACAGAAAAAGAAAATTGGTTTCAACGGCAAAAAATCAAGCGTTCTTACCGAGATCAAGTGGTCAGTAAAATTCAGGCATTGAAAACAAATTTCGATCTTAGCCAATATGGTGCGCTGACTTTAACTCCGGATAAGTATCCGCTGTATCTTTTGAAATCAAAAAATTTTTCTGCTTCCAAAAAAACGATCTTAATCACTGGTGGAGTCCATGGTTATGAAACCAGTGGAGTCCATGGCGCTTTGGGCTTTCTGGAAAAAGCGGCCAGTCAATACTTTGATCAGTTTAATTTTGTGTGTGCTCCGTGCATAAGTCCCTGGGCCTATGAAACCATTAATCGTTGGAACCCAAAAGCAATCGATCCAAACCGATCTTTTTTCAAAGACAGCCCAGCCGAAGAATGCCAATTTTTTCTTAACGCCATTTCGACTGAAGGTATAAAACCCTTTGCGCATTTTGATCTGCATGAAACCACAGACACCGACAATACTGTGTTCAGACCTGAATTAGAACAACGAGACGGCGTAGTGCATGAGTATTCGGAAATACCCGATGGTTTTTATGTTGTCGGTGACACAGAAAAACCACAAAAAGATTTTCAAAAAACCATTATCGATGCTGTCAGAAAAGTAACGCATATTGCTCCTTGTGATAAAAGTGGCAAAATTATTGGTGTGCCGATCGAACAAGAAGGCGTGATTAATTATCAACTTAAAAAGCTGTTTTTATGCACAGGCTTTTCTGATGCCGAGTTTACGACGACTACTGAAGTTTATCCCGACAGCCCAAAAGTTAACGACGCGATTTGCATTGATGCACAGATCGCAGCGATTCAAGGCGGCTTGGATTATTTAAAGCTAAGAAAAAATAGTTAAAAACTAATAATCGGACTTTGTTCAAAATTGCTTTGGATGTCTTCGTTTAAAATAGTTTCCAAAAATAAATTAATCGCCCACCACTCGGGATTATTTTGTCTAAGATTAGCGATCAATCGATCCGTGCGATCGATAAAATCAGACATGGGGTTTTCTTGGGTTCGTGGCAACAAACTTATAAGCTTTGCTACTTTGCGCTCTGCTTGTTGTGCTGCAGTCCCCGCAGATTCAAGCGATTTTTGTGTCTCTTCAGATTTTTGGGTTTCCAGAATTTTTGGAGTTAATAGAATATCTTGATCTAAGAAGTTTTCAAATAGATTTCGATGGCTGGCCAACAGACCTTGTGCCGCGCGAATCACTTGAAAAAGATGGTTGGTGGGCGGGTTTGGATTGGTGTTTGTAAAAAAATTGGCAAGTCCCGACAGCAAATATTTTATTTCTGTAACGTTTTGAATAAGGTTGATGGCCCGGTGATAAAGGATGCATTTTTTTTGCATTTCTAAAATTGTATTTTCGGTTCGAGTGATTTGTGCTCCAGCCCCAATTATTTCTAGCTGTAAAATATCTTGAGTCTTGCTGTCTGTCGCCTGTTGTTCTTTTCTAATCTGACTGATTTCGATCTGATTTTTTAGACTTGCGATGTGTTTCTTAAGTTCGAGCTGCTTTTTTTCTGCTTTTTGTAAATCCGAGCGAATTTTTTCTTGCAGCTGAAAGTCCGCTAATTTGTATTTATCTAAAGTGATATTGCTGACCCAATTTTGAAGCTTGTCTGCAAAACCCAGTTCCATATCACGCAATACCTCCTTGGCCTGCGCAATCATATCTTCTGTGGCATCTTGATAATGGCGTGCTTTGTAGCGAATCACTAAATCTTGCAGACTGGTCACAGCCAAAGGACTAAGCCGACTAGTGTCTTTCAAAAAAAAAGCAGCAGCACCAATGGCGTCGGCTGCGCGTTCTTTTTCCAAAACAGGATCAAAACTGCTTGAATATAATAAGGAACAGACCCCTGCCGACATTTCAGCAAAACATGCCGGGGCAATCACTAGCCCCAAGGCAAAAATTATTTTCATCGAACCCCTCCGATTGAGGCTACTTACTAGCAGAAAAGTTTCTGATTTGAAAAGGAATATCTTCGTATTTAAATAAAATTTTTGGACCTATTCGCAATCAAACTGCCTAGCTTGGCCCCAGCCCATCCATTTGGTTTCGGAAAATCCCAGTTTTGCCCCGATTGAATTGGTCGGGTTGACCGATAAAGAACCCAATAACGCAATCCAAAATGACGATAGTTTGCAAAGCGAACTTTCTGGGTTAAATCTTTTGCGATCGATTGCGGGGGGCAAGAAATTCAATGAAAAAAATTATATTTGTTTTTATGGGGTGTTTGCTTTCGTTTCAGGCGCATTCTATGGAAGCGGGCAATCCGTGGAAAATTAAAAAAGTCAGCTGGTCGGCTGCTGATGAAAAAGCCTTCGAAAACTTTATTGCGCAAATAGGTCAGATGGTGGCTGCGCGCAAATGTCATTCGGTCAACCAATGTTTAAAAAGTTCTGCCAATATTTATCGAAAATCCGATCCAGCTTCGTATACTCATACGGCTGATTGCGCAAAATTTCCTTATTATTTACGAACTTATTTTGCTTGGAAAAATAATCTACCCTTTTCGTATGCTTCCGATATGACGCCTTGGAAAGTTCCTGGAAATACCAGTTCCGATATCCGTTACAGCCGCTATGGTAATGAAGTTGCTGCACGCAGGGACTTAATCAGTCAAAATAATAATTTTCCCGATGCGCTTAAGGTTTTGCAAAGTGATTTAAGCAGTGATGTCAGTTCGGCAAACTTTCGCACCCATTATTCTTTGGATGATGCTCGATTATTTACGGATTTTTATGCGGATGATTTAAATCGCATTACTATTAAACCCGGCACCACCATTTATGATCCCAACGGGCATGTTGCCATTGTTTACGAGGTAACAACAGACGGTCGCGTTTTGTATATGGATGCACATCCAGATAATTCTTTGACCTCGGGTTTTTTTGGCAAAAAATTTATTCGGTCGCATCCCGGCCAAGGAGCAGGTTTTAAAAATTGGCGTCCCACTTTTTTAGTAGACGCAAGTCAAGACTCAGAGGGAAATTTTGTGGGCGGAAAAATTATGCCCACCAGAAATAAAGATTTACCAGATTTAAGTGTGGTGCAGTATTTCGGACTTTATCCTGAAAAAATTAAAAACTGGACCGAAGCTATCTATGAATTAAATGGCAAAAAAGTCGAATACTATGATTTTGTTCGCGCCAGACTATCAGTTGGCGAAATGCGCATTCGTCCAGTTCAAGAATTTTTGGCATCGGTCAAACAGATCTGCGTGGATGCCCAAGACCGCGTGATGTCCGTCGAAGACGCGCGAAAATCGAATGTAGATCGCAAATCCCACCCCGAACGATTGCCAGAAAATATCTACGGCACCAGCGGAGAATGGGAAACCTATTCGACGCCTTCGCGCGATGCTCGTTTAAAAGTAGTCTTTCGGGATTTACTGGAACAATCAGAAAAATATTTTAAATTGATCAGTGAACATGACCCAATTTTAGTTTACCAAGGAAAAAATTTGGCAGCGGATCTGCTGCAAACTTATCAAGAGATTTCTGCGGCCTGCACAGTTCAGTATACAAAATCAGATGGAAGCCAAAAAACTTTAAATTTAGAAAATATTAGACAACGATTGTTTAAATTATCCTTCGACCCATATCATTGCGCAGAACTGCGTTGGGGCGCCGCGGACGCGCAGGAATTGGCAAGTTGCAAAGACTCGGAAGAAAAACGTCAGTGGTTCGCCAATGAACAATATCTACGAAATCAAATCGAACGAAAATACGATGACAAAACCAATTTCAACTTAGAAGAATTAAAAACCCCACGACCAGGAAACGGAGTATTGGTTGCCCCAGACGTCGATATTGCCGCATTCCTGAAGGCAAACGGCGCTAACTAAGTATAATTCCGCAAGCCAAGGGTATTAAAATATAAATCAGAATTAGATTAATTTAAAATTTACAATTAAAGTGCCAAAGCCAATAGGGCGT
>JBBQHD010000171.1:0-4637 GCA_038323665.1 Bdellovibrionales bacterium
GTATTGTCGTAACCAATCAAAAAATTAATGTGGCCGAAGCCAATAGTTTATCAGAAGTATTTTTGGAATGTGTGTTGGCCCCTAAATTTACCGAAGCAGCGGTGAAAATTCTTTCTGCGAAGAAGAATTTGCGTTTATTAGAATGGCCAGAACTGACTTCGGTTCAAGATGCCTTTGAGATTCGCTCGATCACCGGCGGATTTTTAAAACAAGCCATCGACCGGGATTTTGTCGCAGATGGTGTGGCCGCTTTAAATCAATGGAAAATCTACGGTGACAAACCCAACTCAGCTCAACTGCAGGATCTGTTGTTTGCAGAAAAAGTCTGCAGCCAATTGAAATCAAACTCGATTGCTTTAATCTCTGACGGACAAACGCGGGGTTTAGGTATGGGGCAAGTCAATCGCATCGATGCGGTTAAACATGCGATCGAAAGATGGCAGCAGCATCATCCCAAACAAAATCCGGCCGAGCTGATTTTGGCCAGTGATGGATTTTTTCCCTTTGCAGATTCCATTGCCGAAGCTGCCAAAGTTGGCATTCGTTGGGTCTTACAGCCCGGGGGGTCTGTAAAAGATCAAGAAGTGATTGCTCGCAGCCAAGAATTAGGTGTGAACTTAATAATGACAGGACGAAGACATTTCCGTCATTAAAAGGGGACCTTGGTGGATCAACATTCTAAACCTTTATGGTTAGTAAAATGTGGCGCCAAAATTTTGGGCCCTTGTTCCGCTGAAGAAATCATTGCGCAAATTTTGGCTCAGCAATTATCGCCCTTGGATGAAGCCAAACAGCCTGGATCGCGTTGGCTATTGATTCGTCAACATCCCGAGCTGATGGAACTGCTTAGCCAAAAGAAAATGGAATTTACCAGCACGGCAACTTTGGCCAGTTTTACCCGCACCGACACAGAACAAAAAAATCCCCCAAGCGAAGATCCAGATGATTCAGACGAACCACAAACAATTTTGCAAAGTGATTTAAAAGATATTCAAGCCACTGTGGTAGGTCGGGGAAAATTATCTGGCGGAGTTTATTCGTTAGAAAAACAAAAAGTTCCTATATTTAAATTTCTATTGATTGCGATGGTTGTTTTAGGCGCAGGGTTTTATCTGCAGTCCTGGTTGAACAATCAAAAACAACAAAAGGAATTTGCCAAAGTAAAAAGTCAGATTTTACGCTGGAAGGCTTTGGGTTTATACGAAAAATCTTTGGAAACTTATAAAAAACTTTCGCCAGATGAAAAGACGGATACGGAATTATTGAATTCAATGGCTCCGTTATTGGCGCTGAATGAAAATCAGATTCAATTAGTTCCGCAAGTCATTGAACCGCAATGGACTAAATACGGATCCTTGGAATCGGGTTTGGTTTTAGCTTTGATCAATTTGCAAAATGCGAATTTGGATATAGCTGAAAAAATTTATCTGCAGGCGGCCAATCAACAGTCCCGCGATAAACGGGCTTGGATTAATTTGGCTTTGCTGAGTCTGCGCAAGGGTCGTGCGCAAGAGGCATTGGAAAAATTTGCACAAGCAGAAAAAATTTCTGGCAGTCATCCACTGATTACTTTGGGCAGGGCTTACTCGAAATGGATTTTACATCAAGTCGAAGCCACACAATTTATTGCAGAACTGGATCAATTGCGAAAACAGGCATTTCCTTGGAGCTTTGAATTTGATCTTTTAGAAATTTCCACCATTTCCGATTCGACCGACAGCGAAAGTATTGAAAAATCTTTGACTCGATTTATTAAAAATCAACCGCGCGCATCCAATAAATTGGTAAAGGAAATCGGTTTGGACTGGGCCTTTTTTGACGGCAGTGCTTTTCAAGCTTTGTGCGATAAAATGGGGGAATTCAAAGCGAATTCTGGTCTGAAAGGCATGGCCAAGTCTTTGTGTTACTTGGGATTCAATCGCGACAACGAAGCCAAAAATTTCGCAGTCACTGCGATTGCAGAACAGCCACAAAATGAAACCATCAAATATGGATTTTTAGTTTATCTAACTTTGACCGGAAAAAAAGTCGAAGCCTTATCAATTTTAAAAGAAAGCGAAAAAAATCATGAGATCACTTTTCAGAACCCAGAATCTTTATTGCTGCTGGGTGATTTATGTTTAGAACAAAACAATTTCGAATGCGCGCAGAAAAATTTCTTGGCCCTGGATGAATATCAAATTCCCAAAGCCAAAGCAGGTTTGGCAGAAATTCAGCTTAGTCGGGGGAATTCGAAAGCGGCCTTGGAATACATTCGACAGGGATTGCAAAGGTCCCCGGATGATTTGCAGTTGATTGAGATCCGCGAAAAATGGGAGACAAATTTATGATCGCTGCACTTGGGACTTCCATTGCAAAAGTTCGATTCTTCTTTCCCGCCGCCAGGAAAAGTTTTGCGCACTTAACGCGTTTAAAAAACGGCTGGGCCGCTCTGGGGCAAATACTTTTCAAACACGGCCTCCTGCCTCGCCGCTCCTGCACTTCATCAGTGGGTGGTAGTTTTTTTTTCCTCGGGCTGTCGGGGGCCATCCGGGCCCCGCGGAGGTTTGAAAGAGTATTTACCCCAGAGCGGCCCAACCGTTTTTTAAACGCGCTAAGTGCGCAAAACTTTTTCTGGCCGAAGCATAGAGGCTTCGGCATTTGCAAAGAAAATCTGCGTTTTGCTTTCATTGATTACCGAGGTTTTGTCTTGGGCACTTGGGCTTTTTGCTTGGTGAGTGGGTTTGGGTTTTCTTCCCTTGCTGTTGCTGAATCGGTTTTGATTCGGGATCGGGGAGCTGAGGTTTTTTTTCCTCGGGCTATTGCTGATGTTTTGAATGACGAACTTGAAAAGAATAAGATCAAAGAGGGCTTTCAAAGTTTTCAGTTGAAACTGCTTTTGACCGAGAAAACTAAGGGCTTGTTGAATGCCCCAGATTTGGCGATTCAACTGCCCAATGGTGGTGGGACTGTGGATTTGGCTAATTATATGGGGCATCGGACTGGCAGCTTTTTGTTTAAAATTGATTTCAATGTGCAGGAAAAAGAAGGCGAAAGCATCGAAGTCATGCATGCTTGGTTTGTCAGCCGTTACCCCAAAACCAAGATCGATGGCGAGGATTGGGGCCTTGGATGCAATCAGTTTGTGAAACTGGATGAAAGATTTTTCAAAAAAAATGATGCCGGCTTGTTGGTAAACACCACTCAGGGCCGCCATATGTATGTTGTGGGCGGGGAATTCATTTTTTTGGTCAAAGTTGGAAAAATTCCATTTTTAACATTGCTCAAAGTCAAGGATCAGAGATACCAAGATCAGGCATGCGAGGATCACCGTGAATCAAAAAAAAATCAGTGAGTTTCAAGAACACGATCAAATCGAGGGTGTTTATTTCGTGCGCGAAAAAATCCTTGGGGTCGGTAAAAACGGCAAATCTTTTTTAAGCATTCAGTTGGGTGATTCCACTGGCGCCATCGACAGTCGATTGTGGGATCTGGCCGATCAAAAATCCCAGGAATTTCAAACCGGTGATTGTTTAAAGGTCCGCGGCAATGTGCAGGTATTTCAAAGTCGCAAACAATTTATTTTACAAAATTTAATCAAGACCGATTTGGATTCCGAACAAGTCATCGCCTTGATGCCGAAAAGTCGGGTTCAATCCGACAGCGTTTTTGATTATGTCTTGGCCCAAGCGCAAAGTGTGAACAATCCCTATATTCAAGAATTACTGATCAGCACTTTGCAAGACGAGGCGATTAAGCCTTTGTTGCTGCGAGCACCAGCTGCAAAAACCATTCATCATGCTTGGATTGGTGGATTGATTGAACACATTCAATCTTTATTGAAATTGATGAATGCGATGTCAGAAATTTATCCATTTTTAAAACGCGATTTTTTAATTTTCGGAGCTATATATCATGACCTAGGAAAAATTTGGGAATTGCAATGGGACCAGGGCACGCAATACACCGATCGCGGTCGTTTGATTGGCCATATGATTTTAATCTGCGAATACCTAGATAAAAAAGTCGCAGAAATTCCTGAATTTCCGTTGGAATTGAAAGATCTTTTAAAACACATTATTTTAGGTCATCACGGAAAATTAGAATATGGTTCGCCCAAGTTGCCGCAGTTTTTAGAAGCCGTCGTGGTGGCAATGATGGACGAATTTGATTCGAAGGTCAGTCAGATCCACGGATTTATTTCTGCTGAGCGCGAAAACATGACACACTTAAGTTCCGGTTGGTCGCGGATGAATGAAAATCTGGGCCGTGCCTTTTTGCTGGACGATTTTTCGGAGTTATAAGTGTTAAATTTTTTAAAAACCTACAAAAAATACGATCCCGCGGCCCGCAGTTATTTAGAAATCGCGTTGCTGTATCCGGGCCCCAAGGCAATTTTACTGCACCGATTGGCGCATGGTTTTTACCAAATAAATTTATTTTTTATTGCACGTTTAGTTTCAGAAATTTCCAGATTTCTAACCGGAATTGAAATTCACCCGGGTGCAAAAATTGGCAAACGTTTATTCATCGATCATGGTTTCGGCATCGTCATCGGCGAAACCGCAGAAATCGGCAACGACTGCGTGATTTATCACAACGTCACCTTGGGCGCGAAAACTTTTGAAACCATCAAACGCCATCCCTGCATCGGTGAC
>JBBQHD010000172.1:0-4635 GCA_038323665.1 Bdellovibrionales bacterium
GTTGGCCCGGTTTAAGACTACGATTGGTGATACGGATTCTCCGATTCAATTATTAAGATTTGCCAACCGAGTTCCGCTGCAATTCGATAAATCAGGTTGTGCAATTACGGGCGCGATCGAATCAGTAAACTGGAAGGCCTACGGAATTGCGCAGCCCAAAGATTCTTTGCCATTGGGACCCTATGTTTTTGCAGTGTCGGTGGTTTCTCCGTTTATTAAGTTTAAGAATGCTTCGAAAGAAACCATCGATTCCTCGGAAGAATTGCTGACCGAAATTCGCTTGGCTTTGATTCAGGCGGGACAAAGATTATCCAGACATATTAAAAAGGAATTTCGTGAAGCTGATTTGGAAAGAAAACTGCAGCATATTGAACAGTTCGGTCCAATTTTAGTAGAAAAGTTAGCAGTTTTGGCCAATGCTCCGAAATCGCGAGTAGCCAAGGCAGAAGAAGGCTTAAGAAAAATTTTGGGCCGAGATTCACGCGATGCTCAAACTGAATTAGATAAGGCATCGGAAAAATTAGCTGAACACAATAAAAAGACACAGGCGGTTGAATAAATGGCGACTCCGACTAAAGGACTGTTAAGAATTCGCGATTCGAAAATCAATATTCCCAACGAGGCCAAGCAAATGGCCGATCGAATGTTGAAAGATTTAGAAAATTCCAAGCGACCCTATTTGGAAGCAGTTAAAACCAGTTTGGACAATTCTTTTTACGATTCCAAAGTAGGGTTTTTAACTCCTGGAAAAAAAATGGTGCGCACCGAACTGAATGTTAGTTCGGTGCAAAAATTAGCGCGCGTTGTGTTTATGCTGGAAATTATGATTCGCAACCTAGATATCGGCGCCGTCAACACCAAAAGGGAGCTGTATTATATCTGCAAAGGTTTAATTCGCGGAGACAAACGCTATAGACCTTTGGATTTTGATGATCAACCCGAATCAGATTCGATCATCGATTTTATCGGCGATATGTTGCAAGTTTACCGAGAAGAATTAAATTGTTTTGCCAACGATCGCGGTGGTCAAACCTACTCGAATCAACTGATCGTCGAAGAAGTTATGCCCGACGGCGAAAAAGCCCGCATTGATTTATCAACGCTGGGAACATCTCCGTATATGCCCAAGAACAAACCGCAATCCTTGAAATTAAAAGTGAAAAAGAAAGTGGATTTTGCTCTTGTTATCGAATCAGAAGGTACCGCGAATACTTTGCACACAATGGGATTTACCAAACGCAATAATACGATATTAATTGGTGCTCAGGGTGTGCCTTCGAATGGTGTGCGTGGTTGGTGTAAATTAATTCAAGATGAACTAAGTGTTCCGATTTATTTTTTCGGGGATTTAGACGCCTATACTTTGCAAAATATCTTTCGGACACTAAAAGCAGGATCCGCAGCATCGCTAATTCGCAACGCTGATTTTTCTGCCCCGGAAGTAAAATTTTTGGGCGTATTGCCCGATGATGTAAAACGTTATAATTTACCTTTTTACAGTGTTAAGGAATCAGATCCAGTCGAGGCCAGAGCTTTGAAAAAAGCCAAAGATGCTTTGGAAAACGATCCCTTTTTCTTGGATAAAAAGAACAAAGGTCTAGCTGAAATTTTACGATGGCTGCAAAAGGAAAAAATTCGTTGCGAGCAACAGTCCTACTTTTCAGTTGATCCTAACGATCCTATTCGCACTGAAAAAATTATCCTGGAAAAAATTAAGAATAAATCGTTTGTGTGAAGTTTTCTTAACTGAAAGTGGGAATAACTCGACATGACGAATTGCCTCGATTAAGGCTTAATGGAAGCTTAACCGGGGAGGACCCATGACTATTGCCGATGCACTACAAAACTATGTTCCTAAGTTTTTGGAAAATCGCTTAGCTGATGTGAATCAATTGAAAACTGCAATTGCAGAAGCCGATTTTGAAAAAATTGCTCGTCTAGGGCACATCTTAAAAGGCGTATGCCGACCCTTCGGTTTTATCGAGATGGAAACACTGGGTAGGAAACTGGAAGAAGCTTCCATGCAAAAAAATCCAGAATTTTGCATGCAGCTGGCAACGGAGTTGAATTCGTTGATCAACCAAGCCCAGACACAGAACCATTAAGTATAATTATAAAGTGTGCTTAACAAAATATTTTTCTACCGCATTCCAATAATCTTTTTGACGGTAACCATAGCAGTGCCCTTGTGGGTGCTATGGAAGGGTTCTACGTCGAGTCTTTTTTCCCATAATTTATTTTTTCAATTAAGCTTACTTGGGTTTTTCGCTGCCCTTATTTTAAGGCACTGGCCGTGGGTAAATCGTATTATCTGTTTTTTATTTTTAAACATTATGGTTTTGAAAGTTCTTTCGTTAAGCAGTTTTTTTGGTTCTCGCATCGATGCTTTTTTACAGACTTTGTTATCTTCTGCTGCAATTCAAGAATTTAGATCTTTCTCATTAAATCTAGTAATCGCTGGCGGGATCTTTTTCTTAATTTTTCTTATACATGACATCATTAAGTTTAAAAAAAATAGCATTCCACTGTTTCTTACTTTTTATGCTTTAATGGTCAGTTGCTATTTTACATTTGGAATTGTTTATTCTTTATTTAAGCCAGAAAATGGTTTCGGAGCCTATAGTTTTAGTAGAACTGAACCCGGCAATGTATTATTAATGAATCTTTTTTGTGGCCTATTGGTTTTTCTATGTTGGCCACAGATTCATCGCCGATGGCATTTACTGAAACCATCCATTTTAGTTGCTGGGTTAGGAGCGGTCTTTGTTGCGTTTTCAATGATAATGATAGAACGCGCTATTTACCGCAGCACTGTCAACGAAATGGAAAATAAGATTTCATCCCTGCGATTTCAGCTGCAGTCCGATGCCGAAGATCAAACACAAATTTTGTCCATGATCGTGAATTATTTGGGCACTTTAAAGAATCAGGAAAAAGAAATTCCCATTTTTTTAAGTAAACTGCAATTAAAGTCCGCGCCGATTCGATCTATATATTTTTTAAGCATTGATAAGAAAATTCTTTGGGCTTTCAATCAAGGTAAATTTTTACGAGGTCAGGCGGCACAATTTGCTTTGGACCGCGAAGCTCAATTTCGTCTAAAAGAACGAGGCTATTTTACTTTTGAAAGTATTGCGCCGAACTCAGTGTCGACACAGCTGACCAGCCAATATTTTTCTCCGGTTGTAAAACTGGGAAATATATTTGGATATACGCTGATTCAGTTTGAAATTAAACCCTTATTTGAAAAAGTTTTTTTGCACAGCAATTTCGATTCCGTAGTCGTTTTACTGAAAAACATTGATGGATCGATTTTGGTTAAAAATTCAAATCGAAACTTTTTCAATGAAGTAAGTGTTTCACAACGATTAAAATTTTTTGGAACCAATTTCGATATGGCGATTTTTCCGAATCGCCGGTTTATGACAAATGCACTGTTGCTGCCGCAGGGTACGGCGCTGTTGGGACTTTTGTCCATTATCGGATTAATATCCGTATTATTTTATGCCGGTCGCAAACGTGTGATGGATGTTGAAAGAGAAGTTTTCGCTCGCACACAAGATTTAGTGGCAGCCAAAGAGGAAGCCCATCAAGCACGTATTGATGCGGAATCAGCGAATTACACAAAATCGCAGTTTTTAGCAAATATGAGCCACGAAATTCGCACCCCGTTGAATGTTATTCTGGGAACTTCTGAATTGCTCAATGCCACGCCGTTGGATTCGGTTCAACAAAAG
The DNA here is from genome assembly GCA_038323665.1 of Bdellovibrionales bacterium. Lineage (GTDB taxonomy): Bacteria > Bdellovibrionota > Bdellovibrionia > Bdellovibrionales > Bdellovibrionaceae > JBBQHD01. The sequence goes on from JBBQHD010000172.1 coordinate 3,738, forward strand.
TATTTAAAGCTGTTTCAAAGTTCGGGGCAGCATTTGTTGGGTTTGGTCAATGATATCATTGATATTTCTCGAGTCGAGTTAGGTGAACTGGAACTTGAAAATATTCCCTTTGATTTACATGCAAGTTTGGAATTCATCCGCAATTTGTTTACGACAAGAGCCAAAGAAAAAGGTTTGAAATTAATTATCGAAGCAGAAAATTTAATTCGCCCAATTCGCATTGGGGATCCGCTGAGAGTTCGGCAGATTCTTGTAAATTTGGTAGGAAATTCGCTTAAATTCACAGATTCCGGGTTTGTAAAACTATTAATCCGCGAAGGCGAAAACTCGGTGATTTTTGAAATTCAGGATACCGGGGTCGGTATTCAACCGGAAGATCAGCATAAAATCTTCAGAAGTTTTACCCAGTCAGACGTTTCTTTTTCGCGCAAATATGGTGGCGCAGGTTTAGGCTTATCCATCTGTAGAAATTTATGTGAAAAAATGCAGGGCCAAATTTATTTGCAATCGGAATATGGCAAAGGTTCGGTGTTTACAGTAGATTTGCCTTTGCCGTATCCAGAAAAAAGTGACTTAATCCCTGTAGAAAAAAAAATAATTGGGGCTTCGAATCTGATCGCAAATGCCAATCGCCCGAAAAAAATTATGGTGGTCGACGATTCTGAAGACAATCGATTCATTATTAGGCTTTTCTTGGAAAATTTAAATTTCGAAATTGTCGAAGCTTCAAATGGCGCGGAATGTGTAAATTTATTTAAGCAGAGCAAGTTTGATTTTATTTTATTGGATATGCAAATGCCTGTAATGGATGGATATGAAGCTGCGCGGGTTATTCGCCAAATTGAAAGTGAAACCGGCGCTGTTCCAACTCAGATCACAGCACTGACTGCGCATGGGG
>JBBQHD010000173.1:0-4547 GCA_038323665.1 Bdellovibrionales bacterium
ACGAGGCGATGAAATTAGGATTTTTATATGTGGCTTCGGGTCCCTTGGTGCGCAGTTCTTACCGTGCCGGTGAATTTTTTATGAAGGGTTTAATCGAACAACGAGATAAACAAAATTCAGTTTACGCAACAGCAGCTGAAAATATTGAGGTGAAATAAATGGCAACAGAAGTTAAACTTCCCGAATTAGGCGAAGGTGTTACCGAAGGTGAATTGGTTAAATGGTTGGTCAAACCAGGCGATGTCGTTAAAATCGATCAGACCATTGTAGAATTGATGACCGACAAAGCAACGGTCGAAGTTCCAACCCCGATTGCTGGAAAAATTGTCGAGTTGAAATTTAAACCCGGCAATGTTGTGGCGGTGGGAAGTGTGCTGGTCACATTGGAAGCCGGCGCCAGCACTGCTGTGGCCGCTGCGCCTGCGAAAGCTGCCGAGACTGCGAAACCCGCTGCGACTTCTGCAATCCCTGCTGCTGCGAAACCGACGGCACAAGTTTCCGAAGCAATTCAGAAATCTGCAGCCGCGATGAACGCTGTGGACAGCAATGTTTTGGCAACGCCTTATTCTCGCAGATTAGCTCGCGAAATGAATGTCGATATCAATAATGTTCCCGGAACTGGACTTGCGGGCCGAGTGACTCGCGAAGATATTTTGGGTGCAGCCAATGGCGGCGGCAGCCCGACTGCTGCGGCCGGCGCGCCGTCAAGCGTTCCAGCATTTAGTTTTAAATCCAACAATGCTGGCGTGGAAGAACGCGTTCAGCTTTTGGGAATCCGCAAAAAAATTGCTGAAAATTTACAACGAGCCAAAGCCATTATTCCGCATTTTACCTTGATGGATGATGTGGATGTGACTGAACTTGTGCAAATCCGCGAATCCTTAAAAGTCGATATGGAAAAAACAGGAGTCAAAATCACTTACTTACCCTTTGTGATGAAAGCTTTGATTGCCACCATTCGGGAATTTCCGCAGATGAATGCGTCCATTGACGATGCGGCTTCGGAAATTGTTTACAAAAAATATTTCAATATTGGTTTTGCCGCCGATACTCCCCAAGGTTTGGTGGTGCCAGTGATCAAAGATGCCGATCACAAAAGCATTATCCAAATTGCGCAGGAAATTACGATGCTGTCACAAAAAGCCCGCGACAATAAATTAACTGCAGCCGAAATGAAAGGTGCTACGATTACTGTTACGAATATCGGCTCAGTCGGCGGAGCATATGCAACACCGGTGATCAATCATCCGGAAGTCGCCATTTTGGGAATGTATAAAATCCAAGAACGACCGGTTTTAAAAAATGGTGAACTGAAAAATAAAAGTTTTATGAATTACACCATCACATGCGATCACCGTTTGATCGACGGAGCAGTGGCTGCCAGATTTTTAAAATCATTTCTGGCCCGCATTGAAAAACCCGGCCGATTAATGGTGGAATTGGTATGAGCTCGTATGATGTTGTCGTCATTGGTTCAGGCCCCGGTGGGTATGTTGCCGCCATTCGCTGCGCACAATTGGGATTAAAAACCGCAGTGATGGAAAAAGATTTATTAGGCGGAGTTTGTTTAAATGTCGGCTGCATTCCTTCGAAAGCCATGATCACGGCGGCCCATCAGTTGCACCGCGCTCAACATGAATTCCCCACCATGGGATTGCAGGTTTCGGGAATTTCTGTGGATATGAAAAAATTGGTTTCCTGGAAACAATCCGTCTGCGACAGAATGTCGACCGGGGTTGCAGGTTTACTGAAAAGCAATCAAATCACCGTGCATGCGGGCGAAGCCAAATTTATTTCGGGAAAAGAAATCGAAGTGACCGACAGCAAAGGTGCAAAAGAAAAAATCCAAGCCAAAAATTTTATTATTGCAGCAGGATCTCGTCCGATTGAAATCCCGGGATTTGCTTTTGATGAAAAAGGCATAATGAGTTCCACCGGCGCCCTGGCGATGGACAAAGTTCCAAAACATCTGGTCACCATCGGTGGCGGCTATATCGGTTTGGAAATTTCTTCTTATTTAAAAAAATTAGGATCTGAGGTCACCGTCGTCGAAGCACAAAAATCTATTTTGTTCGGAGTCACCGACCCCGAATGCGCCCAAGTTGTCGCACGCAAGGCAGCTAAAAATGGAATTAAATTTTTGTATGAAACCAAAGCGAAATCTCAGAAAAAATCTGGTTCAGGTTATGAAGTCACCGTCGAACGCGGTGGCAAAGAAGAAAAAATTGAATGCGATCAGATTTTGGTCACCGTCGGCCGCAAACCCAATTCCGATCGTCTGAATTTGCAAGCAGCCGCTGTGAAAATTGGCGCCCAAGGTTTTATCGAAGTCGACTTGCAAAGAAAAACATCCACAGCAAATATTTACGCCATTGGCGATATTGCTGGTCAGCCAATGCTGGCCCACAAAGCCAGTCATGAAGGAATTCTGGTGGCCGAAGTGATCGCGGGACACAAACGCGCTTACGATGTAAAAACAGTTCCCGCGGTTGTGTTCACAGATCCCGAAATTGCCTCGGCTGGAATGACCGAAGAAGAAGCCAAGGCAAAAGGTTTTGAAATCAAAACTGGAAAATTTCCCTTCGCAGCCAATGGTCGCGCAGTTTCCATGTTGGAAACCGATGGTTTTGTAAAAATGATCGCGCGCGCTTCTGACAATGTTTTATTGGGTGTGCACATCGTTGGACCCGAAGCTTCCAATTTAATTTCCGAAGCAGTACTGGCCATTGAAATGGGTGCAAGATTGGAAGATCTGGCGCTGACCATTCATCCCCATCCAACCTTGGGCGAAACACTGATGGAAGCCGCCGAAGCAACACTGGGACATGCGATTCATATTTTTCAAATGAAACGAAAATAAATTTTGGAACAGCGACAGGAAAACTCGATCATTTTCGAGGACTGGGGATTGATTCCTTACGCGGTGGCCATGCAAAAACAAATTGATTATGTCCAAGATATTTTCGCAGGAAAAAAATCCGAATGCTTTGTGTTCTGCACGCATCCGCCGGTGGTGACCAAAGGCCGCGCAACCCAAGACGCCGATTTATTTTCCTGGGGCGGTGAAGTGGTCGAAACCAACCGTGGCGGCCGAGCCACCTATCACGGCCCCAGTCAGTTGGTATTGTATCCAATGTTAAATCTTCGCAAGGACCGCAAGGACATTCGCAAACAAGACGTGCATGCGTATTTACGCTGGCTGGAAAATATCTGCGTTCAGCTTTTACAAAAATTAGACATCCCCGCCCGCGGTCCTGCGCAACCCGGCCCCGACGAAACCGGTGTTTGGGTCGGCGAACGCAAAATCGCTTCGATCGGTGTAGCAATAAAAAACTGGATCACCTATCACGGCTTGGCGCTGAATATCGATCAAGACCCACAAGCTTTTTCCGGCATTCACCCCTGCGGTCTGAAAAATTCCGTGATGACGAGTGTTGAAGAAATCTTGGGGGACAAAGTTTCGCGTTTTGAAATGCAAACACAATTGCAAGATTTGTTGGGCTTTTTGAATTAGCGTTCTCGATACTGAAACTTCACGAGTCATCCAAATAGACGCCTAATCTTTACATGGTCATCGACAATCGATTGACGAAATTAAACAACTCAACTACTTAAGCTCCAATCAAAGCAAGCAGAAGTTTTTAAAATTTGGAGGGGAAATGTTCAAGTATATCCTGATAATTTTACTGGCAAGTTCTTCGGCCTTCAGCGCAGTAAAGATATTTAATCCAAACAGAAACTGGCACATTTCACTATTAATCGCAGCGCCAGGAAAAAACATCGAATCTTTGCGCGGGCACGCCGCGATTCGTTTAAGTTTAAATGGGATTCCGACAAATCAAGACCCCGTGATCACGTTTTACGGAAAAACCCCCGACGGATTGCCGTTAATCCCAACGGCTTTAAGGGCGCTGGGCTTTGCCCAACATCTGCCATCATTTGTCGAACAAGACAAATTTGATTCTTTCGTAAAAACTTATGCAAATGAAAACCGTGAAACTAAATCTTACCGAATAAAATTAAAGCCCAATGAAAGACAAAAGATTCTAACCTTTCTAAACAAAGAAGTAACTACAACCCAAGGCAGCCGACCATTTCAAATTTTCATCTATAACTGCGCCGTCATGAGCATCGAAGCCCTCAACGCAGGCCTAACCCACCCAATCCCCCGCCTACCAGGAATCAACATGCCCAACAAATTACCAAAAATCTTAATAGCACTAGGCATAGCCGATCCAAAACCAATTTAAATAAAAAAGGAAAAATAAGAACTCCAAAGGGCCGAATGGCAAAGAAAAACATCGCCTTCCCAAACCTATTTCCCTTTTGTCTTGCCAGTATTTTATTTTTAATCAGCTCTTTTTAAAGTTTTTTTGTTTATTATTTTTCTAATTAAAAACTTATAGAGTCTTATGCAGCGGCTCAAAAAAGCAGGATGCGCTTTTTCGCCTACTGGCGAAAAATTTTTGCCCAGAGCGCATGGACGCGCGTCCGCGGAATAAGACTCTATAAGTTTTTAATTAGAAAAATAATAAACAAAAAAACTT
>JBBQHD010000174.1:0-4492 GCA_038323665.1 Bdellovibrionales bacterium
GTGCTGCCGTGTTGACCTTAGCCGCCGGAGCCATTTTCGGAGTCGTCTGGGGAACAGTTTTAGTCTCTTTCGCCAGCACTTTGGGTGCGACCTTTGCAATGCTGGGCGCGCGCTATGTTTTGCGAGATGGTTTGCAGAAAAAATATCAGAATTTTTTCGAGAAAATAAATGCAGGTATTAACAAAGAAGGCGCTTCGTATTTATTTACGTTAAGATTGATTCCGATTTTTCCATTTTTTGTGATCAACGCAATTATGGGTTTAACTTCGATGCCGGTGTTAAAATATTTTTGGGTCAGTCAGTTGGGAATGATCCCCGGCACGATTATTTACGTCAATGCGGGGACACAACTTTCGCAAATCACTTCGATGCGTGGTCTTGTCTCGGGACCGGTTTTACTTTCTTTGGCTTTGCTGGGAATTTTTCCTTATATAGCTAAATTTTTTATTGCTCAGTTTAAAAAATCTCGTGCATTTGCCAAATACAAACGCCCCAAAAAATATGATTACAATATGGTGGTGATCGGTGCTGGCGCAGGCGGCTTAGTTTCTGCTTATATTGCAGCGGCGACCAAAGCCAAAGTTGCCTTGATTGAAAAACACAAAATGGGCGGCGATTGTTTGAACACAGGTTGTGTGCCCAGCAAGGCGCTGATTCGAACTGCGCACTTGATGCACGATATGAAAAATTCCAAAGCTTATGGTGTCAACAAAGCCAGTTGTGAATTTTCTTTTGCCGAAGTGATGGAACGTGTTCATAAAGTCATTGCGAAAATTGAACCCCATGACTCGGTCGAGCGTTACAGCAAATTGGGTGTGGAATGCATCCAAGGCGAAGCAAAAATAAAATCGCCCTTCGAAGTCGAAGTAAATGGAAAAATCTTAACGACAAAAGCAATTATCGTGGCCACTGGCGCAAGACCCTTGATGCCAAATATTCCGGGTCTTAAAGAATGTGGAGCTTTGAATTCAGATATTATGTGGAATATCAAAGAGCTTCCGAAACGCTTAGTTGTATTGGGGGGCGGACCCATCGGAAGTGAAATGGCACAAGCCTTTGCGCGCATCGGATCTGAAGTTACTTTGGTAGAAAAAGGCGATCGAATATTACCTCGCGAAGATAAAAGTGTTTCAGAATTGATGCATAAAACTTTTGAAAAAGAAGGCATCAAAGTTCAAACTTCCTGCGAAGCAAAAGAAGTCACTCAATCCGGTGGGGGAAAAATTTTAAAGTGCCTAAAAAATGGAGCCACAGTTGAAATCCCCTTTGATCAAATTATTGTAGCCCTTGGCCGAGTCGCAAATGTAAAAGGTTTTGGTTTAGAAGAATTGGGAATCGAGATTTCCCCACGGGGCACGATCGAACACGATCAATTCCTGCGCACCAATATTCCCAATATTTTCGCGGTCGGAGACGTCGCCGGTCCCTGGCAGTTCACTCACACTGCCGCCCACCAAGCCTGGTATGCCGCAGTCAATGCGCTGTTTGATCCATTTAGAAATTATGCGGTCGATGAACGCGTTATCCCTTGGTGCACTTATACAGATCCCGAAGTTGCACGAGTGGGTTTAAGCGAAGCCGAAGCCATTGCAAAAAAAATCGATTTCGAAAAAACCATTTACCATATGGATGATCTTGATCGCGCGATCACAGAATCGGCCGATTATGGATTCGTGCAGGTGTTAACACCACGAGGTTCAGATCAAATTATTGGTGCAACCATTGTGGGTGCGCGAGCAGGGGATTTAATCGCAGAATTTGTCTTGGCGATGCGCTGGAAATTGGGCATGCAAAAGATATTAAGCACCATTCACACCTATCCGACTTTTGCCGAAGCCACTAAATACACAGCAGGTGAATGGCGCCGTGCACATGTTCCAACGAAGGCCCTGCAGTTTGTTGAAAAATTCCACGTTTGGCGGCGTGGGGCTTAAGGCAAAGCAGCAAGTTATAATTGGCACTACCGTTTAAAAGATTTTTCCGTTATTTCCTTACCAGTACTTGGGGGAAAAATGCGTCCGTTTTTATTGGTATTACTTGTGCTGTCTTCGATGTCAGCAAAAGCTCAACAACTGTGGAGTGAAAAACTAGACTGGCTGGAAGATCCGCAATCCTATGCGACCCGAAAATATTTAAGCGAGGCCCGAGTTCAAACCACTGCAATTTTATCTCGCAGCGCAAACTATGAAAAAATGCGCAGCCAAATCAAACAGATTTTAAATCGCCCAACCTTGATTCAGGAAACTCGGCTGCAAAACAACCGTGTTCTTCGTTTAAAAGATTATGGTCTTAATCAAAAAACGGCCTTAGAATTGACCAGTGGTTCCGGGAATACTCAGGAAGTATTTTCCAATCTTAATCTGCAAAAAGATAAATCTTATAATTTAAATGGTTTTGTTGTTTCGCCCAATGAAGAATGGGTGGCCACCTATTCTAATCCGAACGGATCGATCGATCAAAATTTAATTTTAGTGCAAAATTTAAAAGATTTTAAAGTAGTCGCAGAACTTACGGCTGCAGATGGGACGCCTTTATGGATAGGAAAAGATTTATTGTTTTTTTCACCAGCACTGAAACAGGGAATTTACGAAAAATGGCGCTGGTCCTTATTGTCTGGACTAAGTAAGGAAACAAAAATCACCGGTATTTACAATTGTTCCTATGGGGCCTGTTTAGTATCTACAGAAACTCAGTATCTGGTTTTAGATCAACTGACCAGTGAAACCTTATTCACTTTAGATCAGAAAAAAAGTGATCAAAGCAAATTTAATTTTAGCAATCTGTTGTATCAAAAAGATCACAAGTATTTTCTACTTGAAGAAAGACAGAAAGACGTAACATCTGTTTTAGCAATCCAACTGCAAGAAGATCGCAAGGTTCTAGAGATAAAAATAATTCTGGTTAATCAGCGCGAATCTGTCAAAAATATTATTACTTCGATCGCGGCCAATGACCAATACATCGCAACTTTAAGCCGCTGGGGTGCAGAACAGAAACTGCAAATATTTGATGCTAAATTGGGAACTTTAGTTCAAAGCTTGGCGCTAGAATCTTTTTACAGCGCGACTTCATTGAAAGAATCAAATTCGTCGGACATATTTTATTTATTTGCCAGCGGAATTTTAAGTTCGACTAAGAAAATATCTTATTCCGTTGCGAATAATAGTTTGAATATGGACCCACGAAAATTATTTATGCGTTCGGATTCTTTGCAGTTAGAATCAACTGTCGCCCAAGCAACTTCGGCAGATGGAACTTTATTACCCGTGCAAATTTTTAAAAAAAAGGGACTTAAAACCGCAGACTACGGGGCGCTTATCTTTGTTTACGGTGGTTTCAATGTCAGCAGTTATTTTTTTCCAAGCTATATGCCAACCTATGAACCTTATTTGCAAAACGGGGGTTTGTTGGTTTTGCCCATGGTTCGAGGCGGGGATGAGTTCGGAGATAAATGGCATGAAGCAGCAGTTAAACTGAATAAGAAAACTACTTTTGATGATGTGGCGGCGGTCTCTAAATTTTTGACTTCTGAGTATCAGATTCCTTCGAAAAAAATAATTCTACTGGGTGGTTCCAATGGTGGCTTAACGGCAGGAGCAACCGCGCTTTTGTATCCAGATTTATTTGGTCTAAGTGTTCCCGTAAATGGAGTTTTGGATCTTTTTGCCAAAGAAAGACTGAATCCCCAGTATGGCATGGGATGGAGCTATGAATACGGAAATTCTCGGGAAGAAGAATTTAAAAATTTCTTCAAAACAATTTCCCCGGTGGAACTGGCGGGAGCTGGGACAGGTCCAACGCCAAAATTTTTAGTATTAAGTGGCCAAGATGACAGCCGAGTTCATCCAGCACATTCACGAAAATTGATCGAGGCCCTAAAAACAAATCGTCCAAGCCAAGCGCAAGATTATGTGTTAAGTCCAATCTATCATGCAGGGCACTGGCAATTGCGACCTAAATATCAAGATTGGATTTCCTGGCGAGCCAACGTCGTTTTGTGGTCCTTCGTCTTTGATCACTTGGACGGGCTTGTAAAAAAAGATGAACCTTAACGAGTATTTGCAGAACCGAAAAAACCAAAGCCTGCTGCAGCCGCAATTTCGCAAGTTGTGCCTGCGCTGTGTTCAGCCGATCTTTAGTTGCTATTGTGAATATGTGCAAAAATTCGACCCAAAAATTAAATTTATAATTTTGATTCATCCGATTGAAGTGCGCAGGCGGATTGCAACCGGAAGAATGTCGCATTTGTGCTTGGAAAATTCCGAACTTATTGCTGGGCAAAATTATTCCGAACATCAGCGAATCAATCAACTGATTGCGGATACCAACAATCACTGTGTGGTTTTATACCCCAAAGGACAAAGCACGAATATCAGTGAATTATCAGAACCAGATCGAAACGCACTTTTTCCCAAGCAAAAAAACTTACTGATTTTCGTCGTCGACGGAACTTGGGCGACGGCTAGAAAAATGATGCATCAAAGTCAGAATC
>JBBQHD010000175.1:0-4458 GCA_038323665.1 Bdellovibrionales bacterium
CGAAGAAGCTCCCCGGTTAAGAACCGTTACAGTCCCTGAATCTTTTATCGCAGAAGTTGAAAATGCAGATATTGTGGCTGCGTTTCAGGTGGTTCAAGGTGATCAGTTTGTTTTATATGAACCCGCGGCAAATCCAAAATATTCTTTAACCGCCGGAGTATGGCAGTATTTCCGCGAATATTCTGTTGAGGGCCGACAAGGGATACTGATGGAATACGATATGAAACCTTTTGAGCAAATCGAAAGCGGTATATTGATCTCGGGCCGAGCTACGGATAACTACTATCATTGGTTGATAGAGTATTTGCCGAAGGTTTTAAATGTTGAAAAATTAAATCTGCCCATAGAAATACCTCTTATTGTGAAGGCGAATATGCCAAAACAATTTTATAGCTCATTAGAATGCGTCAATAAATCTAAACGGAAAGTTATTTATATGGATCCCATGGTCAAGCGTTTGCATGTCCAAAAGCTCTATATTCCTTCGGTGCATACCTATCACCCAGATGATTTCACTCAAGATTTTTGGGTGGGTGGGGCTGTCTCTTATGAGCATTTAGACCTTATTCGCTCGAGAGCATTACAAGCTGTGGCTGAGCAAAAAATAAAGTCCCCCGCGCAGTCCAGTAAAATTTATTTAGAGCGGTCGTCCACCCGTGCGCGCGCTGTCATCAATCAAAAAGAAATAAGAGAATTTTTTATCAGCAATGGTTTTCAAGTGATTAAGCCCGAGGGATATTCTTTTCTTGAACAAGTTGCCTTGTTCCATGAGGCAAAAGTAATCGCAGGGGCAGGCGGCGCAGGCTTTTCCAGCCTGATTTTTTGCCAGGAAAATGCTCAAGTGATCGGGTTTGTCAGTGAAAGAAATAAGTATTTTTGTATGCAAAGTAATTTGGCTCAGTTTGCAAAAGCTAAGTTTACCCACATTCCCGGCAAAACCTATAAGGATCGCAAATTCTTTGGTTCTGAAGACGAATTTGTACAAGGCCCCTATAAATTAAAAAAACAACACATTAAAGATTTTTTGCAAAGCCTAACTCATAAGGAATCGAATGAAATTAGTAACCATAGTAGGTGCTAGACCTCAATTTATTAAGGCCGCGATGCTGAGCAAGACGGTGCAAAAAAATTCGGGCTTTAGTGAAGTGCTTATTCATACCGGCCAGCATTTTGACGAAAATATGTCAGGCTATTTTTTTCGCGATTTAGAAATGGAAAAGCCTAAGTATAATCTCAAGATTCAAGCGGACTTGCATGGGGCCATGACCGGACGAATGTTAGAATCCATCGAGCAAATTCTTTTGCAGGAAAAACCCGACGCGGTTGTGGTCTATGGGGACACAAACTCCACTTTAGCTGGCGCATTGGCAGCATCTAAATTGCATATTCCCATTGCTCATGTCGAAGCCGGCTTAAGATCTTATTCTCGAAAAATGCCCGAAGAGCAAAATCGTGTGCTTACCGACCATCTTTCCAAATGGTTATTTGTTCCAAGTGCACAAGCCGAACAGAACCTTAAGTTAGAAGGCATTCTGGATCATTCGTTAGATCGCAGAGTATTGGTAACTGGAGATATTATGTTTGATGCTGCAATCTATTTTGGAAAAAAAGCACAGCAAGTCTCAAGCATACTAAGTCAGCACGCATTGGTGCCTAAAAAATATATTTTAGCCACCATTCATCGTGCAGAGAATACGGATAATGTCGATCGATTGATGGCCATTTTCAATGGCTTATCTCGTTTGTCCTCTGAAATTAAAATTATTTTGCCTTTGCACCCAAGGACTAAAAAGAAATTAGAGAAAAATCCCAATCTAAATTTTTCTGATAATCTTAAAATCATCGACCCTGTTGGTTATTTAGATATGGTCATGCTCGAGAAAAATGCGGCACTTATTGCCTCAGATTCTGGTGGAGTGCAAAAGGAAGCTTTCTTTTACCAGGTTCCCTGTGTGACTTTACGAGACGAGACCGAGTGGACTGAGCTCGTAGATTCAGGATGGAATTATATTCTGCCGCCTACAGATGCAGAAAAAATTTACAACGAAGTTTTAAAAAGAATTGGCACCGAGGGACGGAAAGTGGACCTTTATGGGTCGGGCAATGCTGCAGAAAAAATGATTCAGGCACTGTCGCTAATAAATATCTAATTGCAGTGCACTCTAAATAGTTCAAAGGCTGTTTAGATAAGATTGCGATCGAGGAGTAAGATGATGACAATCGAAGATGAAAAAAAAGCAAGCGATGTTGAATTAGATAAAAAAAATGCACAGTTTTGGTCATTTCTTTGCGGAAGTTCGTTTGGGCAAGCTCTTGGCATTAAGGAGTTTAATCGCGAGGGTTTGAATAAATTTGATCAAGCCTATTTTGATTATTATCCTTATCTTTTGCCATATATTGCTCCGCAAACACTGAGAGGGAAAAGGGTCTTAGAGATTGGCTTGGGAATGGGTAGTGTCGGTCGAGCCCTTTCAAGCGCACAAGTTAATGCAGTGGGATTGGATATTTCTTCTGCCGTGACTGAGTTCTATAAAGAGTCCTGTGGACTGTTTGGTTTGAAAATTGATTCGGTCACTGGCAGCGCTGCAAAAATTCCATTTCCTGATGCTTATTTTGACAATGTTGTTTCTATCGGCTGCCTTCACCATACCGGAAGTGTGGCAAATTGTTTGAAAGAAATCGCCAGGGTGCTTAAGCCCGGGGGGCAGATCACAGGAATGATCTACAATCGTTATTCTTTTCGTCAGTGGAGAAACTGGCCGAGACAAACTTGGAACAATTTTATTTCTGAGAATTTTGGCATAGGAACAAAAGATGGCTTGAATAGCCAATCAGATCAGATCTCATGTTATGATTCGGATAAGGGTGTTGCTGCTCCATTTACTGAGTTTTATTCGAAAAAAATGCTAGGCCGAGCCCTTAAGGATTCCGGGTTTTTACAAATGGATTTTGCTTTGAAAAACTTTGATGACTATTCCGCAAGATTTGGACGCTGGGGCCAGCGTAAAAATTTTTTGGGCACTCTGGATGCTATCTTAGGTTTGGACATCTATTTTAAAGCGACAAAATAAGTTGGGCAAAGTCAGAACGGCTTTGGGAAAATTCCATATCCATTTTATTCGACATGAACCACTAATCCCAGTCGAGTGAGTGCGTAGGTTAAATTATTTTTAACAACAGCGCTTCGCAGGTCGACCAATTAAAATAATCCTTAGCTGCCTGTAATGAGTTTTTTTTGTATTGATTTAAAAGCTCAGGTTTTGTAGCCAGCAGATGTACAGCTGTATAAAAACTTTTTTCATTTTGTGAATCATAGGACAAACCGCAGTTGCCCTTCAGCAAACAGTCTTTTATAAATGGCAGATCGTTGCAAAGAATCGCAAGCCCCGACTGCATATACTGGGAAAGTTTATTGGGACAACAATACTTATTATTAATGCTTACGGGCTCGTAAGGAATAATTCCCACGTCGGCTTGTTTCGCGATTTCAATAAGGTTTTGTTCAGAAACAGGAGCTGGAAAAAAAATAGTTTTATCCAATAGTTTTAAAGCCCGGGCTTTTTCAATACATTGTGTTTTATATGAATTGTCCAAACCCCTTAAGTGCAGCTTACAGTGTGGCAGATTTAAATTAGCCCAAAAATAAATTAATAAATCTATTCCGCGACCTTCCCCGAATAAACCTTGAAATAGGAAAATAATTTCGCCTTCCGATTTTTTGGGAATCAGCAAAGGCGGCTCTTGCAATCGACTAAAGTTCGGCAATGAGTGAACGGTCTTTTTCAAGCCATACTTTTTTTGATAAAGCTCTGCAAGTGGCGGATTCACAATAATGATTTCATCCACTTCTTTAAGAAGGCATTTTTCTAAATAAAGTAAAAACTGGGTAAACCAAAATGGATTGTCATGGAAAATATAAGGATAAAACTCGTGGTTATCATAAATCAGCTTTGCTCCAGTAATTTTTTTAATTTGCAGTGCCGAATATAAAGTTTCGAAATCATTGGCATACACAACTTTTAAATTCTTAAGACTGGACCCAGGTTTTTTATAAATGTTTGCAATACTTATTATGCGCAGAAGTGACCAAAATAGCAGTCGCATTTTGTTGTAGTTTTTCTGAGACCACGAAACTAAAGACCCTTCCTTTTTAGAATTAAATAAAGACAGTATGAATCGGTTTAAAAAAAGCAAGGGCAGCACGAATAAAATAAAAGGGATAAAAAAACTATAAAATGATACCTGCTCAAAGCGAATTAACGAGGGCAGCAATTGAAAAAGACTTTTATAATCATCGTATTGGAAATCGTATTTCATGATTGCGTAGGTTTTGCTGTCATAGACTTCCTGGGGCCGAAAATCCAATCCGAATAAAACGGTTTTATATTTTTTAGAAATACTGTTTGCCACCCAATCAAAACGTGGATCTTGTGCTGGATCATTGTCTGCTAAAACTAG
>JBBQHD010000176.1:0-4426 GCA_038323665.1 Bdellovibrionales bacterium
CTAAGTGTATTTAATTTGACTAAAACACATGGGGGTGGTTAGTAAGTTAGAACCAAAGGGAATTTTCCCTATCTAGGAGGTCAAAATGAAAAAATATTTTTTTGTTATATGCGCTTTGTTTACTTTATCAAAAGCTTCACAGGCTGTTGCCGCTGAACCCGCTTATGTTGGGACCGATCATCTTTTGTATGAATGCATTCAAGAAAATGCGAAATTTGGTTACCGATTTTTAAAAAATAAAGATGCCGGAATTTACTACAATGTATTTCCTGTTGGTCGAGACGCCCAGGGGCGCGCGAATGAAGGCATACGAATCCGTTTAACTCAGGACACAACCAACTGGGCGCCGGGACAAGGCCCATCTGGAAAGACCGACCGTGTATGCAGTTCAACCTTTCAAGGTAAACCGATCGTGATTGAAATATTTTCTCCATACAATGGATATCAGACGGATTATGTATTTACAGTCACAATTCGCGATGAGACTAGGATCAATTATAGAATTGGGGATCAGTTTTAGGAACGAGATTTTTCAGCCCTGTTGGGTGTAACAATAAAATTTATACATGATATAAGATATTTCTGAAAAATAAACAGAAATCGTTTAAGTTGGTTTTCCTGATTCAGCATTGGGCTGGATCTTAAAAAGGGGTAACCTAATGAAATCTGAAATTAAATATTTTGCCGGCGCATTGTTGCTGACGGCAGCTGTTGTTGCTTGCAATAGCAAAAGCTCGAACAAGCCAGCCGCGGCACCTGCTCCTCCTGCTGCTGCAAAAGTGCCAGCACCGGTCGTGCAAAACACTCCAAAAGTCATTGTTGAACAAGAAACTTTGGAAACGGATCTGCTGAATATGGAAAAAGTTGAAAAAGATACTCGTCGACAAGGCATCCAGTTCGTAACAGCCGAGCAAAACCCTGAACTTGCGAAAAAAAATAAAAAACAAGTTTGGATTAAAACTCAGACTTATAATATCTGGTTGCGACATATGATTACGCAGATGTTTAACGATGCTGAAACTTTTAAAGTTGAAAAAGTAACTTCGCAAAAACCTAGAGTGACGGTCTATTTGCAAGATTACAGCTTGAAAGCAACAGCTTTGCTAGAAACTTACAATAAGCCTTTTGATGTTCGTCTAAAAAATGGCAAAATTGTATCTGGCGTCGAGGCTATGAAAGCTCTTTATCAAATCAAATTAAAACGTGATTTGGCAGAAGTTGTCATCAAAGCACTCAATGAAAATAATGGACGCGTATTAACACATTCATTTGATCTGTAATTTTCGCTTAAAAAGCTCTCAAGCCTTTGTTTGAGAGCTTTTCTATTTCTAAGGCCTCTTCTTGCGCCATAGCCTCTAAATGTAAATTTAATTGTCTGCTGATAATTTTTCCAGAAGATTCCGGCATCAGTGTGGCTGATTTTATGGGAAGGTTTTCATTCATCCATTCCGCACAATATTTTTTTAAATGTTCAAAGCCTGTGTTGGTGAACGGCTGCCAGCCGTATTGGGCATCCCAACCGCAAATACCAATTAAGTTTAGATTTATGTAAGGGGCGATATGCGCAATCAGCACCAGGTTCTGATTATCGGCGGTTAATTTAATCGAAAACATCATCTTTGTTTCAACGCTTTTTTTTCCGGTAATGAAATTTAAATATTTGCCCATGCTTAAAACTCCTGTGTGGCTTGTAAGTTTTGGACCCTTGCAAAATCGGAACTACTTTTAAATTAAAATAATTCAGGTTTAATAAAAAAAATGTCCGATAAAGCCACTGTGCGTTCCGAGCTTCGTCCAAGCCTTGCCTTGAATTAAATTCTTCGATTCAATACCTTATAAGATTTAGCCAAAGAGGATTTATGCCAAAGTTCTATCAGTTGTGGATCATTTTATTTTTCGGATTTTTCGCGCAGGCAGAACTACGCAGTGCCGCAGCCTTAAAAACGAAATTTGAAAAAAATATTTTTTCAGCGACCCTTGCTGGCGATTACCATTTTAACGAACAAGCACCAAACGGAATTAAAATCGGTGAACAGCTGTTGAGGCCGCAAAAAATTGCCAAGCAAGATCTAGTGATTGCAGATTTACCAGCAGATGTTTCGCAAGCAGTCGCCTATTTATATGTTTGCGATGATCGAAATACATTTTGCGAGGTGCATGAAATAAAATTAGATGCGAACTCAATTTCTAAAAAAGCTAAAAGCCTTCCGCAAACGTTAAAAATAAAATTGAACTCGCACGGATTTTATGAAGGTGATTTCCAATGGGCTTTGGATCATGCACGCAAAGAAAACAAACTTCTGTTGATTGATTTCGGGGCCAGGTGGTGTCCATCGTGCCTGCGACTTGAAAACGAAATTTTCGCCTCGGAAACTTTTAAGAAAACCACAAAAAAATGGTTGAAGTTCAAAGTGGATGTGGACGCGTTTACGAATTTGGTTTTGCTGGATAAATATTCAGTCAAGGGATACCCAACGGTGTTGTTTTTAAATTCGGCGGGTGACGAGATGATCCGTTTTGTCGACTTTCAACCTTTGGATTATGTCGTTGGTATGATTCAAGAAGTCGCAGCCAATCCAATTTCGCTGGCAGAGCTTGAAAAAAATCAAGGGGACACGGTCAGCCAATTAAAATTAGGACAACGGCTATTTTATTCTGGTCAAAATAGTAAAGCTTTCGAGATTCTTAAGAATCAAAAAGTGAAACCCAAAGAATTTCTTTTTGCAAAAGTGGCAGCAGCACAAGAAAATTTTAAAAAGGATTCCACGCAAAAAGAAAATTATCTGAACATTTTAAAATCAGCCTTAAGTGAAGAACCCGAAAGCGCTCGCTCGATTGGGTTCAGAAAAAGTTTGATCGGGTTATTGCCAGAAAAAAGTCCCGAGGTAAAAATTTTGACTGAACAGTCGGAAGCTTTGGCAAAAAAATTAATTCAAAACCCTGAACTAATGAAGATAGCGACGGCCACCGATTTTGTGGGTGAGTATACGGGGCTGGAAAATTTCTATGTCGCCTTTAGCAATGCCGAAGTGGCTAGCGCCGCCAAGCAGAATGAAATTACTGCGTGGAAAATGGCGGCCGATCAAGCGCATGCCTTGCATATTTCCGCCAAACAATCAGGTGCAGCCTTGCGGTATTTAACCTGTCTGATGGAATCACAACAATTCGAACAAGCCTATACTTTGGTGGAAACACTTCTGAAACAAAAGCCCAAAGACGGAGATCTGCAAAGAAGAAAAATGCGGATTTTGGTTGCGCAGAAAAAATATCCTGCCGCCGTCACGATCGGAGAACAGGCCCTGAAAAATTCCTACGGCATCAACGAATTTTTTGTGCTGGAACCTCTGGCCAAAGCTTATTTAGGTTCGAATAAAAAACAAAAGGCCCAAGATTTGATTGCAAAATATTTGTCTCGATCCGAAATCGATTACAAAGAAATGAAAAACATCAAAGCAAAATTGGAAGAATTAAAGAAAACGTTTTAGGAAAAGATTTAGTTTGTAATTAATTCCGCCGTTTAACTTGAATTGGACAAATCACAATGCCAGCAAGCTCACGGTCGCGCATTAATTTATTCCTTACGAAAGCAAGCGTCTGTGGATCTGAAAAATTTTGGACGGTAATTCCCACTCCAAGTTGCGCCCTAGAAGGAACCCATGAAGTCAGTTCACCTAGAACCATCGGCATAATCGTAGAACCACATCGGGCAAGACTAACCTTCAATATCGGAGATCGAGAGTGAACATATTTTTGCTGAACATAACCAACTTTTTCCTGAATCACACCAGGGGATACCGGCAGAAAATTACTTTTAACAACAGGCGCACTTGGTCCATGAAAATTCCGAGACTTATTTTTGTGTCGTGCTTCGGCAGGGTGAAGGCAAAGCAAAGCCAGCAAGTAAACCAACATAATTAAACTCCTTAGGTGGAACTCGGAGTTAACGATATTCTCTAAACGGGTCAAACTCATTCGACCCAGCACAGGAAATAAGGCAATAAATATACGAAGCAACTTACAATTCGTGCATTAGTTTCATATTTAAAAAAAACAGGTTTCGAAGTCTTTCAATGATTTCCAGGATGGCCAAAACCAGACACAAGAACCGCTTAAGAAACGTTCCAAAAAGCAGAAATTCCAAAAAGGAATTTCTGCTTTTCGTTAAGACCCCCAACAAAAGCAAACCAAAATTAACGCAGAAAGAAATCAAGCAAACAAACCCAAAGAGAGCGAAGAACAAGAACCGCAACCAAGAGTTTTGTGAGCGCCGCCACCGGATCGGGGGCCTTCCGCAAATGCGAGGCTGGGCAGTTTTAATTTTTCAGACCTCAAAAAAGCAGGATGCGCCCGGCGTAATCGCCGGTTTTTGGAGGCACGAGCCGCGTCTGAAAAGTTAAAACTGCCCAGCCTCGCATTTGCGGAAGGC
>JBBQHD010000177.1:0-4353 GCA_038323665.1 Bdellovibrionales bacterium
CGCCATCACCAGACTGGGTGCCGGTAGTAGGTTGAGTTTTGTAGACTAATTTGGGAACTGCCTTTTCAAGAATCACTTTTTCATCGATAATGCATTCTGAAACATCCGTTTTTGACGGAATATCAAACATCACATCCAACATTGAAGTTTCCAGAACGCTGCGCAGGCCGCGGGCTCCGGTTTTGCGAGCCAAAGCCGTTTGTGCAATCGCACGCAAAGCTTTGTCGGTGAATTTTAAATCCACACCTTCCATCTGGAATAATTTTTGATACTGCTTAGTCACAGCATTGCGAGGTCTAGTTAAAATATCGACCAGCGCATCTTCGTCCAAAGAATTTAAAACTGCATGCACGGGCAATCGACCGATAAATTCTGGAATTAAACCAAATCGAACTAAATCGTCGGGTTCGATTCTTTGCAACTGAGCCACGTCCATGCTTTTTTCTGCCGCCGATTTAATTTCTGCGCCAATTCCCATAGTTCTGCTGGTCGTTCTGTTTTCGATAATTTTATCCATGCCCACGAAAGCTCCGCCGACGATAAATAAAATATTAGCTGTATTAACTTGAATAAATTCTTGTTGAGGATGTTTGCGTCCGCCTTTTGGGGGAAGATTCGCAACAGTGCCTTCAAGAATCTTCAACAAAGCTTGTTGAACACCTTCGCCGCTGACATCGCGGGTGATTGATGGATTCTCGGATTTGCGCGCGATCTTATCGATTTCATCGATGTAGATGACTCCGCGTTGGCATTTTTCCACATCATAATCTGCGGCTTGCAATAGATTTAGAACTACGTTTTCCACATCTTCGCCCACATAACCGGCTTCGGTTAAAGTCGTTGCGTCTGCCATAGCAAAGGGAACATTTAAAATTTTCGCAATGGTTTGCGCCAGCAAAGTTTTTCCCGAACCGGTTGGACCGATCAGCAGGATATTGGCTTTTTGCAGCTCGACATCATTGGATTTTTTAGTGTTGTTGGAAGAAATTCTTTTGTAATGGTTATGAACCGCAACCGACAAAGCTTTTTTAGCTTCGGTTTGCCCTATGACATAATCATCCAAATGATTTTTAATTTCGATGGGTTTAGGAATTCGGAAGGTGTCTTTGTTTTGAATTTCGCGGTCTTTTTCTTCGCTGATAATATCGTTACATAAATCAATGCACTCGTCGCAGATGTAAACACCTGGACCAGCAATCAATTTCTTAACTTCTTTCTGACCTTTTCCGCAAAAACTGCAGCGCAATGTTCCACTTGTATTCAAAGTCGACATCTAAGCTCCCTTTTTCGATGCTTTTCTAGAAGGCACTATATGATCGATCAAGCCAATTTCTTTTGCCTCAACTGGACTTAAAAATCGATCCCGTTCCATCATTGCATACAGCGTATCAAATTTTTGACCGGTGTGATGTTGATAGATTTCCGTCAATTTTCTTTTGGTTTTAACCAATTCTTGAGCGTGAATTTCGATGTCTGTAACTTGGCCTCCCAATCCACCTTGGCCCAAATGGGGTTGGTGAATCATAATCCGAGTGTTCGGCAAACTGTATCGCTTTCCATGAGTGCCGGCAGTTAACAGGAAAGATCCCATACTGGCGGCCATTCCCATGCAATAAGTTGCTACGTCACACTTGATAAATTGCATAATATCGTAAATCGCAAATCCCGCAGAAACACTTCCGCCGGGGCTGTTAATATAGAAGTTGATGTCTCTTTCAGGATTGTCAGCCTCTAAAAATAAGAATTGTGCGATTAATGCGTTGGCGACTTCGTCGTTAACCTGAGTTCCCAGAATGACAATTCTATCTTTTAATAGACGGGAATAGATATCATACGAGCGTTCACCTTTGGCTGTCTGTTCAATGACGTAAGGGATAAGTGGCATGTGTTCCCCTTTCTTCTAATTTGTTATCGGTGTTGATTGTCTTAGACTTGACGACAAAGCACAGATCATCAACATTGCTTAAAGCACAGAAATTTTACAAGAGGAAGCGTATGAAAAATGAGACAATAAAAATAGAGTTTTCCAAAATCCCCGTTCAGACTTTGGTCGAAAAGTCGAAATCTGCCGTCGCCGTCAGCTTTTATTCTCAAACAGATAAGAAGAATACTTACGTTGACCAATTTACTGGCAAAGGCATCGAAACGCTTTTCTTTCGTGGCCGCGATGGCGCAAGCAATGAGCTGGTCGTAAGTCTTGGAAAAAAAATTACATTAGAAACTTACCGCCGTGTCGCTGCCACCATTTGTGATCAAATGCGCGCACAAAAAATGGAAAATGTTTTCGTCGACTTTGATGCAGCTGGTGCCAAGGGTTTGCAAACAGCTGACATCGTCCAGGCTTTTGTCGAGGGTGCCAGACTTTCGTCTTATAATTTCAATGAACTGAAATCAGATAAAAAACCCAGCAAAGATTTTACCTTACATATTTCTTCGAAAAAATCCGGCGATGCTGGATTTCGCGCGGCTGTAAATACCGCTGACGTTTTATCAGAATGTGTGAACTTTGCCCGCAACCTTGGGGATCTGCCGGGAAATCTTATGACACCCACTATTTTGGCCAAGCGAACTGTGGAAGCTTTCAAAGGAACCAAAGCGCAGGTCACTGTTTGGGATGGCGCACGCATTGCCAAAGAAAATATGAATGGATTGCTGGGCGTGTCTTTGGGTTCTGTGCAAGATCCAAAATTTATTATTATTAAATATCAAGGTGCTGCGGCATCTAAACAGCCTGTTGTTTATGTTGGCAAAGGTTTAACTTTTGATTGCGGCGGTATCAGCATTAAACCATCTTCCGCGATGGAAGAAATGAAATACGATATGTGCGGCGGTGCCAATGTGATCGCGGCAGTGCTTGCGATGGCAAAGTTAAAATTAAAAGTAAATGTTTACGGTTTGGTGGCCGCATCTGAAAACATGCCTGGCCCCAATGCGAATAAACCCGGTGATATTATGGCTGCGCGAAATGGGAAAACTTTCGAAGTAAATAATACTGATGCCGAAGGCCGACTGATTTTGGCCGATGCTCTTTCCTATGCTTCGGAATTAAAACCTGCTGTGATTTTTGATGCAGCGACTTTGACTGGAGCAATCGTTGTTGCTTTGGGAAATACTCACACAGGATTTTTTACTCGCAATGATAAATTGGCACAAAAAATCCAAAAAGCCGCCGATGAAACCGAAGAATTGGTTTGGAGAATGCCCCTTACCGACGAACATTTAAAAGATATGAAAGGCACCTTTGCTGATCTTTCCAATATTTCTTCGACCAAGGGCGCAGGATCTGCAACAGCTGCTGCCTTCTTGGAACAATTCGTGGAAGAAGGAATTCCTTGGGCGCATTTCGATATCGCAGGAACGGCTTGGGCTGTCGGCAGTCGCCTAAACTATTGCCCTAAAAAAGGTGCCAGTGGCGCGATGATTCGAACTTTCTTTGAACTGGCGAAACAGTATTAATTTGGCTGAGTTATTCTAAATTAATAAACAGATCATCTTCGGTTTTGTATTTCTGTAAATCGATCAAGGTAACGGCGAAGTTCTGTTCGTCGTCTTGAATATTTATTCCCGTCAAAGTCCACTTCTTGGGCCAATTGGAACCAAGATTGGCAAAGCGAATGATTAGATTCTGTTTTTTTTGTTGGATTTGAATCTCACCGTCATAGGGCGAATCACTGAAGGCTTGTTTAAATGGAATCTCAATGACTTCCATTTGACTGAATGTTTGCGAAATTCGACAGGGGCTTTCGATTTCCATTGTGGGCTGCAAACCATTGACGGCTTCGCCTTCGGCTTTTAATTGAATTTTAACTTTACTAGAAGTTAAGCAGGCTGTGGTGATCGATCCGGTATTATTTCGGTAAGCAAAATTTCCCACGCGGGCATAAACATGTTCACCTTCGCGCCAAATTTTCATTTCTTTGGCCAGGCGATCAGTTGCCGCAGTTTGCAAAATATCCCCACGCAAATGGGAAAAATCAAAATCATTTTTAATCGCAGCAGGATTCCGATTGGCCTCAAATTTACTTTGCGAACGAACCAACACCGTAAGCCCAATAGCAAACCCGCAAAGTATTCCAAAAAAAGCTTTGATCATAAGCTTATTATAACCAAAGCGACGACCAAGTAACTTTCATTCCAATTTCACCCGACCAATGACTTGTCCAGCAAGTGAGTAAATTGGCCCAAGCTTGGCTAATTCCGCAAATCGGAAAATAAAATAAATTTTTACTGCGTGGGTCGTGCAAAACCGAGTTCGGATTGGCACGAGTTTGCCCTAATGTAATCATTCGTAAATTGCAAACTCGTGCAAAACGCATGTCTGTGCTTTTTGCACGACCCCCGCAGTAAAAATGT
>JBBQHD010000178.1:0-4300 GCA_038323665.1 Bdellovibrionales bacterium
TGGGCCGGAAAAACACGAAATTGGGATGCTGTAAAAATAGTAAATTTAAATCCCTTGAAAGAAAAAAAGAAATCGAATACAAAAGAAAAACTTCAACTAGCAAGTTGATCTAGGCGACAACTATCCTGAAATCTTCCGCTAGCGTGACTTGGTTAACTTGTTGTTAGTTAGATTTCCATCGTCTTATCAAAGCGGGAATGACAATCATAGCAGTCATAATGATAATTGCAGTCCACATGCCGTCGCCAAGAATACTGTTCAACCAAAGCGTCGACGCCATAATCAGTGCGAAAAAAATCATATCCCCAGCAATAGCAAACATCCAACCGGGAATAAATCCATGACCGGCAAGATGAGATACCACTCGACCTGTCATCGGATCCACTCCAAAAGACAGCATTATAAGGGAAAATGGACTTGGGGTAAGATAATTTTTAAAACCTGCTTTAGCTAAAGATACTTTGTAAGCGTCAATCCAACGCAACATGAACTGCGAATGTTTTGCAGTCTTAATAAACCAATGCATCAGTGGTTCAAACACACAGGCAAGAATCAAATCAGACAAAAAATAAATCAATGTTACTACTGGCCATTCAAGACCACGATTTTTGGCAAGGATCACGCCAGCGGGAATTCCCCCACCGATTGGAATTAAAAATAAAGTTAACACCTCACCTGCGCTGGAAAATAAATGATTGATCATGCTCCCTATTTTAAGGATATCCACAGTGTTTAGATAGTCTTATCGCTTCTGATAAAAATTGGAAAAGATAGCCTTGATAAGACGTTGCTGGCCCAACTGAGGTCTCATCAGAGCAAGGGTTACGCCGCTTTTTTAAAAGAAGTCATTATTTTACAAAGTGTCTCAAGAGATGGGTTGCCATTGTCACTAATCGCTTCATAAACCACCGTGCGACTAAGATCCGTTCGGCGGCATACCTCTAAAATATTATGGGCCCTGACGTAGCCTGAAAGAATACCCACGAAAGCTTCTTTGTCTCCATCCATCAAGGCTTCAAACAAAGCTTGTTTGATTTCCTTGTGATTTTTAAAGATAGCAGATGGATCGTGGTTTAAAAGTTTAATTCCGTAGGCATGCTGATCAGCTGGCATTATTTTTGCTCATTACATTAACCGTGAGATATAAACTATACCTAAAAGCTTTTCAGATGGCCTTGATGTCAATTTTTGTGACATTTGTGCAGCCAATTCAGGCTCAAAACGAGCCAAATCCCATTTGTTGTGCACATCCCGTCTTTAGCAACTTGTTGGCAGGCTTACGAGGCTATTTTAAAGTCTATGATGCTCGAGGCTTTAAACTTGAAAACGATGCACTATTTATTGCCTCACCGATTTCAACCGGTATGAGGATCGATGATTTTTTCAATGTAAGCGATACACCTGAGTATTTAATTAATGCAGTTAAAATTGCTTCTTTTGATGCTAATCAAAAAAGTAAAAAAACGGTTTTATTAAATGGTATTAATAAACAAAACAGACCCTACAATGATTTAGCAGATCTATTCTGGCATAAGGTCACAATTCCCTCGATAGATCAGCTTTTGTTGATCATGCACACTCAATTTGAAGACGGCACTAACTGCTTTAAAATGTCACTGCTCTTGAATGATTCAGCTGATGCCAAAGAGTATTCGGAATACACAGAATTTATGCAAACGCTTTCAGATAAATTTAATCTAACAACGACAAATAAAGCAGATCTAGGGGTTTTATTTTTTCGCGGTTTGCCAATTCATTCTTTTGTACCAATCACCGAAACAAATTGGGTCTTAACAAAAAATGGTGCCGGTAAATTACAATTTGTTCGTTTTATGCGCTTAGATGATCTCATCGCATTTTATAAAACATATCTGCTTGTTGATATTCCATCGAGTGAACCGCAAAACAAAGGTTACTCAGATGAAGATCCTAAAAATACCGAAATTATAATCGAAGTAAAGTACTACACTAAGAAGTAACAGAACCTTAAAACCAAGCCTTGATATGAAGTTGCTGGCACGACTGAGATCTCGAGAGTAGATCTTAATCCATCGATTTAAAGCAGTCTAATGGTGGACATCTTGTAGTCTTACTCTCGGTTTCCCGAATGGCTCTGTTGGATTCTATTTATAAGATATCGACGGCGGCCTTCAATTTGACTCAGCTAATTCACCTTTGATGTATTTGCTTAACAGCGGAGTAGAAAAATTAATCTCACTATGGCTCTCATTATTATCAAACTGAACGCTTTCTTCACCGGAAGTTTGAATGCCATAAAGACTTACATAGCGATTTGAGACTTCAGCATAACAAATAACTTGGTAAACATTGCCTGCCGATTGCGTATAAAAACTGATTTTGTAATCCTGACGATTATTAGTTGGCAAGATACCATGATAGATATTTTGAAGTGCTCTTTTTGTCCAAGAAATATCCAAACCCAATACCTGACCGAAAACGATCCGTACAGCATTGCCAATATAAACATTGTCTGGGTATGCGGCCGCTGTGATCTCTTTCGGCTCACTCTCAGAGGAAATAGCATTTGCAATACGTGGATTTACTACAGAGAAAATAACAGTTTTTTTCTCAGCAAAAACACTAATTGAAAGAACCGTTGCAAACACAAAGACCATCGCTTTTCCTAATCTTGATTTCATTTTATCTCTCTCCTTGTTTTTTTGATACCGTTCCAAAGTCTGTGGGATTAAATTCCCCTTATTCAGACAGAAACAGGATCACGAAAAGTAATATACTCTAAGATTTATTAGATTTCTGCTGCCAATTGTCTGATAGGGATTTTTTACAAATTTGCTATAGATATGGAGATAAGTTCAACACTTTTAAAATTCAACTGAAACATTATATTAATGCTTACTTGATGGAAACTTGCTCGCTCAATGCCAACCCCTCTGCGTCCCGATAGACGAAACAAAAAAAACCAAGCAAGAAAAGAAATCTAATGGAAACCAAAAAAACGAAAATGATAGGGGCAACCGGGCTCGAACCGATGACATCCTCCTTGTAAGGGTAAAACGACTGCACTTTGCTGGTTTTCATTGGGGGAATGACTGAATTTTCATTTCTTATTGGTTCATGGTCTTCTATGGTTTTAGACCGTTTTCCAGGTGGGTGTGGTAGCTATTGGTAGCAGAAGATATAGAGCTCACTTGCACGAAGTTAGTTTAGATGAGGTCTAGAAATTATACTTACAGATTGCTAACGAATATGAACTAATTAAATCTCAATTAGAGTTTTATAAGAAATTTTTGAGTTTCATCACTTTTTTGAAAGGTAAACTATGATTTACAATTTAATGTTTTCTTTGATGTTGGCGTTTGCTTTGTCAAGTTGTGCCTCTTCAAAATATAATGAACAATATTATAAAAATAATCTGACCGATAGGGCTGCATTTGATTTCCAGTGCGATAAATCCAATATTCAGCAAACTAAAATTGATGAGAATACTGTCAGCGTAAAAGCGTGTAATAAGCAGGCAACATATGTGATGCAATGTGAGTCCGTGCCTGGCATACAACTTTCTGGACCGCCACCATGTAAATGGATCATGAATACTTCTGCAACAAAAACAAAAGATTAAGTTCTAGTGAACTTGCTGGAAAATATTTGGCAGGAGCAGCCGGGCTCGAGTTTCGAACTGGAGTGCTTGAGCCTGAAGTTAAGCCGATTCTTTTTCCAGCCGTTCAGCAATCCAAATCTTCAGTAGAGTTTGATAACCCACATCACCTTTTCGTTTTGCAACCTTGCGAAGTTTCGCAAGCATTTCCTTTGGTAGACGAATGCTTGTTGAAACCCCACTTGCTTTTTTTTCGGGGGTAACTGTTGCAGACTTTGTTTCATCCCAATCGTTTGGATTGTATTTATGTGCTTTTGTTTTCATAGATCCCATCCTGTTATTATTCGAGCCATATTTTCACCTAAATCTTCAAAAATAAGTCTTAGTTTTCGACCCGTATCTGTTCGTCCATCAATTCGAAATTTCTTAGGTCCATGGTTCTTTTTATTGGGTGCAATAACATAACGATTGAAAAAAACTTCCTCTGCTTCAGAACTCTCAATATGATGAGCCCCGAGATGCTCTTCGTTATTTTCATCCCAAACAAAAAAGTACCATCTTCTTCCCTGTAGACCCGACATAATTACCCAAATCCGCGGATAGCCGCGAGGATTTCCTGCTGAATTGATTGCTGCTGTAGGTATTGCTGCAGATTTGCATTTTCACCCGTTGGGTGAATGCGCATAAGCAAAGATTTTCAAATTAATTTTTTTATGTTTTTAT
>JBBQHD010000179.1:0-4252 GCA_038323665.1 Bdellovibrionales bacterium
CTGAAATTAGTGTTTGTTTAAATTTACTCAAATTCGGTAGAGCGCTTTCCGCAAAACGCGGGCTCCTCCCCCCCAACGACCCCCCTGTTGGGCGCACGCCTCCGGCTTCGTTGAGGTGTTTGCGGAAAACGCTCTACCGAATTTGAGTAAACTTTAAACAAACACTAATTTCAGATTTTATTTTTTAAAGATTTTTTTGGGGAATTCTAGAAATAGAGCTTCTTTTGCCGTCGCTTTTTCTTTGCTTAGTTTTTTTTCCAGAAGATTCTGGCTGCTAGGCTTGAGAAGAATAGGTTTGGTAGCCATAGGGCAATCCATGGGGGGACGTAGCCCGCTCTGGCTACGGATTCGCACGTTATATAAAAAATCCAGAAGCCTACTATTATTAGGAAACAGACTAGCATTGCGCTGGTTCTTTGGGCTCTGCGGTTGGTGTTTGTTCCTATTGTGCATCCTAGTAATGCGAAGACTGGGCATAGGAAAGCTGCGGCCCAGCGTTTGTGGTATTCGGTTTTATAAAGGATTTCGTCTTCTTTTTTTAATTGTGGTTGCTGCAGTAATTCGTCGATGTCTTTTAATGTTAACGAAGGAGGACTTTTTGCTTTCTTCTCGAACTGCAAGTCTTCGTTCAATCTTAAATCATAAGTGCCGAATTTAATTTTTGTGTGGGTCTTGGCGTTGCGGTGGATTTCTCCGTCGGTCAGTCGCATCAATGCTCGGTGGCCGGGTAAATCTGGATCGGGAATCAGTTGGCCGGTTTTTGCGATGATCGTCAGCGGCGAATCGGATGATTTTTCGTCATAGATAAAAACTTTTTTCAGAATGCCTTTGTCGTTGTCGACTTCTTCGGCATAAACCACTCGGTCAAAAAATCCTTCGGAAAAAGTTCCGGCCTTGATGCTGACCGAAGCTTTCATATTTCCCAACCGGGTAAATAAAACTTCGAACTGGCGATTGCCCCACGGGCCAATTTCAAAACTGGTTTTGGCAGAAAAAAGTCCTACACCAATACCAAAGATCAGCGGAGCAATCAACAATACGTAAGACGGAGTTCCGATCGCCTTCATGGCCAGGATTTCGGAATCTCCGCTAAGGCGAATATAAGTTATCAAAACCGAAAACAATAAACTCATTGGTAAAATGGCTGGCACTAAGGAAATGCACACATAGGAAATCACCTCGCCCAAAGTTTTAAAATCGACCCCGTGGATCAAGGCGAATTCGGTTAATCTTAAGATTTGAAACATAATGATAATAAACAAAAAGACAGCTAGACCCATAATAAATGCGGGCAGGGTTTCTTTTAAAATATAACCGGTTAAGCGAAAGTATCTGAAATGGCCCATTGGTTTAATTCTATGACAAGAAGCCCCTAGTATTGCACCATTAATCTATGGCGAAAATTCTTTTAATGGTTGAGGACTATAACGAATCACGCAAACTGCAAACAATTTTGCCAAAATTGGGTTTTGAAGTTCAGCTTTTGAACAACGAGTCGTTGTTGAGTTCCATTATTTTGTCTTTCAATCCGCAGATTATTTATGTTTCCGGAGAACAAATTCGTTTTTCTGGAATGGGTGTGGCCAAAAAAATGGTGGAATTTCCCCGTTGGCAGGGAAAAATTATTTTGGGATTTGCCGCAGATGCTTTTCCCGATGAGGCCGACCTTGCTAAGGTGCGAGTCGATTTGATTTTGCCCGAACCTGTATCCACGGAAACTTATATTCAGGTTTTTGCCGAGATTTTGAATGAAAATCCCGATGAAATGTTGAAGAAGTGGATGAAGTTTTCAGATTCTCCGGTTGTTGCCTCGAATCCAGATTCGCAAAAAGCTTTGGCTGAAAAAGCCGAAATCATTCGCGTATCTGGCGGTGTTTTAAAAGGGAAAAAGCCTACTGTCGTCAAAGCGGGAAATTCTATGGAGCCCAGCGATGCAGAGGTCAAAGCGGTTTCGCAAAGCCTGACAAAACCGACAAGTGACAATATTTTTGTGACGGATAAATTAAAAAAAGCGAACCAAAACTTATCAGAAAAAGTCGCAAAATATTTGGCGTTAGAATCAAAGTTGTCTTCAAATCAAGCAATTTCCAAACAAACTGTCAGAAAAATTCAGAAAGAAATGATGGCAAACCTGGATAAAGAAGAACTGCACTCGTTGGATGAGCTGCGCCGAGAGTTTACCGACAAACTTTTTAAAAAATAAATTGAGTCCTTCGGGCCTAAGAGTTATTTTGTTAACCACTGTAAGGAGATAACAATGTCAGCCAATACCCAAGCCGTAACCGATCAAACTTTTGAAAAAGATGTTCTGCAATCTGGAACCCCAGTCTTGATCGATTTTTGGGCCGAATGGTGCGGACCCTGCCGCGCGCTGTCTCCGAAGTTGGAAGAAATTGCTGGCGAGATGAAAGATAAAATTAAAATTATGAAACTGAATGTGGACGAGAATGAGAATACTCCGCGCAAATATGGGATCCGTGGGATTCCGGCCATGATCTTATTCAAAGGTGGACAGGAAGTTGGGCAGTTAGTCGGGAATCATCCCAAAGACGCCATCGTTAGTTTTCTGAACGAGAAAATCTAGTTTTTAAATTCGGCTCGGTTTTTTAAAGTCTGTTTAGTTTGAATTTATTCTATTTAAGTTTTTTTAAATTCTATTTTTAAAGTTTAAATGTGCTAGGGCGCTTTCCGCAAAACGCGGGCTCCTGCCCTCCAACGCCCGCCCATTAGGGCGGACGCCTCCGGCTTCGTTGAGGTGTTTGCGGAAAACGCCCTAGCACATTTAAACTTTAAAAATAGAATTTTAAAAAAGCTTAAATAGAATAAATTCAAACTAAGCAGACTTTAAAAAACCGAGCCGAATTTAAAAACTAGATTTTCTTGTTTAGAAAACTATCGATGACCTCTTTGGTAGGGTTCTTGATCGGCCGCTTCCTTGTTTAAATAATTCAGCATCTGGACTGGTGCTGAGGTTCATTTTCTTTACCCCTTCGGTTAAGTGCTTATATCACACTTTTTTGTGTCCACTAAATTGGGGTAGGTTCAAAACTGCTTTTTGGCGTGGGTGTTGCTGGCTTTGGACTGAAGTCTGGCTTTGGACTGAAGTCTGGTTTTGCTTTGTCTGGAATTAATTTTCGGGTTTTTGGTGATAAATTGGAGGTTGGAATATTGCGCTGGGGGGGAATCTTGAGATTTTTATTTTTAGGCTTGGTTTTGAGTCTGGGCAGTTTAACTGGTTTTGCTTTGAACCATAGTGCTTTTCATATTCGTCAAGATACTGTGGATAAGAAAAAAGACATTCTTGAATTCTGGGATGATTCCCAGAAGCGCTATGTGGGTTTGGATAACAAAGAATTTACGGAATATTTTAAAACTGTTGGCGGAGTCGATTTTGAAACCCTTCGATCTGCCTTTGACCTGAATGGTGGGAAAAACAAAGAAGAACTGGGAACGATGATTCAAAGTGCATTTGCTGCGCAAGAAAAAAAACTGCAGACAGCTGACGGCAAACGATATGGGTTGGTTGTCACTGCTTTATCCACCAATCAACAAGAAGTTATGGCCATGAGAAAATTCGCCGATAACTATGCAACCTATTTGGCCAGCCTGAATAAGCCTAAAATAACTGATAAAATAAACTCAAATCAGTTTAAAGAAATTATGGATGATTATGGTCGATGTGTTGGTGGACAGGACAAGGGAAATGATAATGCCAGCAAGGGCGATAAAAATTTATACCAAGCATTGGCTTACTTGCTGGCCCGCACCGATTGTCACGTGGATTCTGCACATCTGGTGCAAACTGCTGTATCAAAAGGAATATCAGCCGAGAAACCATGCAAAATTAAATTTTCATCTAACACCGGCACACAAGTTTCAGGTGCAATTGGTCTTGGTTTCATAAACCATAAATCCAAAGTCGTGGAAAAAATAATAAAATTGGATGCCGGATATAAAATTTTCGAACCCGACAG
This sequence comes from Bdellovibrionales bacterium, assembly GCA_038323665.1. Classification (GTDB taxonomy): domain Bacteria; phylum Bdellovibrionota; class Bdellovibrionia; order Bdellovibrionales; family Bdellovibrionaceae; genus JBBQHD01. Next base: position 3,975 of record JBBQHD010000179.1, read on the forward strand.
CGCCGAAGCCTTTTTCGAAAAACAATTGCTGCCCCAGTCCATCGCAGCAGGCCTGTGCGATAAAACTCCGAAAGTGGAAAGCAAAGGCCCCCCCAAATCTGCCCCAGCTGGCACTAAGAAGTAAGTCGAGCGAATTTTTACACAAAATTTAAGCTAAAATAAACCACAAGATTTTCTTTTGGCAGCTCTGACTAAGCTTAAGCTGCTTTGCCATTGTTACATCTAAATTTCTGCGAGATGAGTTGGTCAAGTGTTTAAACTCACGCGAAAGGATTTTT
>JBBQHD010000180.1:0-4235 GCA_038323665.1 Bdellovibrionales bacterium
CCGCGATGTTGAACTGATCTTTAAACCCTTTCCCTTAGATGGAATCTGCAATCCAGCCATTAAAACCAAAGGCAACGGTGTTCGCTGCACTCTTGCAGAACTGGTTTTTTGCGAAGAAAAATTAAACCAAAAAGGATGGAAATCCCATCGTTGGATTTTCGAACATCAAGAAGATTTTATGGGTTTCAACGCGCCTGACGAAGCGTTGAAATATTATTCAGAAAAAACCGGCGGTGATTTAGCCAAACTAAAAACCTGCACAGAATCCAGCGAAACTTTTGCCTTGATTCAAAAAATGGCCCAAGAAGGTGCCGACGCCAATGTACAAGGAACACCCAGTTTTTTCGTCAATGATAAAGCTTTGGAACAAGGAAATTTTATACCGCTGTTGGAAAAAGCCTATAATGATCTTAAGAATCGCTAAACCTACATCCCCAGTTTTTCCAGCAGATAAGTAAGCAGCTCATTTGCAGAATTATTGGAAAATACGTAACCGGTTTTCGCAAGACCTCCGATGATTTCCTGAAAAAATGCAACCAGCAGCAGTACGAGCGCGCCAAACCATAAACTGCGCACGACATAAATGGTGGATCGCTGATCTTCCCTTTTTAATCCGTCTTCGATTTCTTCGATTTTTTTAAGCATGCTTTCCAATTCGCGGTAATGCTTGATGATTTTATCTCGCAGTTCCGCTTGCTTGGATCGCACCAAGGATTTAAATCCTGGAAAATCGCGTTTGGCGCGAATGGCACTGACTAGATCTATGCCGTGATGAAAAATACGGTCTACTTTTTTATGATATTTGGGATAAACCGATTCTTTTTCTATTTCAGCTTTGATATAATCAACCGCGTCGGAATATTTTTCTTCTAAAAGTGCATGCAAAATATTGTAACGAAAACTGCCGGCTTTGCCCATATCAGCGCTTTCTTCATTGGGTTCAATAAAGCGCATCGGGGAACTATTTTGACGTGAATCAAGGGCTTTCATTATTGTCTCTTATCGGAACAATTCTTTATTTTTTAAAGCAGCGGGGATTTAAAAACATTTTACCCACCGAAGGTCCTGTTGTATGGGCTTATGTATTGAGATCGCGATCCACCTTATGTGACAATCAAAGTGTGGAATTGACTCATTTACCCCGCGAAGTCCTACAAAGCTCTACGGTCGAAGCTCTGATTGCACAGAATGAAGATCTGTCTGCTCGCCTTAAGGTTTCCCTTAGAAAATTATCCGTCTTGGAAACTGAAAAGGAAAAACTTTCCAACCAATTGGAATCCCTGCGACAGCAATTCAATCTGCTGGATGACCAAATCCAAATTCTGCAGGAAAAAGATGCGTCTTGGAAAAAAAAATGGGACCAAATCTTAAAAGAACGCGAAGGCCAAGAACACCGCATTCTGCACTTACAGCAATTGCTGGAAAATGCAGCCACGGCAGAAGCTCGTTTCCGCAAATATCAGGAAAAAATTAAGACTCAGGTAAAACCCTATGTGCAAAGTTTAAAAAGCTTTTGCGAAGAAATCAAAATCCAAAATCAGCAATTGCAATCCAAGGCCGATGAAAAAGAACCCTTGTGCAACAATCTGCAATTTCAGATTTTAGAAGTTCACGAATCCTGGAATCAATTTAAACAAAACCAAGAACAACGCTTGCAAACCACCATTCGCAGTTCTGAAACGGCTCAACAAAATTTGCAGACCCTATTGCAGGATTTAACCGATAAAAATGCCAGCCTTGCCCGGCGCAATTTTCAGTTGGAAAATGCGCAAAACCAAGTCAATGAACTTGAAAATCAAGTCATCGCACTTCAGCGAAACAATGAAATATTGCAGACCGAAGCTTCGGCAAAAAATGATGCTGTTGAATTGCGAAAAAGTTTGGAACGAACTACCCAAGATCAATTGGAACAAATCGATAATTTGCGCAGGCTTTGGAAATCTAAGGACGAAGAAGCACAACAGTACAAATTGCGCTTTCAAGCTTTGGAAAAACTTAATTTGGAGTTAAGTAAGGCTTTACAGAAAAACTCTCTATCGCCTGCTGCAGATTTATAAAAATCGAAAACTGCGGCGGCTGCCCAGCACTTAAAAGTTTCTGAAAATCGGCCGACAATCCAGTGACTTTGACGCCAAACGGATTTTGCATATTCAAATCCTCTAGGGTTTTAAAGAAAATCTGAATGCCGGAAGAACCGACAAATTTCATATTTTCTAAGCAGAAAATGACTTTTTTAGATTGCATCTTGTTTCGACATATTTCCCGGAAAACCTCGTTTTTTTGGCTTTCGATGGGACCAATGACTTTGATGACGGTGAAATCCCCAAGCACTTCTAGATGAGCTTCCATGCGGTGTGCCTCCAAACTAAAGCACTCTTCGGCAGGAATCCAAAATTGAAACAGTGTCCAAAAGACTGGCTTGGCCAAAACTCGACAAAGCTCCGATCCGTTCCTACACTCTAGCTAACGTGAATTTTATAGTTTCTGCAGCGCTGATGCTTTTTTCTATTTCCGCATGGTCGAGCACTACTCGGGTCGGCAGTATGGATATTCAAGCCGAACAAATGGACCGCGACTCGGAATCCGAAATTGTCGAGCTGCGCGGAAAAGTCCAATTGGTTTCCAAAGAACAAACCATGAGCTGCGATTATGCGCGGATTTTTTTACGCACTCATCGTGCAGAATTAAACGGCCACGTAAAACTTAGCAACATAGAATACACCATGGGCGGCGACAAATTACTGATCGACTACGAAACCATGACCGGTTGGGCAATCAACGGATTTGTGGAATCAGGCCCAGTGATTTTCGAAGGATCCATTATTTATAAAACTGGACCCAAAGAATTTTTTGCGGTCGATGCAAATTATACTGCCTGCAGAAATTGCCCAGCCTCGTGGAGTTTCCATGGTTCAACTATTCGAGCTGAATTGGGTGGCTATGCCTATTTAAAAAACTCTTATTTAAAAATTGGGTATGTTCCCACCATTTGGCTGCCCTATTTGGTAGTGCCACTGAAAAGCGACCGGCAATCAGGACTTCTGGCGCCTAGTTTTGAACAATCCAATAGTGGGGGTTTGGCCCTTGCCGATAGTTATTTTTGGGCGATTTCCCAAGATAGCGATGCAACTATAACGTTAAAAAATTACGAATTGCGCGGAACAAAAATTTTAGGAAATTACCGCTATGCTTTAAGTGAGATCACCGAAGGCGAAACCGATATTGGTTATATTCCTGATAAAGTTTTCAGCGACGATCGACAGGTTAATTTGTATCGTGCCGAATCGGATCGCCCAACAGTTCAACGCTGGTTTTTACATAGTCAAAATATTTTTGATTTGCCCGACAATTGGAGATTTCGCGCACAAGTGACGGATGCCAGCGATTTACAATATCAAAAAGATTTTCCCTTAGAACTAAAAAATTCTGGTGATGCCGCTTTTGAGGACCGCTTTTCCATGACCAAAACTTACGAAGATGAGCTGCTGAATATCGACAGTTCCTATTACAAAAATTTGTTGCAAGCCAATCCCATAGGGGGAAATGATTCAGCAGTTCATCGAATGCCCCAAATCACCTGGTCACAAGTTCCCCGCGAATTAGCAGAATCCGGATTGTTTTTTTCCTATGATTTAGATTATTTAAATTTAGCAAGATCGGGGCGGCCTTGGGATACGGTTACTGGGGGAAATAATCCAGCAGACCAAAATAAACCCTATAAAGATCCCCTTACAGGTTTACCCTACACAAAAAGAACCTATGTAGATCCGTCCGCGTTCAGAGATCCCTCGAGCGTCTTTTATGGTCAGGAAAATTACAACCCATCCCGAGATTTAATTCGCACCGGTTCAAGACTGAATATTGGTTTGAATTTAATCCGTCCAACAAAATTGGGCGAATATTTTGATTTTATTCCCAAGGTTTCATTACAAGAATCGCAATACCGTTACGAAGTGCAGCCCTCTAACTATAGACATTACTTAAAAACAGAAATGAGCTTGCGAACGGGCGTTCATAAAATCTATGGAAATCTGGAAAATTCAAAATCCGATCGATGGAAACACGACGTGCGCACTGAATTTTTGTATCAAGGAGTTCCCTGGCAGGATCAAAAAGTTCATCCTTTTTGGGGGGCATCGCAAAACGTTTTGTATCCATCGTTTTACCGAGATGCCATCAGTGATGCTGATTTGGATGCGGATTTGGGAATTCAATTCGATGACCGCGACCGCATC
>JBBQHD010000181.1:0-4165 GCA_038323665.1 Bdellovibrionales bacterium
ACCGTGGTTATCAAGCCCAATCCTATGGGGGAATTTCCTTTACCTATTTAGCAAAATTTCAACGCACACTGAGCATTGCGCAAAACGAGTCAGGTTCGGACTTATATTTAACCGACAATACCGGAATTTTACGAGATCAAAAATTTCTTACAGGTAATGTAGAAGTTCTAGGTGCTACGGAAGACACAGCTTATTTACAAATCACGCACTCGCTTCGTCCGCCAGAACTTCTAAAAGCCTCCGTCTTCGCGGGAAGAATTGTTGTTCAAGATTTTGTGATTTACCGAAAAACTGACCTGGCTCAAATGCTTCATTGCGATGTTAAAAAAATATCTTATCAAACTTTCGATGGTTTAAAAACCCCGGGTGATTCTGAAGGAATGCGTGCCATGCTATGGACGCCGAAAGTAAAAAACGATACAAAACACAATTTGGGATTGGTCGAAGCTTTTTACGGCGGCAGTGATTTGTATTCCAGCTTCAATCACACGGTCTGTGCGCTGGGCATGACGGTCATCAGCCCCGCTGTGCGTGGATCTTTCGCTTATGGACCGCAATACCGCACTTTGATCGAAGGGGATTTGGGCGGAAAACATATTTTGGATTTATTTTGGGCTGCAAGTTGGTTGCAAAAAAATTCTGATATTCCGGCCAACCAAATCGGAACTTTTGGTGGCAGTCTTGGTGGTTATTCGGCCTTAAGATCCATTAACTTTCCAACAGATTTAGATGGTATCAAGCGCCCCGCCCCCTTTGCTTTTGCCAGATCCGTCGTGGGTTATGGTGATATCATTAAAACTTTCGAGCAGGGCAGCGTTGCCGGCGAAGGCCGCAGACTGTGCGGCGAAGATTGTTCAAAAAATCCAGAAAAATGGAATGCCAGATCCCCAACTTTGACCATTGGTTTGAATACCGGGCCCACTTATTTGGTCCACGGAAAATTAGATCCGCGCATTCCCTATTCATCCTCCGAAGAGTTTCACAAAGCCATGCTGGCCCAAGGAAAAAAATCCACCTTTTTACTTCTAGAAAACGGCCACGGTAATTTAAGTTTTGAAGAATCTTATTTGGATTTAAAAACTTGGTTGGGGTCTTTGAATTAGATTTAGGGTGTGTTTGCAATTTGACTAGGTGCTATTAATTTTCACTTTGGGCCAGCAACGCAAGCGCTCTGCCCTAAGATGCTTTGCCTTGCAGAACGAAATTTGTTTTCCTCACGATTCCGAGATTTATTCTTGTTGGAGGAAAAACATGAAAAAAAATAATCTTTTCGCGGTGTTCATTTTACTATTTGCAATCCCATTCACGCTTCATGCAGACGAAAACGGCAAAGTACTTTCGTCTGCGGCCGATTGCAAAAGCAATGTGTTTTCTTCGATTCAAAAAGTCTGTCAGTTGGTGGGTAAAGTTGGGGCCTCGTGCAAAATCACCAGCGACAGTTGCATAACCGCCAGCCAAGAAATTTTCGCCGGCGATATGATTGAATTAGCAAGTCCTGGGGATACCAGAGGTTGGAATGGCCTGGGTGGTTTGGGTTCTTACTACAGCGCAGCCGCGGTCTGTCTGATGAGGGACTTGGCTTTTGTTCCCCAGCAAAAAGTGGGCACCAGCGCTGTGGCAAAAACATTTCTTGGTAATGTGACTGCCAAACAAGAAGTCGGTTTTTTATCTTTCAACAAAAGTAACGGAGTCTTCGTGGGCTGGCATCGCTTACAAGCCTGCGGTCCCGCAATTGGATGTCTAGATGCCTATACGCAAAAATTTAAACTAACCCCGGTTAAATCTGATAAAGGTTCTTCGGGACAACTGGTTGGGCAATATAAAATTTTAGAAGCCCACGCTGTGGATCTTTGGGCCGAGGGATTGGCGCAGGGAATTTTAGTGGCCTTGCCAGGAATTATGGTGCCAACACCCATCGGCGATATTGAAGCTAAACCAGAATTTCGTTTCGGTCGCGCAACCGGTTTTGTGGTGTCGCCTTTTGACGGAAATTTTAAAAGTTCTTTTGCTGATGCTGGCTTGGGAATCACGTCCAACAAAATGCTGGATGTTTATGGACGCAATCCGGGAACCGTTGCCAATATGCAGTCTCCGATCGATCCACCCTCGAAAGGTCAAGGCGGATGGGGAAGTTCTCCGAAAGGTTGGATTTCACAAATTCAATTGGGAAGCCGCGATCCCGATCCCAAAAAATCACAGTGGAAAAACCCTGCCGGTGTGGAATATCCTGTGCGACCTGATTTTGATTTTACCACCGCACGTTCGGGCGTCGAAAAAATCCCCAACGCCTATTTAGGTGCTTCGGTAAAAGTAGCTTATTCTCCGATCAATCTAATTCCCAAAGTTATTCGTGATATTGGTTGTTCTGGCATCGTGCAACTTTGCATTGATCAGTTGGAAGTTTTTGCCAAACCAACCATCGATGTGGGTTTTATGAGCGAGCTGCACTTTTTTGAATCCGAGCAAAGTCGCTGGAATGGAAAAGTTCGTCCCGATCCAACCACTTTACCGATTCCTGATTTGCGACCAGAAAATTTGGATCAAGCCAAACAACTAAATGTGACAGCAGCTTCGTCGACAGCGGCGCGTTTTGCACTGGATGCAGGTTTGGATTTCGTGATTTCATTGCACATCAATACTTTTTTTACCAGCATTGATAAAACTTTGGTGAGTGTTCACCCACGAACCACCATCGCTGAAACGATTGATAAAGGTTATACTGCGGACGATAAAAAAATGAAGATGAGTGCGAAAAGTTATGCCTCTAAAATTATGTCGGACAAAAAACTTTTTCAAAAATATGCCATTGTGGGCGGGGCTGACTTAGCCTCGGGCCCGACCGATGGCGGAGCCAATCATCTGAAGGCTTGCTTTGCCAAAGATGCTCCGCCAGGATCCATGCCCCCCGAGCCAACTTATACTCCGGGTGATTTAAGTCTTTTAGTCGATCAAATTGAATACCCCTGCAATATTTGTATTGGCTGGGACAAAATTGACTATTTGGATAACAATAAAAAACCGCAAAGCGTTCCCGGCAATTTGCAGTCGCTGTTCCCAGCAAGCCAAGACACGCGGCCGGCCGGCGCCAGATGGAAATGCATTATGCCCGCACAATCAGGCTGTTACGATATGTGCAAAAAAGCAGTCGGCGGAAGTTTAACCGTCATCCGAACCGCCCTGGAAATGCAGGCAGCAAAAGAAGCAACGGGAATGCCCCCAACGTGCATGCGAGGCCACGGGAATTAAACAGCGGTGAATCTGATTTTTTGGCGTATTAAATTATAATGCTGGCGAACTCTTTGACAGGTTTGGAAGTTTTTTTACGCTTTAAATAAGTTCTGAAAAACTAGAATTTTTCAGTTATTTTAGTGAAATGATGTTTATACGTTCCACAAGCTTTGCAGCTGCTTTTTTATTCGCAATTACGGTTTCCGCAAACTCTATGGTTTGCAATCAGCTTTTTCCACCTGAAGATTTAAGCGATGCTTTAAGGTCTGTGCTCGGAAGAGTTGTTGAAACTCCAGATGGCGTGGTGCTAGGCCCTGATGGTCAGCCAAAAGCGGCAACACTTCTAGCTGGCACAAGAGGCCATTCTACAATTGCTGTTTTTGCACAGACCGAAGCCCAAGTTCGCATTATGCGGGCGCATCAGGATTTATCCATGCTTTTAAGAAGTGAATATTTTAGTGGTGCAGTTGCTGATGCGTTGAAATTTTTCGGAATTCGGAATGCAGCAGATGCATTAGTAGAATTAAGAAAGTTTTCTTCGGCTGCACAGGACCGCAATATTTACGAAGTTATCACTGCACGTTTGGGTTTTCGATTGAATGAAAAAATTGATCTGAATGATAGAACCAAGCGAAAACAAAACGATATAGAAATTGCTAAATTAGGGCTTCCCACGAACGAAGCCGATATAATTATCGATGTTTGGAAAAAACTTTTTGAAAACGAACTGCTTTTGCTGTTCAAAGTAGTTGAACTCGAGCTGGTTACTTCGTCTGCGAAGGATATTAGCTTGCAATTTATTGGCAGCACTCCGGATCAAATTCGTCTTCGCGAAAAACAAGTGGCGGCCGAATTCGGTTGGGGACACAGAATGAAATCTGCGTTCGCGGGATTGGTAAATTTATTTGCGGCAAAAGACCAACCCGCCTTAGCGCCA
>JBBQHD010000182.1:0-4019 GCA_038323665.1 Bdellovibrionales bacterium
GAGCATGTTTGACCCCTCGGCCCGCGCAGGCGGGCCATGGGGTCAAACGGATTTTTTTGCGCTCGATGCGCAAAAAAATCCCGCCCCGTCAACAAAGGCAGCAGAAAAATCCAAAGTAAAATGAGGTAAGTAAAATCAAAGGAAAAAATTGGGGTGATCGACGGGGCTTGAACCCGCGACCCTGGGAATCACAATCCCATGCTCTACCAGCTGAGCTACGACCACCACGTTTGTCTTTTTTAGCGATCCTATCGGCCGATGTCCATTAGATTTCGTTTTGGCAGTTCTTGACCACGGATTTTTTAGCACAAGCAGGCACAATATTAAGCACTTCTTCCGGTGGCGACCACTGTCCCTGGGCATTACAGAAACTTTTAAAGCACTTCGCCTTTTGCATCGAATAGGCGCAATCCTTGTATTGGCCATTCGGCTTTTTACAGATCCAGACCGCGGCTTCTTTTAGTTTTTGTTCACTGACGATTTTTTTAACATCCACCCGACCCAAATATTTTTTTAAATCTTTGGCGGGAATTTTGACGACTTCGCCCCACACTCCGCGGGCGAATTTTTTTCCTTTCAGCAATAAATCAAAGGCCGGTTCACCGTTGACTCGGTCGGCTTGAAATTTCTGATAAGTCATTGCTTCGATCTTAAAGGGATTTTCCACGCCAATATTGATTCTTTGCACATCTTGCAATGCTGCAACCTCAAGGCTGGCTTTTTCTGCATCCCAAACGGCGCGGCCTTCGGATTTTTCAATCACGATTTCACCGACGCGAGTTTGCAAAACAAAAGATCGATCCAGACTGCTTTTCCAAAGAATTGCGCCTTTTTGTAAAAACCAGCGCCCGACTTGATTTTGCAAAATACTGTCGCGCAATAAAATCAGTTCTAATTTTTCTTCGATCACGATGCTGACTTCACTTTTGTCATCCGTAGAAATTTCAAAATCATTGGTGTTTAATTTTTGCTTGGCTTTTAACTGCGAACTTTTCGATTCCACTTCGATCGAAGGCCTGCCCACCACGGTTTTAATTTGGAATTCTGCAGCCCCTGCCGTCAGTCCAAAAAAACAAATCATCCCTAAATATTTCATTTTGTATTTCCTTTGGATTTAATTTTTTGCAATTCCCAAATTTTGGACCATTTTAAAAATACCGAATACCCTGCACTGACAGAAATAATCAGACCCGCCATGCCATCGCGGAATCCACATTTCCAAATATAGGTTTCTAAAAATTTACTGACCGGTTTGGTCAACAATTTAAACAAAGAAAATTTTTGTCCCTGTTGAAATAACTTTTCCGCCTGCAGGGTCGAATAGCGATCATTGGTCTGCACCTGATGACTTAAATCTCGAAACACCCAATGCAACAATGGATTTTCCAAATGCAGAACTTTTTCTGCGACAATATTTTCATGAATGGAATCTTGATTCCATTGCGAATGCTTGCGGTTGAAAAGTTTGACCTGATAGTCTGGATACCAGCCGCCTGCGCGAATCCATTTGGCGAAATGAAAAGATTTTCTCGGCACCGCATAAGCAGCCTTGGCCTCCAACTGTGAAAATTTATTTTTCAGTTCATACTGCAGTTCGTCGCTTAGGGCTTCGTCGGCATCGATGGATAAAATCCAATCAAATTTGGCTTGGGCCGCGGCAAAATGCTTTTGTGCCCCGAATCCCAACCACTCTTTTTGCAAAACATCGGCGCCAAGACTGCGGGCCTTTTCCACAGTGTGATCAGTGGAAAACGAATCCACTACCAGCACCTGTTCAGCGAAACTGACCGATTTTAAGCAGCGCTCGATATTTTTATCTTCGTTCAAGGTAATGATGACGACGGACAGTGGAAGCTTCATTGCATTATTGTTCCCAATGGACTGAAGACTTGTCAAAGTGAGTTCGAACTCAGTAACATTTCATCTTGCGTAACAATTAGCATCTTTTGAAGGAGCACCCATGAAATCAATTTTAATCCTTACTATACTACTGGCTTTTGCGAATCAAAGCTTTGCCTATTTTACCTTGAACGAATCCGCTGAAATCCCTGCCAATGGCCAAGGGCAGATCGGTTTTTTGCCGCAATTTTTTACCAACAACGGCCAAGGCGTCGAAGCCGGAGTTTTCTTCGGTTCGAAATTAATGGAAGACACCTCTTACCGAATCAGCGCGGGGTTTGGGCAAGTCGATTTTTTTACTCAAGGTTCGGTCAAATATGTTCCCTTTGCCGATCATGACAACACACCCGCAGTCGGAATCCGCGGCGCTGTCATTTATGGAAAAAAAGCCGGTGATTCCACGACGGCAATTCAGTTAACACCGATGGCTTCGAAAAAATTTGATACCGAAATTGGTCCGCTGACTCCTTATTTAGGTTACAGTGTGGATTTTGTGACGGGAACCGGCGCAACTACCAGCACGACGGCTTCGCAATTGCATGCGGGAACCGAATGGGTTTGGGAAGCTCACCCCGATTTTTTATGGAGCGCAGAACTTGGATTTAATTTAAAAGATGCTCCGTCCTATGTTTCCTTTTCTTTCGCCTTACCTTTGGATTTAGCTAAATCATCCAGAAAGTCCATTCACTGATGTTTTCTTTTTTCCGCAGCGATTCTTCGGCAGCTGACCTTTATATGGATTTAGGAACTGCCAATACTTTGATTGCCGCCCGCGGCGTTGGCGTGGTTTTAAACGAACCATCTGTGGTGGTATTTTCAGCGCAAGGAAATAAGAAAAAAATTCTGGGCGTGGGTTTGGACGCGCAAAAAGTTCTGGATAAAACTCCGGGTCATGTTTCTGTTCGCAAACCTGTGCGCGAAGGCGTGATTGCTGATTTCGATTTAACGCACGAGATGCTGCAGGTTTTTTTAAACCGGCCGCAGGTTAAAAAACTTTACAGTCGTCCCCGCATGGTGGTGTCTTTGCCCTTTGGTGTGACTGAAGTGGAAAAAAAGGCCGTTGTTGAGGCTTGCGAAAAAGCGGGCTGCAAAAAAGTTTTTCTTATCGATGAACCGATGGCGTCGGCCATGGGTGCCGGTATTAAAGTAAAAAGCGCCGAAGGAAATATGATCATCGACATTGGCGGCGGCACCACAGAAATTGCGGTGATTGCGCTGTCGGATATTGTTTACTGCGAAGGAATTCGCATTGGTGGACATAAAATTGATGAAGACATTATTTCCTATATGCGTTCCAAAAAAGGTCTGGTCATCAACGACGCTTTGGCAGAAGAATTAAAAATTAAATTGGGAACGGCCATGCCCAAGAAAAACATTCAGAAATTAATGGTGCAAGGCCGCGATATTGAAAAAGGTTTATTAAAAAGCATCGAAATTTCTTCCGAAGAAGTGGGCGAAGCCATGAACGCCGGAATTAATGAAATTTTGCGAGCCGTTCACAAAGCTTTAGAGCAAACTCCGCCCGAATTGATTTCGGATTTAATGGAAAATGGAATTTGGATTGCTGGCGGCGGTGCCGTCATCCGCGATTTGGATTTGCGCATCCAAAACGAAGTGCGTTTACCGGTTCATATTGCCGACGAACCCCTGACCGCGATTGCACGAGGCGGAATGTTGGTTCTGGATGATCCCGATCTGTTGGAAAAAATCGAAATTTCATTGACCTAAGACATTTTTGCATTCGCAATAGAAAATGAAACCAAGTTTTCAAGGAGGAATCGCTTGTCTAAATTTACAGAGATTTGTTTGGTCGGTGGCTTTTTGTGGATCACTGCTTGCAGTTCAAAACCTGCTGCAGAAACTGCTCAACCTAAAATTGATTCGGCGGCGTCTACTGTTGCAAGCCCTGGAAGTGCTTCGCCCAACGTAAACGCGGAAAAAACCGATGCGGCCCCGTCAGGATTTGCAGTGGTCTTAAAAGACCGCAGTGGCAAAGAAGTTAAATCCAAAGCAGCTCCAAGTGATTTGCCAACGCCAACTGAAAATGAACAGATTAAACCAACTCCGGTTGAAGTCAGCGCGAAATCTGCAGCTTCTGCGATGCCCGAAGCTGCTGCCCC
>JBBQHD010000183.1:0-3949 GCA_038323665.1 Bdellovibrionales bacterium
AGGACAAAAAGTTTTAAATGAACGACGGACTAAAGTTGAAATGGCCCGCGCACAAAGAAAATCTTTAAATGTTGGGGATCGAATGAAATCTATACACTAAAACTTTGCGTTAAAAGTCCGGCCAGGAAAAAGCTAGACAAAATCCAGTTCTTTGACATCTGCGAAAATCCGGTGATACTCGCCTTGAAAACAAAAATTCTGACAAAAGTAACCTAACTTAAGGAGCTCCCTGTGAATTTATTTAAGAAAACTATTTCCTGTTTAATCGTATTGGCTTCGGTGCATACCTATGCTGCGCAGAAATTGACTGTAGGGACTTCGCCCGTTTATCCACCCTTTGAATATGCTGATGAAAAAAATATTTTGCAGGGCTTCGGCATGGATATCGTCAGGGGCTTTACAAAGTTTTATCCCGAGTATGCGCTGGACATTCAGGGTTTTGATTTTCGCGGGTTGATTCCGTCACTTCTTACTGGTCGAATTGATTTATTGATTGCTTCGATGACCATTACCTATGAACGGTCGCAAAGAGTGGCCTTTACTAAACCCTATTTGAAAACAAATTTAAGTGTGGCTGTGCAAAAATCGAAGGCGAATAAAATAATCCGTCTGAACGATATGTTCGTTGAAGGAACTAAAGTTGGCGTTTTAAAGGGATCTTCTGGGGAATCCGTTATTTTAAGGCAGGTTGAAAAACGTGGTGCAAGAATTGACGTAATTTCGAGCGATACGGAAGGCCAAATGTTCCTCGAGTTTATGCAGGGAAAAATCGATGTCATGATTTCAGATGAAATCGCACTGGTTGATCACATCATCAAACAACCGCATACAGCGAACCGATATGTTTTGATGAAAGAAAGTTTCCGCCCAGAATTTTGGGGTATCGCCGTAAAACGTGGCAACGACAAGCTGCTAGGGCAACTGAACGCCTATATCGACGAGATTCGCAAAAATACCACCGAAAATTCTTTGTTTGAAATCGCAAATCGGCACTTATCAAAACACACACAAGAACTAAATGCCCGAGGTTTAAATCCCAATGTTGTAACCACTGCGGAAGACGACGAAGAACTTAAAAAAGTTTTGGTTGAACAAAAAGCAGAGCATTATGCAGACCAGCAGCGCAAAGGAACTTCCGAATCAAAATAGTCGCAGAAATTCCTGACGTCATGGGTGGGACATTAAGAAAGTTTTAAAATAACCCGGAACAAATTAAGACCGAGTCCAAAGCCCTTGCTCCTTCAATTAAACTAGATCTAGTTGAATCCGCTAAAAACCTGGATTCTGCTGATCTAATTTGCGCAATAATGGATTCGGGTAAATTCTTATTTTGTTCGATTTCCTCGATATAGTGAAACCAGTTTACATAATCCAGATTTAATAATCTTTCATTCGGATAGCGCTCGTTTCTTCGGGATCGCGATAATACAGTTTTTTCGAAATCAGCTTGAAAAGTAGGCTCCATGGCCAACAACAATCCGATCAGTTTTTCCTGCAGCACCAGGTTTCCAAAACCACTGGCTTGGGCCATTCTGTAAACCTGCATCAGCATATGATAGGAAAGCTCATCGACTGAAACTGCAGACGCTGCTTGTTTTTTTGTGATCTTAAAGTTTTGGGAATCTGTGCCCGTTAATTTTTTATCTTTATTTGCTTCGACCAATTTTAAAATACTTTCAAAGGATTCTGCAAAAACTTTTGCATCTTTACTTAACTTCATAATTTTTATGTAGATCGATGCAAGACTTAAATACTCATCGTAACTTTCATGAATCTGAATACTTTTAAGAATATGCAACCAGGATTTGGCCACTGCTTCAGGAAAATGATTATCTTTGTAAACGAAGTCTAACTGTTCGGCTATTTGATCTAAGGTTTGCAGATGCAGTCTGTAGTCTTCACTTTTGGGATCTTTCAGGTTTTGGGCTGAAAAAGCAGCCAGCACTGCATCTGAAAATACTTTATAAGGAGCTCCCTCGGCTCGATTGAATTCTTTGACCAGCCAAGTTACCAAGGACAAAGAATTCTTGATATCAGAATTCCCCTGATTCCCAATCACTGCATAAATAATAAACTCATGAGTTCTTTCTAAAATACCTTCGACCAGCTTATTTAGTGAGCTCGACTTTTCAGCATCCAAGTCTTTTTCTGCGCGCAGCAAGTTTTCAAAATTAGAAAAATCCTTAACGATATAACTTTGTATATTTATCAATAAACTATGGACCGGCAAAATATTCAGAATAGATACAAAATAGATTTGTCGAGCAGCTTCGTATTTCCCCAATAAAGTTGTGCTTGGACGCTGAAAGATATTAATCAGGCTGGTGAAATTATCCAACATCTCTGATTTAATGGCCTGCGCAGTTTGGGATTGGTCTAAAAATTCTTGTTCGGCAGGGTTATTCCCAACCAACTGTGACTGACGCAATTCATCGATTCTTTTTGCATGAATTGTGACCCGCTTAATCTCGGCAAGGGTTTTCGCAGTCCCCAAGGCAGGTTCTTCTGCGATAATAATTCTTGCAGTGCGATTGTAAAAATCTTTCTCAAACGCGTCTTTCGCGAAAACCGGAACTGCTGTTAAATTTGAAAGCAATATAAGCACCAAAAAAATTCGCTGCAAAACCCCTCCGCCCGCTTGTCATTTTGTATGGCTGTCTTAAATGAAATTGCTGATTAAATCTAGGAATTTTTGACGAATTTGAACTTTATTCTGCGTGTATAGGTTGGTCAAATTCCTAGTATTGTAATCGCATCGTGTTGCTTTAGCTTTTCTTTTAACCAAAAAACTAAATCTTTTAGAAACTGTATAAAGTTCTGCATGTTTTTTTCTACGTCCTGAAAGAATTCGAACTCCGTGTCCTTAAAGATGAATCCAATTTTATTTTTAAATTCATCTTTTAAAGGGTCCTTTCCAGATAAATTCTGTAAATTTTCTAGATCTAAAATAATCTGCAACCAAATCATTTTTTCAATTTCTGTATATGCGTAATGATCGTAGGTTTTTACACGACTTTGAATAATATTTTCTAGGAATCCGAATGTTTCTTCCTCAAAAAAGATAGATTCGTTACCCCAAGGTTCTCTTATGTCTCGACCTGGAAATAGCTCCATATAGCATGTGCCCATAAGATCTTTTTTATTTCGAATAATTTTAATATCCACGTTAAGCTGCTTCCGTCAGAGCCTTGCAAACTTTTGCTAAACTCTCCAGAGTCGGATTCGCATTTGGCTCCATCAACTTAAATAATGCGCGCCTAGAAATACCCGCATCTTTATAGAAGTGGTCTTTATGGACTTGCTCAAGGTATGCAAGAAGGATTTCGCGAACTGCATCTGCATCGCCATCAAGCAACGCATCTGCAATAGCCTCGGAAATAAATTTGCGATTCACTAGCTCCAAAGTAGCAGAGTAATCGTAAGCCTGATTGCCTGATTTTAAACGTGGTATTGCACGAGCATCAGCTTTCAATATATTTTTCGAGGATTTTCCTCGCTTTTTTGATGTCTGCATCTTGCCCATTTGTATTTCCTCCAAGGATTAAAAGTGTTAAATCACCATGTTCATCTTCCATGATGGAATAGTAAACTCGTCGACCATTGGCCCATTTAAGCTCCGACAAAAAATCACCTAAATCTTTAATAGTCCCAAAGTGCTCATGCTCTTCAATATTAGCCAGCCGCTTAGCAATTTGTGCCTTTTCCTTAGGTCTTTGAGACTCATACCATTCAATATACTCTGAAGTGCGTTTAAGCCTCATTTGACAAATAGTGCATTATAATGCACTATTTGTCAAGAAGGTTTGCAAATTTCAGAAATTGCACATGCTGAACGAAGAGCATGCTTAAATAGTGATGGTTCGAATACTTTATCATTTGGTGCTCGAGGCCGGACTTGAACCGGCACGCCCGTTTAACCGAAGCTCAGGATTTTAAGTCCTGTGTGTCT
>JBBQHD010000184.1:0-3927 GCA_038323665.1 Bdellovibrionales bacterium
CTCAGGATTTTAAGTCCTGTGTGTCTACCAATTTCACCACTCGAGCAATTCATGGGATCCAGAACCTTAACAAGTTCGCAGGAAATTTCAAAATAAAAATGCGAATTAGGGCTAGTGGACTTACGCTTCTTGACGTAATTGGGTCACTTCCGCTCAAACTAGGGAATGGAAAATAAAACTTTTGTGGGCCTGTTTAAAAAAGTAGCTATTTCGGTGTGGCCGATCTTAGTTGCAAGTCTTGTGGTGGACCAGCTGCTGACGGCGCAGTTTGAAAAAACTTTGTCATCGCCCGAAGGAATTGGGGCGCAGATTTGGTTTTTGGGATTGGCTTCGATTTTAAATTCTTTGATTTTTCCTGTGATTATTTACCTGTTGTGTTTTCATGCGCTGTTCAATTTAAAATCGCAAAACTTTGCCCGTCAGTTAAATCAAACCCTGATTGAAACCGTGCGCTCATGGGGCAGCATCCTGCTGTGGGGATTGTTTCTGCTGTTGCCCGGTATTTTCCGAATGTATGAACTGATGTTTGTGCCCTTTGTGGTCAATTTGTCTTCTGCCTATGATAACAATCAAGCCGATGCCTTTAAACTTTCCACCGAATTTGCTCGCAAATACATTTGGCGTCTGTCGGGAATATTGTTTTTGTTCCAAGTGGTTTTCCCCCTGTTGCTGACTGCAACTTTGGATCAATACCGAAATTTTTTGAAACATCCATTGAGCGCCACCGCACTTTCCAGTATAGATTTGCTGCTGACCTTAAGTTCGGTCTTTATTTTGTCGAGGATTTTTGTGCGCTGGCTGAAAGAAAAACATGACCTTATCCAAGCAGGATGACAGACCAATAGGGATTTTCGATTCCGGGGTTGGCGGACTTAGCGTTTTAGGAAAATTGGCCGCAGCATTCCCCAATGAAAATTTTATTTATCTAGGCGATACCGCTCGCCTGCCCTACGGCAGCAAATCGGCAAAAACGATTCGCAATTATTCAGAACAGATTTTACGTTTTTTATCGCAGAAAAATGTCAAAGCCTTCGTCGTTGCCTGCAATACAGCTTCGTCACAAATTTCGGAACATCATTGGAATAATTTGCCCCTGTATACCGTGATTGAACCAGGCGCCCTGACTGCGCACAAAAAAAGTTCCAACCGCAAAATCGGAGTCATCGGAACCAAAGCCGCCATCAACAGCGCAGCTTACACCAAAGCACTGCTGAAATTAGACCCTGCAGTGAAAATCTTTTCGCAAAGTTGTCCCTTGTTAGTCCCGCTGGCAGAAGAAGGATTGGATTTAGATCCACTGACCGATCAATTTATCGAGCGCTATTTAAAAAAATTATTGGCAGAAAAAATCGACACTTTGATTTTGGGCTGCACTCATTACCCCTTGTTGATGGGATCTTTGCGACGCATTTGCGGGGATAAAATTAATTTGATTGAATCCGGCGATGCGTTGGCTGAACAAATGAAAATCGATTTAAATTCACAGAAATGGCTGCCCCGTGCGGATGCCAAAGGCAAAACGGTCTTATTGTCGACAGATTATTCGCCCTTGTTTGATCAAATTGCACAATCGACCTTAACCCATTATACTTCGGTCGAAATCGTGGACTTACAAACCTTTGCAGGAGCTGGCTCGTGACCGAACCTATTTTATTTACTGAAACAACTTTAAAAATTCCCGTTTGGAAATATCAATTCAATCCAGCACAAAAATATCATGTATTAATTATCGGCGGAGTCCACGGCGACGAACCCGAAGGAATTATTGCTGCTGAAAAAATTCTGCAGCAGTGTTTGCAAAAATATTCTTATTCATTTTCGCTGACCCTAATTCCCTGTTTTAATCCCGAAGGAAAATTGGCCAAAAATCGCCAAAACACCAACGGCGTCGATCTAAACCGCAATTTGCCCACCCAAGATTGGACCGCAGAATTTACCAATCCCCGTTACAATCCCGGTCGCGCCGCCAACAGCGAAAAAGAAAACCAAGCCTTGGTAAAACTTTTAGAAACCGAAAAAATCGATTTAATTATTTCCCTGCATTCTTGGAATCCCATGATTAACGTCAATGGCGATTGCAATGAAGAAGCTAAAATTTTGGCCGATCATACTGGGTATACGATTGAACCCTATATCGGTTACCCAACCCCGGGTAGTCTGGGCACATATGCCGGGCGTGAAAAACAAATCCCCACCATCACTTACGAAATTCAAAAAGATCAGTCCTGGGGCGAAGTCAATCGCATTCACCCGCCAGGAATTTTTAAACTTTTTGATTTTATCCAAAGGAAACAATTTTGAAAAAAATCTTGAAACCAAAATCAGCAAAAATAAATATATCTCAATCTGAAAAACGCATTGATGAACTGTATGAACAAATGAAGTCCGGATATTTTCAGAACAAATGGAAAGCTGCGGAAAAAAAATTAGTGCAAGATTGTTTAAATGCTTTGGATCAAGGCCATCTGCGCATCTGCGAAAAAATCGGCGCCAGCTGGATCACCAATGCGTGGTTGAAAAAAGTGGTGCTGTTGTCATTTCAAGCCAAAAATTTCCCCATTCGTTCGGGCGATTTGCAGTTTTGGGATAAAATCGCAGTCAAAAAATGGAAGGGCACCGAAGGCGTTCGCGTTGTTCCACCCGCCGTGGTTCGCAAAGGTGCCTTCGTGCAATCCGGTGTTATTCTGATGCCCTGTTTTATTAATATCGGAGCTTACGTCGACAGCGGATCGATGATCGACACTTGGGCCACGGTGGGATCGTGTGCTCAGGTCGGAAAAAATGTGCACGTATCAGGCGGCGTCGGCATTGGCGGAGTTTTGGAACCCGCACAAGCTCAGCCAGTAATTATCGAAGACCATGTTTTTTTAGGTTCACGTTGCATCGTAGTCGAAGGCGCGATTATCGAAGAAGGCGCTGTGCTTGCGGCCGGAGTCACCATCACTGCGTCGACTAAAATTGTGGATGTGACTGGTCATCAAATGAAAATCACGACTGGCAAAATCCCTGCGCGTTCCGTCGTCATCCCTGGCACCATTCCCAAACAATTTCCCGCTGGCGAATTCGGCACAGCCTGCGCGCTGATTATCGGCCAACGCAAGAAAAGCACCGACGAAAAAACTTCTTTGAACAACACTTTGCGGGAATTTGATCTTTCGGTTTAGCGTTTCAAAATTTTGGTGGGATACCTATCCAAGAAAAATGAACTGGTTCTTTGTCCCCTTAGTTTTTGTGTCTATACCACAGTTTTTTGTGCCCACTAAATGGGGCGAATGCAGCTGGCGAAAATTTCGTAGCCCACCAAGGCTGCGGAGCGGGCTAAGGACCGCTGGATAACGCGCGCTCCCCTCCTCGCTAGGTCATCGGGAGTTACCGGCTAGAAGATATCTTTGGCAATACGCAAAACGAGCAATAGGTCAGAGCCTAAATGGAGGTTTTATATGAATCTAATTTTAGCAGTTTTACTTTCGGCCTACTCTTCTGCGAATACTCATCTTATCAAAGGTAAATACGGTCTTTTAAATAAAAAAACCGGTGAATTATATTATTCGGGTAATCAAGCCCCCGATTGCTGGAGTGACAACGGGCTTAAAGTTAAACCCGGCGAAACAATTTACGAAGGATCTATGATCGTTGCTTATAGTGAACTATGGGAACCATAATTGACCAGCATGATAAAACTCGCTGGTCTTCTTGGGCAGTGGATCCACGATTCAATAATGTTCCTTGGTATACAGACACCGCGTCTGCTGAAACAATGAAAGCTCAACGGTCAGATCTTAAGCCAGTCATTATGAGAAAACTCAATGCACTTTTAAAACAATACCCTGGCAAAGTATCTATAATGTGTGCGAATACTTTTGTGATCTAATTCAATCGTTCGCAGTCAGCGACCGCAATTCCAAATTATCAGCGATCTAGGGGGGG
>JBBQHD010000185.1:0-3740 GCA_038323665.1 Bdellovibrionales bacterium
ATCAGCTCATTTCTTATTTAAATTCACTGTCTACGATTGGATTGGCAGAAGGTGATAAAAGTTTTACCTTGGTACAAGCTGAAATCTTTGGTCGTTTAATTCAATCTTTAAATAATATGATTGCGCAATCACCGGAAGAAAAAGCCAATTCCGTATTAGCGAATGAATTCCACCAAGAATTAGTAGTCTTTAAAACTATGACCGAAGCACCTTCATTATTGATCGCAGTTTTGCTGAAAAAGTTTTATGGAATGGACTTAACCGATGGCGAACAAAAAATCTTTGCCTTGGGCGAAGTCTTTGGCAAAACTGACCAAGTTCAAGTTGCTATTGACCAGAATGTCGCTGCAGAAACTAAAATAATTGAAGCAGAAGCTTTGATGATTCAGGAAGCTCAAAGACACCAAGAAGAAAAATCCAAATAGTTGATCAATAAAGTCCGCAGTTTTAAATCACTGCGGACTTATCTTAAAAAAGTTTATTTTGCATACAATTGGGAACATAACTGCGCTTCAAATGCTGGTTTTGATTCCGAAATAGCTTGGATCCCTCGGTAAGCCTTGATGGCGCCCGATGGATCCGACAAAGCATGCAGGCCCAATACCTTCATAATCTGTTTGGTAATATAGTTCGGATCAGCCACATGCCTTTTCAGCCCCACTAATGTTGCAAATAATTTTTGAAAGAAAAGATATTCTGGTTTCAGCATAATGCCTTCCAGTTCGACTTCTTCCATCGCTTTGGTAAGCGCTTCCACTACATCGGTATTACTTTGCGATTGTTTTTGTAATTCAGATCGTAATCGCTGAAAGTCTTTTTCATTTTCTACGATCATTAAGTTTTTAAAGATGTTTGTGGCTGCATCAAAATCTTTTTGCCAAAGTTTTAAGATCCCTGCCGCAAATACTTCAACAACCTTAGGATCCACTTGAACCGTCTGCCCAAGATCAATATTCACCATGGCTCGACGAACTCCGAAAAGACCTTTTTGCGCCAATTGGTTTTCTTCATGTGGGTCGATATCTAAAACTACTTTTCCGTTGGGAACTTTTTTGGCAGAAAGATAGCTTAACAACTGTGCGACCACTTCATTGATGGCTGCCTTAGATAAACTTTCTTGATTCCAGCCAAAGGGGCGCGCACCTTTAGGCAGTTTTAAAAAATTAGTGGCCGAAGCATATTCTTCCACCAAGATATCTTCCGCAGCCCAGCCTGGTATTGCTTGGGGAATAAATACATCCACAATATTTCCCAACATGCGAACTAAAATTGGGCGTTCCGCATAGGCGACTTTGTGTAGTCTCATCATTTCAGCTTCGTGATTGAAATTCATTTCAGCTTTGATGATTCGCTCGACCTCGGCCTCTAGACTTGGCAAATTGCCAATGGCCAGTTCTGGATCCTTCATCATTTCCGAAATCACGGTTCGTAGAACTTTAAATTCTCGCGCCGTTTTGGCAATGACATATTCGCGCGACAGCATAATGACGACTTTTTTTCCATCTTTCAAAGTCGCAAGATAGCCAATTTTTAAAGAACCTGATCCCAGTTCACGATCAATTTTTTTAATCTGATCGTATTTTTCTTTGGGAAGTCTTTCTGAAATCCATTGCATAGCCACAATTTTATCTACGGTTTGCGCTTGGCTTTTGAATTTTTCCAAAACAACTTGGTAATCAGAACTTAGTTTAAATCCATGACTTGCCACAAGCTGAGCAAGTTTAGCGGCAGCCACGCCGCCTTTTTCCACTAAAAGTTTAACAATTTCTGGTCCCCGTAAAATTTCCTTTTTACTATTGGCCAGCAACCAAGCAAGTAAAGTATCTCGTTCAACGGAATCCAAACTGTTCAGGTAAATATTCAAAGATTTTCTTAAAAACACTGGCATTGTTTTATCCGCTAACAAAAGTCGATCAATCAGCAGTTGAACTGCAACAGGGTCTTTACCAACACCACCGATAAATAGCGCACGGTAGGCAACCAATCTTTCTTCTGGATGGGTTTCCTGAAAGAAGGTTCTGATATCTTTGAAGTTCAGATAATAACCATGTCTGCGAATGGCCTTACGACGATTGGTCGAACCTTGGAAACGATCTTTGATTTTTTCTGCCAGTTCAGGACGTAATTCTTTATCTAGTCCGGCCAAATAAAATGCAAATTCAGCGCGTTCTAATGCAGTCATCCTGGTTACATATTCATCCATACCTTCAAACAAAACTTTAATCATCCCATGATAAGGAGATTCTGTTTTACGTGCTTTGAATCGATCAAAGAATTTTAGTTCTTCAGGGGTATGTTCTTTTTTCTTCGTATATTCTTCTAACAGCGGATCCCGGTATCGACTGGCCTCGGGAAATACTGCCGCGACTTCCCCGCCAAATGGACTTTCTGAATTTTGCACTGCTCCGTGCAAATTAAGCAGAAGTAGAATGGCTGCATCCCTAGTGACGCCTTTTGCTGAAGCTCTTTTACTAACATGGTCATCCCATGCTTGCTCTATTGTTTTGAAACGATCCAAATCTGTTGTAACATTCTTTAATTCTTCGATCACCTCATCTGTCCAAATAGCTTCTGCTTCTCGGTAGGCTTTGTATAAGGCCCACAAATTCTTAGCATGTTGCCAGTAACTATTGGATGGGTCTCCGTATTCTTTAAGAATATAACGATAGGTTTCGTCCCTAATTGTTAGTGAGCGAATCGTTTTACACAGATCAAGAGCAATCGTGCGTAACTTCTTAGAACTGGGCCAGAAAGTTTTAAATTTTCCTTCGCGAATATGCTCGGCAATAACTAAATCAAGTTCGACTGACCAAGGCGTATTTTCACGAAGTTTTTTTAAAAAATCTTCCGTTCCAATAGATCCCGCGTTGATATCTCGTCTGGCTAAAACACGCGTATACTGAACAGAAATCTTTTGTTGAATATTTCTTAAAAAATTATTGTACCAATCTTTTTTTCCGAAACAAAATTTCATCATTTTTTTAACCAAATAGAACAAAAACTGCGGTTTATACTTTGAACCTGTATGGGTAGGTTCAAAAAAATTTGAGATCTGCCTATGCAAACCAATCATCATTTTTTCAAAAAATTTACTTTTCGATGAGATAAAGGTGTCCCTTAAACCTGACCAGGCGTTGAACTGATCTATTTTTTTACATAAAGAATCAAAAAAATGTTCGCGGTATTTTGCCGCTGCAACCTTGGTAAAAGCCTTTGGATCAGCACTTAGTAACTCGGTCAAACCAGAGGCTGTAATGCCATTTTTTTCCAAGTATATGGCCAGCAATGATGTAAATGCCTGGGCATCCATTTCGTTTTTAACTAAACTGACAGCTCGTTTCAAAAATATATAATGAGTTCTGGCAAGTTCTTCATTCCCGTTAGAAGGATTGCCTTTGATATAAGAAAGAGTATGAATCAAAGCTTCGATTGGATCGGAACTGACGGCAGCCCGCTGCAATTGGAATGACCACAAGTCTGTTAATGTTTTTGTAAACAAATCGTTTTCAGTTTTGCTTCCAAACAATCGAGATTCTTCCAGTAACTCGGCTTGAAATCCTTTTCCAAAAGGCAGTAAAGCCATTTTTTCTTCGAAGGTCATTAGCTCACCATATACTATTGACGTTGTCGTAGTATTTCTTGGTGCATAAATATTTTTAGTCAATCCTACTAAAAATTCTGTTGGGCTATCACTTTTAATATTTTCAAGATCCGTTGCTCCTTGATACTTACTGATAATT
>JBBQHD010000186.1:0-3596 GCA_038323665.1 Bdellovibrionales bacterium
GCTTTAATGCACCCGAAATTGCCCTTGTTAAAGAGAATCTACATCTTTCTTCCGCAATTTATCGTGGCATGTTGCAAGAAATTATAACCCAGGCCAAAGCTTTCGCTACGGCCGGCCCTATACACCAAATCAGTTTATAACGCATTTAAGGCTGGCTGGCGTTCACACATGGGCCTTTTTTCAAAAGGCACTCAATTTTAAAAAAAAAATGGAAAAAACTGAATCTATACATTAAGTTACCCCTATGGGAAATTTTTTATCAAATCAAAAGAAGTTTAATTTTATTGAGAACAATAAAAGCACGGATGAGCTTAATTCTGATTTTAAACAACTTTCTTCAGAGGTTGGCGCCTTAGGATCTAAAATTGGCGTGCGCATTGTCCCTTTCCGAGATAAAAATGTTCCTTTTTTCGCAGCACAGACAATCGATCGAAAAAAAATTATTTTACAAGATTTGTCCACCTATCTGAAAATCTGCTATACAACGATTAACGGTGGTTATGATTTAAACAATAACGCGGTTTTGACCTGGGGCGCTTTAAAAGAATTTGGATTTCGGCCAACTTCAGATTTTTTCACTTATTTAACTTCCGAAGATATTGTTGAAATACACAATCGCGAGGGACTGCAGATTTTTAGAAATTTTAGATTTTATGATGTTTGCAGCTACTCATTGGAAGAACTTTATTGCTTTCCTTGGACTTTTTTATATTCTCGCGATGAAACTATCGTGACGCATTTTATCGAAATTTTGAAGGACATCCTAAGTGGAAATGTTAAAAGCACAGTGCAGTTCTTTGATCCGCCTCATATTATTTCCGAAGTAAAATCGCCCTTTTTATATCAGGTGGATGCGGTCGTCAGATATGGAGCCCCGCTGTTTGAAGATTCCAATCCCCTGCCTGCTGCTACGATTGTGCTTGAACGTGCCCGGGTAATGGGGCCCAAGTTAACTGCTGCCGAAGAAGAAGATCTTTTAAAAAAATACCATCAAAAATTAAAGTTATTTGATTCAAACATGGAACTGATTTGAATTAAGCTTTTTTAGAAAACAATTGTTTACGCAAAACAGCCTCTTGAACACGCAAGATATAAGGCAACATTTCGCCTTCGCTGATTTTATAAATTTTCAGTAGTTTCGCTAGGATATACAAAGGAATTGCGCAAGTTCCTCGTTCGATATTAGAAATCATCTGCGCCGAAAGTCCTAATTGGTTGGCAACTTTGCCCTGGGACAATCCCTGAGCCAATCTTTTGGCCTTAAGGTAAGATCCCAACTTCTTTCTGGAAAAATCATCATTGAATAAAGACAAGCAGATCCCTTTCTGAAAAGATTTTCTACTAATAACCATTGGTTAACACAAAGTAAAGCGTTTTAAATAATTTCAGCAGCTCTGAATTTTTTTCTAAATCAAAAACTAGCCGTTGCACCAAAAATTCAATAAGATATATAAAGTAAATTAGTTTATATATCTAACTTCGAGGGCCCATGGCATTTATGACTCCTGATGATGAAATTGAAAGACTTAATGCTTTGAATAACTGCTTGCTGCTTAACTCGGAAGCCGATCCTAGCCTAAATAATTTAGTTCAACTTCTTAGTCAAAAATTCCAAACCCCTGTGGCACACTTAAGTTTTATGGGCGCAGACCACCAATACATAAAAGCTCATATTGGCTTTGATCTGACCGAAGTTCCACGAGATAAATCTTTCTGCAACTATGTTATTTTTAAAAATAGTTTTTTTTGCATTGAAGATAGTCTGGCAAATCCAGAATTTGCATTAAACCCATTTGTTAGTAACTTGCCGCATATCAGATTCTATGCAGGGGCACCCCTAAGATCCAGTTCTGGGTTTGCAATCGGAACCCTATGCATAATGGACACGGTTGCGCGCAAAATGGATAAATTGGAAATTGAACTGCTGCAAGCTTTTGCCGGGCAGGCAAGTTTACAGTTACAAAATATTGAGCTTAATCATTGCTTAGATTTGTCCATTAAAAAACAAAACGCTTTTGATTATAATACAAAATCCACAAACACTGTTGGGGCCTTTGCCGGCAATATTATTCTAGATCTTATTAAGCCTATTGAAACCATCCAAAATCAAATTTAATCCCTAATGAAATTGGCCCATCAGAATCAAGATCCTAAAAAGAATTCCATTTTTGAATTGGGTATGCAGATTTTAGTAGTCATTGGACGAATTCATAAAAGCTTTAAAAAATTAAGTTTGCTTACAAGGGATGCATCTGCGGATAAGTTAGAAAAAATTGAATTCAAAGAATTAATTTTGGACACATTATTTCTAAGTATCGATAAATTTAAATCCGCATCAATTCCTTTTAAAGCAACAGATCCCCCAACCAATGTTTTTGTCCTTTGTCGATCTGTTCAGATATCTCAAATTCTTTTAAATTTAATTAGTAATTCTTATAAATCTACTTGCAACAACCCTCTGGACGCTTGGGTTAAAATTGATTATTTAAAAAATAATCAATTTTTGGAAATTCATATCCAAGATTCCGCGCCGAGAAGTGTTGATCTATCCATGGAAAACTCGTTGATCGAATCCAATGGTGGCCAGCTGCAGCAAATCGCCGATGATAAAATTTGTCACTTGGTTTTCAGCCTAAAAATTGCTCCATAAGATCAAAATTTCATGAATGACACTATTGCTGGGCAGAGGATATAAAGCCCTGTGCATCGCGAAGAAAAAAATGGACCTAATTTTAATCTGCGAACTTATTTGAATGCGCGATTGACTTGCCTTCGCGCTGCCGATGAAATTATTTCGGCTGTCGAAGATGGTATGACAGAAAAAGACGGACACGAATTGGTGCGAAACATATTTTCAAAATACGGTGTTTCTAAGTATTGGCATCCCACGAAATTTCGTATTGCCACAGATACCAGCAAAAGTTTTCGGGATTTATCCGAACCCAACTTAAAATGCAGCTACGGGGATATTGCCTTTATCGACGTGGGACCGATTATTGAAAATCACGAAGCCGATTACGGACGCAGCTTTATTGTTGGTGGCGGCGCAATTTCCGGGGACAAAGTTTGCGTTGATTTGATCCGCGCCAGTGAGGAAGTCTTTAAACTCACCGCCGCGCATTGGAAAACATTTAAAAAAAGCGGACTAGAACTTTATGAATTTGCAAATCTGCACAGCAAAGAGCGGGGATTTATTCTGAATCCGAAAATGTCCGGACACCGCCTTGGGGACTTCCCGCACAAAGTTCACTCATCACAAAATTTATTTGGCTATTCCCAAACCCCATCGGAAAATCTTTGGGTTCTAGAAATCCACCTATTGGATGAAAAATCGGGTCGCGGCGCTTTTTTCGAAGACATTTTGCTGTAAGAATTAACGGCATTTAAGTTAAGGGTTTTAAATTACAAATCAGAATTAAATTAATTTTAAATTTACAAGCGAAGGGCCAAATGCGATAGGGCGTTTTCCGCAAATACCTCAACGAAGCCGGAGGCGTGGGGCCCACCCGGGGGGGGGGGGGGGGGGGGGGGCCCGGGTTGTGGGGAAGAGCCCGAAACGAGTAGTGGCGGAGGGTGTTGTTTTAAAATAAATTTTA
>JBBQHD010000187.1:0-3556 GCA_038323665.1 Bdellovibrionales bacterium
GAAAACTGGCAATTGGAGTGCGAAGACTTGCGGCAAGAAAAACTTTTTCCATGATAACTCCTTGTGGATATAACTGTTTTCGATTTAACTAAACTAGTCAAACACCAGACACGTCACGCAGAAAAGGGACCGAATGCAGAAAATAAAAACTGGGTTATATTTTATATCTTGCCAATCCTTTCGATCGTTAAGCTTCGCGCTATTTTTCTTTTCATTTTCGTCGGTGGCTCATGCCGAAGTCATTGCGGTGTCTGATTCGGATATTCTTTTGATTCAGGGGGATGCGGCTAAGATCGTTTTGCGCGAAGGTGGGGCTTCGGTTTCGCCTCAATTAGATGTTCGGGGTTCTGGGTTTTCTGTGGATCGCAAGGACCGCTTGATCTTGATTCAGCAGAAGCGCGCGCAAGCTAATTTGGAAATTGTGGGGATGTCTTTGCCTGGGGAAATTCATTTGAAAAATGGGCGCATCGAAATTTCTGGCTGGAGCCGTGATTTGAAAATCACTCAGCAAGAAGGTGCTTTTGTCAGCGATCGTATGGCGGGCGCTTTGGAATTGGATTTGACCAAGGGTGACGTTGCGATTTCGCAAATGACGGGGCGATTGGCAGCTCGGGGTTATCAGGGCAGCTGGAAAATTTCTCAGGCTTCTGGCGGTGGGGAATTGGACTTATTTTCAGGAGCATTAAAGTTGACGGGTGTTTCGGGCACTTGGAAAATGGCTACGAATAATGTGCAAACGCATATCGCGGATTCTTCCGGGGAATTTCAAGGATCACTTCAACAAGGGCTTTTAAGTTTTCAAAAAGTTTCGGGTCGAGTGCAGTTTGAAAATAAAGATGGCACGGTCAGCGTGGTGCCCGGCACTGACTTGGATGCGAATATAGTGTCCAGCAAAGGCAAAGTAACCGTGCAAATTCCCCGGGTGGCCTTGGCATTTTTGGACGTCACGAATGCCGACGGCGAACTGACTGTGCCGGGCAATGTGCGGGTGACTCGAAAAGGGCGGCAAAAACATGCTCAAACCGAGCGTTCTGCAGGGCAAAAATTCAAAGTGCAATTACGCTCGCAAGAGGGTAGTTTAACGATCAAAGAAGGAAAATGAGTTGACAGTAAGACCACCATCCATCAAATCCAATAGAGAGCCATGACAAATAAAAAAGCTAAAACCGAAGAGACCAAAGCCGATAAAAAACCTGCTGCAAAAGCTAAAGTAAAGCTTGAGGAAACAGCCTCAATCGCTGAGTCTGCTCCACAGATTCCCATAGTTGCAGCGCAAAACGCAGCCCCCGAAGACATCGTTTTAACCGATGCCGAAGGCAATCGTTATTGCAAGGGCAAGGACTGCGATCAAATTGGCGTAGTCGATGGATTCTGTCGTTATCATTATCTATTATTTTGGAAAAAAATTCAGGTCCGCAAAAAGATTCTTACCGATGGAAAATTAAGTCGTTATATCGACGAATTGACCAGCCGTTATCCAGATAAATTCTTGGAGCTGATCCGCAAAGATCTGCGTTCCGAAAAAGATTTCGCAGCCGCGATTCAGGAAATGGAAATCGACGAGTCCGAATTGGAAAATGATTTCGATGATGAAAATTCCAATGATATCGAGGAAGTTCGCGGCATCAGCACTGATGCCAGTGGCGGAAGTTCATCGATGTCGGACGACGACTACTAGATTTTTATAGCCCCCTGGGCGGGGCTTATTTATTTAAATTTAAATCAGTTTAGTTATAAAAATGGGCTGGCGCCTAGCGCTTGGGACTTCTAATTAATTTCTGACGGCTTTTTGTTTACACTTTGAGTATTTTTTTTGCTTGTTTTATGCTTTTTTAATGTTGGAAATTGATGGGTTGTTTTTGTTTTTTGTTCGTTGGGGGTTTGGGCTTTTGCTTTTGATTTTTGGAGCTAATGGGATTTTTCATTTTATTCCTGCTCCGGCTTATCCACCTGCAGCTGAGAAATTTCGGCGGGCTTTGGTTGATAGTGGGTATATGTTGCCATGTTGGAAGGCTGTTGAGCTTGTCGGGGCCTTGTTACTGATTGCAGATAAGTATGTGCCGTTTTCGTTGGTGATACTTGCTCCGGTTCTTGTTAATATTTTTCTTTTTCATTGGTTTCTTTCGCGGCGGGGACTGTGGCTGGCTGCGATTCTGATTTTATCTGAAGCAATTTTGGCTTTGGCATACCGCAATGCTTTTGCGAATTTATTTATCTAAAATTAATTGCTTCACAATTAATTTTCAGACAGAACTTATTGGATGTAGGCTAGTGCAGCTTCTTTTTTTCCTGCACCAAGGCGTCTTCGGTTTCGCCCAATAGTTCGTTGGCCATTTGTTCTATTTCTGGATTTTCCGAGGAAAATTGGAAAAATAGAGTGTCTTTTTCGAATTGAAATTCGGTCCAGCCTAAGGGGTAATCCATGGGTTCTTTTTCTTCGGCTGCGTTTTCTAGATGTTCGGCCAAGAAAGTTGCTGCGGCGTCGACGCAGTTTTGAATGACTTTGAAATGGTCTATTTTGCCTTGGGAATCGACATCGGCTGAAATTTGAAACTGGGCATAAGCAAGCCGCCCTTCTTGCTTCATTGCGGCGCTGAAACAGATTTCTTCGGGGTAAATAAGTCCGGTAAAGGCAAGTTTGCCTTTGATTTGGGGGAACTGTTCTTCATAGATCTCGCGGATCTGCTGTAGAATGTCAGTGGGGAATTTTGTGAAACTGGTCGAAGTGTCTTTTCTGGGATTCATGCTTATTTTTAATAGTTGAAAAAGTCTGCTGACACAACTGACAATTCATAGCTAAAATCGCCCACGATGATGAAAAGTTTCTATATATCCACTTATGGCTGTCAAATGAACGTCAATGATTCCGAGAGGATGGCGACCCTTCTGGAAATGGCGAATTTTATCCCTGCGGAAAGTCCTGAAACTGCTTCTTTAATTATTTTGAATTCTTGCAGCATCCGCGAAAAGGCCGTGCACAAAGTTTATTCAGAAATCGGCAGTTATCGAAAATTAAAAGTAAAAAATCCTGATTTGAAAATCGGCGTAACCGGTTGTGTGGGACAACAGGAAAAAGAACAACTGATGAAACGCGAACCCCTGATCGATTTCGTTTTAGGTCCAGACACCATCGACGATTTACCCAAAATCGTGCGCGGACTTTACGAGGGTCAGAAAAAAAGCCTGTCGGCCAAATTTCGTTACGACGAACCTTATCATGTTGAAACTTTGGTGCGAAATCCCGGCGTTTCAACTTTCGTAAACATCACCAAGGGTTGCGATAATTTCTGCACTTTTTGCATTGTGCCTTTTACCCGCGGCCGCGAACGCAGCCGGCCCATGGACCACATTGTTAAAGATGTGCATGAACTGGTAAAACGTGGGGTAAAAGAAGTCACTTTACTGGGGCAAAATGTGGATTCCTATGAAAGTGAATTTCCCAAAGCCGATTTTGCAGAACTTTTGCAGACTTTGGCCAATCGCACTGGCCTGCAGCGGATTCGTTTTACGACCTCGCACCCCAAAGATTTTAACGAAAAATTAGTCAAAGTAATGG
>JBBQHD010000188.1:0-3528 GCA_038323665.1 Bdellovibrionales bacterium
CGATCAATACGTGCAAAATTTTTATAGGTATTATTAAGTCTCATTGCACGGCGCCACATCAACTCGGAATCTGCAAACGCAACCGCTTGAATGATTTCCAGATTCTCATCAAGCTCGATCAACAAGCCTTGCCCTACTTCAAGTTTATATTCCCGAAAGTATTTATGAACTGCTTGGAAATCCGTCATGACTATTTATTCGGAAGAATTTATCTGGAAATGAATTTTCGAAAGAAAAAGTCCGACTTTGGTCGAGCATCCGAATTCCAGACACTAATATTCTGGGTTTGAATTAAAAGTCAGTTTCGCGCTGTCAGCAAATTTGCAGATCATGTGGGAATGGAAAATCTCAGTGGTATCAAGCAAGAATTTTGGCAAATAAAAATCCACATAGATCGCGGAAATCCTCGACCGAATATGAAAACCGAACTTTACTTTCAGTTCCGAAATATAGCCGGCGGTTCATTAGAACTTATCGCGCGGACACTTCCGGAAAATCAAAGTGCAAGCTTTGTTGTTTTGTGCAGATTCAAATCAAAAAACAGGTGGGAGGTTGTCGAGGGCTCTGGATTTTTTTATCTTAAAGAGTTTTGCCGGGGCTGGTTAAGGGGATTAGACGAAAAAGACCTAAATAATTTGAGTATCAGATTCGAAGTCGCCATCGAATTACGAAGAGTAATTGCTTCACTCTTCATCCCCGCTGGGGATCCCTGAAGCAAGTTGGTTAAGGTCATTTAAAACATCTTGTAATTTTACTTTCGGTTCTCGGCGATTGCCAAAAAAAACAGTTCGACTGCTTTTGCAATCCACTGTTTTGGTGAAGGAGTTTCCAATAAACCAAAAATCATCGACATTTGTATCAATTCGATCTATGCGGACAAAATTTTTATCAGCATTATCGAGTCTTAAGGCCTTCCTCCACATCAACTCGGAATCTGCAAACGCAACCGCTTGAATGATTTCCAGATTCTCATCAAGCTCGATCAACAGGCCTTGGCCTACTTCAAGTTTGTATTCCTGAAAGTATTTTTGCACTGCTTCGAAATCCGTCATGCTTATTTAATCGGAAGAATTTATTTGGAAATGAAAAAAGCCCGACCAACGTCGGGCAAATCAAATATTAAAAACTAATCGATTCGATTACGACATCCTTAACGGGTTTGTCGTTGGAACCTTTGGGAACTTCGGAAATTTTCTTAACCACATCATAACCTTCGATCACTTCGCCAAAGATGGTGTGTTTGCCATCTAAAAATGGAGTTGGCGCAACGGTAATGAAAAATTGACTGCCGTTGGTGCCGGGGCCGCGGTTGGCCATGGATAAAAAGCCTTCTTTGTTGTGTCTAAGTTTGGGCGTGAATTCGTCTTCGAAATTATATCCTGGTCCGCCGGTGCCATTGCCTGCGGGGTCACCACCTTGAATCATAAAATTGGGAATCACTCGGTGAAAAATCAAACCATTATAAAATGGTTTTTTAACTTTTTTACCGGTTTTTGGATCGGTCCATTCTTTGGTTCCGTTGGCCAAACCGACAAAATTTTCCACAGTTTTTGGAGCCAAGTCTGAAAATAATTTTACTTTGAAAGTTCCAAAAGGCTTGCCGTCTGATTTGATGGTAAAGGTTGCGATCATGTCTTTTTTCTCCGCTTTGTTTTTATCTGTCTTGCTCTTTTTTTTAGTTTGGACGATTTCTTTGTCTTTTTTAAGAGTGATAGCACCGTGTTCGGGTTGTGGCGATGTTTTTGATAAGGATTCTTTTTGCTGTTCTTCCGGGGTTTTGTCACCAATCGCAAAGGCGCGAGATCCTAAAACCACCAAAAGAAAGGTGAATAAATAAAGTAAAACCACTTTGCCAATATTTTGCTTCGGAATCTGTGTTTGCTGCATTTTTACCCGCTTCCTTATAAAAAAATCCTACTTGTTGTAAGCCAAAAGTGTCGAGGCTCGCCGAGCCAAACTACAAGCCCCTCGCCGAGCCAAACCGTTCTCAGCTCTATTTGGACCAATGTGGTCGGTAATAATTATTCAAATCTGGAGTTACCTGGTGTTCCTCGCGGCCGTCAACGGTGGAAAAAAAGATTTGATTTTTACCATTGCGATCCGACGTATAGACCACAAAACGCCCATCCGGGGAAAAGCTGGGATCTTCATGATTGGCAGGGCGGCCATTTTTTTTATTTGCTGTCGTAATACGCACCGGGGTTCCTGACCCATCCGAATTCATGACAAAGACATCAAAGTGATCGACCGCGTAACTGGCGAAGGCGATTTTTGTCCCATCGGCTGACCATGATGGCGAACTGTTTAATTTGCTGACCCCTGATTTGCTAAGCTGTTCGACTTTGCTGCCATCGATGTTCATTTTAAAAATATGCAAAGTGCCGTTTCTGTCGGAAGAAAACGCAACTTGTTTGCCATCGGGACTGACGGCGGGTTCGACATTCATGGCGTGATTCGGTCCGTGAGTCAGCCGAGTGGTGGTGCCGCTATTCAAATTAATTTTATTTATATCGGGTTCTGATCCATTTGAAATGGTCAGAAAAATATTTTCTCCTTTTGGATCAAAAGCTGCGCCGGAATTAATTCCAGGACGCCCAGAAATTAAAACATTTTTTCCGTTGGTTAAATCCACCATAAATAAATCATGGTTGCGTTCGCTGTTTCCGCGGCGCTTAACCAGTGCTGTGTAAGCAATCTTGGTTCCATCCGGTGACCAAGTGGGCGATTTGGTAATGGTTTTTAAATCGGTGATCTTTTGCAAATTTTCGCCGTCCCAATCCATGCTGTAAATTTCGCGCCACTGTTCTTTTGGCCTAGTCCGATCCGAAGCAAAGGTGATTTGCGATAAAAACATTCCGTCGACACCGGTTAAATTTTTAAGCACATCATTAGCAAAACTGTGCCCAATGCGACGAATCACGCGGGTAGTGCCGGAATATTTTTTTCCGAACACCAATTTTCTGGATTTGATTTCGTATAAATAGCTTTCCAGCTCGACTTTGTCGGCATTCAAAGTAAAAGCAGCGCGGATTAAAAAATCGACTCCGAGGGGCGCCCACTTATCAAAATGAAATCCTTTCGGATCCGTCGGGAATGGTTTGATCCCTGTGCTGGCAGGGTTTTCCAAATAGGAACTGGCCTTAGCCATTTCAAAATAACTGGAAACCTGCAAATCATTTTGAATCACATTGTAAAGTTCCGCGCCCACACTTTGAAATTTCGGTGAAAGTTTACTGTCACCCGTGAACAACAAAGACGGAAAGGCCAGCAGGGATTTTTTGGTAGCAGCTTCGCCCAGCTGAATATAAAAACCAGATTTTTCTTGTGCATGCGAATGCAAAGAAAAAACAACAGCAAATAAAAAAATAGTTTTCATCATTGGGGGCCTCCTTTGCCAAAATCAATTACAACACCATCATAAGCTAAAATATCTAAGAATTTTTCAGGGGGAAGTGGCAACGGCAGCGCGCGTTCCAAAGTTTCCTTGGCTGCGGCATCAAATTCAGCGACCCCGCTGGTTTGCAAAAC
>JBBQHD010000189.1:0-3506 GCA_038323665.1 Bdellovibrionales bacterium
GTACTTAATTTACCGCATGTTATCATCGAAAATCTACACTACGAAAAAATGAATATGGAAGCTACTGCCTGTATAGTAAAGAAAGTGGTAAATCAAAGCACTAGGGTGTGCAGAGTCACTTTATTTGTCGGTGAAACCCCGCTTTTCGATTCAAATTCCTTGTCGTTCGCTATTTAAGCCCCGCCAGCTTGCATGACTTAAAACTGCTCTGATATAAAGCAACTCCCCTATAGGCTATTTTGAAAAGCCACCTATAGGGAATCTACATAAATGCATATTTAAGTAAGGAGTTGCCTTTGTTTAAAAACCATAAATTGTTCCTGAATGCAAGTTTTTTAGAGTTTGCATTAAAAATTGATGTTGAATTTGCAGAAACTGCTCGCTTAAAATGCTGCCCTCATTGCAATGCTCCTCTTCATTATGCCCGTTACGAACGAAAAGGTAGAGTTTCTGATCTGTCTTTACCAGATAATTGGGGTTCATTTCATGGTCTTTGTTGCTCGGCCGAAAGCTGTAGAAAACGAGTCCGTCCACTTTCAATTCGATACGCAGGTCGTAGTCCATTTAGTGTAGCTCTATATTTACTTGCAGAACTTATTCAATCTGGTGGTTCAAAGCGTTCTATTATATCAATATGTAAAGAATTAAATATTTCAGAACGAACAATTAGACGTTGGAAATTTTTTTGGAAAAAGGTTTATGCTAAATCAATTTGGTGGAGAAAAATCGCTTCAATTTGGATGTTAAGTGGACATACATTATTTCAACTTTGGATTTCATTAATGGGAGTAAAAATAAATTTGACAGATTCATTCCACGATTTACTTAAGTATAGTGCTGACATTTGGGGTGAAATCAAATTATTTGTCGGAGATCGGATTCCCGCAAAAGATGCGTGATGCATGATTTTTGTCGGTGCTTTAAACCATAATTCTGCTTTTAACCTTTTAAGAGGAGGATTTATGGTTATAAAAAGCAAAGTCGCACTGGCCTATGAAGAAGGTTTATTTCGTTTTGGAATTATTTCTGAACTACTTTCACGTCCACCGGACGAAGGAGAGCTCGCAACGCGTTTGCGAGAAATTGCTGAAAAATCTTTTACTCAACCTTGGAATAAAGAGATCATAAATATTTCAGTTCGTACTTTAGAGCGCTGGTATGCTGCAGCTCGAAAAAATTTACACCCATCCGAAATACTGCAACCAAAATTAAGGACAGACAGAGGAGAAAGTAGATCCTTGACGGAGGAGCATAGATCTCATCTAACAGATTTTCGTTTAAAATATCCATCATGGTCTATACAACTTATGTACGATAATTTTGTTTTAATTCCGTTTAAAATAAACGCACCATCATATTCAACTGTATTGCGTTATTTTC
This sequence comes from Bdellovibrionales bacterium, assembly GCA_038323665.1. Taxonomy (GTDB): domain Bacteria; phylum Bdellovibrionota; class Bdellovibrionia; order Bdellovibrionales; family Bdellovibrionaceae; genus JBBQHD01. The sequence goes on from JBBQHD010000189.1 coordinate 1,381, forward strand.
ATAATCTCGGTTTTTTTTCTAACAAATCAAACGGGAAAAAAAATAAAAAAAAGGAAGTTCGCAGTTTTGAAGTCGAATTTGTGGGCCAATTATGGCACATGGATTTTCATAAAGGCAGTCGCATGATTACAAATGAAAAAGGAGAATTTCAGCAAGCAATTTGCATGGCTATTATCGATGATAAATCGAGGCTCATTTGTCACGCTCAGTGGTTTGTAAACGAAACAGCGGAAGTTTTAGTTCATGGTTTTATTCAAGCTATTTTAAAACGTGGACTTCCTCGAGCATTTTATACAGATAATGGATCCGCTATGAAAGCAGAAGAACTTGCTGCAGGACTTAATGTTCTTGGTATTAAACAGGAAAAGACATTACCTTATTCACCATATATGAACGGTAAACAAGAATCATTTTGGCAGCCATTAGAGGGAAGATTAATGAAAATGTTGCCGAAATATAAACGACTCTCTCTTGATGTTCTTAACGCAGTAACACAAGCCTGGGTTGAACAAGATTATCATGTTAAAATTCATTCTGAAATAAAGGAAAAACCTCTTGATCGATTTTTTAATTCAAAAAGTGTGCTTCGACCTTCTCCTGAATACAATGATTTAAAACATAGTTTTAGAATGGTTATTATAAGAACCGTTAGAAAAACTGATGCCACTGTTACAATAGATGGCATTCGTTTTCAAATTCCTCAATGTTATGCTCATATGGATTCTGTTTTGTTACGTTATGCAAGATGGGATTTAGGTGAAGCTGAAATTCTTTGCCCTGATACACAAAAAAGTATTTATTTAATTTATCCACTAAATAAGCTTGCCAATAGCAATGCGGTTCGTAAAGATATTGAAGAAAAATTACCCTTACAGCAATCGCTTTCTTCAGAAGATGAAAATGAGTTTCTTGATCTAAAAACACATCAATTGCCACCTTTACTGGCTCACTGCTTAGAAAAATATGCAAAACAATACCCTTTATCAGGGTATATTCCACTTCAAAAAAATGAGGAAAAAATTAATGAATAATATCAAACAAATACATGCAATATATGGTTTAAAATGGAATCCATTTAGCTCAAATGTCCCTTCTGAAGCTTTCGTCAAAGATGAACCTACAAAACGTTTTTTTTGGAGAGTCGAACAAGTTATTTTAGAAGGAGGATTTGCTTTAGTGACTGGTGATGTAGGAACTGGAAAATCAGTTACTCTTCGACTTCTTAGTGAACATTTAAAAAGTCTCCCAGAACTTACTGTACGAATTATTACACGTCCACAAAGTGGTCTTCGTGATTTTTATCGTGAATTAAGCGAGCTTTTTGAAGTTCCAATTAATCAAAGTAACCGTTTTGGAAGTTTTTCAAACTTACGCGCACAATGGAAATCTCATATTAAAGCAAGTTTATTTCGACCTGTTTTACTTATTGATGAAGCACAAGAGGCATATAGTGAAGTTCTAAATGAATTGCGCTTACTTTCTAGTATTGATCTTGACAGCAAAAATATTCTTGCTGTTGTACTTGCTGGTGACAACCGTTTCCCAGAAAAATTAAGACAAACACCTCTTTTACCATTAGAAAGTAGAATTTTTGTTCGATATCATTTAGATAAACGTCCCCAAAATGAACTTATTCAAATTCTTACAGAAGTGATTAAACAAGCGGGTTCACCAGAATTAATGACTCCAATACTCATTAAAGCTTTAGCTGAACATGCTATGGGGAATTTACGTACTATGATGATGATGGCAAATGAACTTCTCTCAATAGCTTCTGAAAAAGAAATAAGGCAGCTTGATGAAAATTTATTTTTTGATGTTTATCGAAATGCAACAAATAAAAAACGTGTAGGAAAATAAATTTATTTAAACATTGAATTTTTTTAACACTCACCGCCATGCTCGATGGCCTTCAAGCACCACTAATCAAGCATGGCAGGAGCAGGAAAAATGACGAGTTTGTTACATTCTTGCAAAACAGAAATCACCGCCAAATAACCTGATTAAATCACCGCCAAATAATCTGAATACTCACACTGTATCCGCATCGAGTCGTATCACACCCGCATTTCCTGCCATCAGCCAAATAATCTTTCCATCTGGTGAAAAAATAAAATTATGTGTAC
>JBBQHD010000190.1:0-3411 GCA_038323665.1 Bdellovibrionales bacterium
TGTTAGAAGATTGTGGATAGGTCTATTCGAACCAATCTTAATGCGTTAACCAGCACGCGAATATGAGACTGACAGTTCAAGAGACTTTTTAATCCCGGTTGTTTTTTTATATTTACAAAGAGGTCATCCATATGAGCGTGACGCGTTTTTTGGATAAATGGTGGCAGCCTACTTTTGGTGAACACCAAAAGTAGGCTGCCACCATTTATCCAAAAATTTTTGCCCAGAGCTCATGGATGAGCGTCCACGGAATAAGACTGGCTGTAGCCTTTTTTAATTTTATTTTTCTGTCTGAATAAGTTTTTCTTTATTTAAATTCGTTTACAGATGCTGGGCTTCCAACCAGCGTTCGCAATCAATTGCAGCCATACATCCCGTCCCCGCCGCAGTAACCGCCTGCCGGTAAACCTTGTCCTGCACATCCCCCGCAGCAAAAACCCCAGGGATTTCAGTGCGTGTCGACCCAGGAATCGTCAGCAAATACCCCGCAGAATCAAAGGGCAATATTCCATTAAACAATTTCGTGTTTGGTTGATGGCCGATGGCAATAAATAAACCATCCAACTTTAATTCTGATTTTGCACCGGTCGCGGTGTTTTTCAATCGAACAGCGTTCATGGATTTTCCGTCGCCCAAAACTTCTTCGACATCTTGGTTCCACATGACTTCAATTTTTGGATTTTTCAAAGTTCGCTCAGCCATAATTTTCGAGGCACGAAATTGATCGCGTCGATGCAGGACAATTACTTTGGATGCAAATCGCGTTAAGTAGTTCGCTTCTTCCATCGCGGTATCTCCGCCGCCGACCACACCGACCACTTGGTTTTTAAAAAAAGCTCCGTCGCAGGTGGCGCAGGCTGAAACTCCGCGGCTGACATATTGTTTTTCTGACGGCAGTCCCAACCATTTTGCGCTGGCGCCGGTGGAAATAATAACGGATTCGGCTTTGAATTCATCTTTGCCAACAGTGACTGTAAATGGACGTTTGGTAAAATCCACTTTGGTCACTTGTTTGGTAATAAATCTGGTTCCAAATTTTTCGGCCTGCTTGCGAAAGACGGTAATTAGGTCTGGGCCCGTTACCGCATTGGGAAAACCTGGATAATTTTCGACGTCGGTGGTGATCATCAATTGACCGCCGGCCTCTTCGCCTTCGATCATCAGCGGCTCTAGTCGCGCGCGCGATGTATAAAGTGCGGCGGTCAGGCCCGCAGGTCCAGATCCGATGATAATTACCTTTTCAACTTTGTTTTCGTCTTTCATATTTCCACTGCCTTTGGTTAAAATTAAATTATGTCGAAAATTCTCTTGCCGCAATGGAATCGCAGTTTTGTCGCAGATGAAAATAAAACTTTACTGGAAAATCTGCAGGATCAGGCAATTCCGGTAGGTTCTTCTTGCGGCGGAGTCGGCATCTGCGGAAAATGTGTGCTTAAAATTGAAAATTGCAAGCAGCCCATGACGTCAGAAGAACAAGAATATTTCGCTGTGAATCATCAGCCCAGCCCACAGCATCGCCTTAGTTGTCAAATTACTGCCTGCAAAGACGATTTAACTGTTCAAGCACCTTATTGGTGATTTTTACGCAACCTGCAATAAAAAATCGGCAATTGGTCTTTTAAAAATAAACTTTCAAAAAAAGTTGTAAAATTATCGATCGCGAATTCGGATTTATGCAAATCCTCGCTGAAAGCTTCGACCCTGTATTTGCTATCGGCAATTTGTTTCATCGCCCAACGAAAAGCATCGGCCGAATCGGTTTTAAAATCCAGCATCGAACCCGGTCTTTGCAAATTCCATAAAACATCCAAAAAAGCTTTTTGCATAATTCGGTTTTGTGGTTTGCGCGGACTGGTCCAGGGATCAGGAAAATGAACATAGACATCATTGATTTCGTTTTCGGAAAAGATACTTTCAATTTCCAAAGCCTGCGTTCGGCAAATCGCAGCGTTGCTCAGATTCTTTTTCTGCGTTCGGCGAATGGCTTGAATCAAAGGTTTGTATTTAATTTCCATTCCGACAATTTTTCTGGCTGGAAAATTTTCTGCTCGGTGGGCGAAATGCCAACCATTTCCCGTGCCCACTTCCACATCCAGTGGGGTATCTTCGTCACATTTAAATTGTTCGGACCGCCATTTGCCCTTCATTTCAGGCGCGCGTTCTTCGGAAAATGCGATGTGCGAAAGCTCACCATTCAAAGCAAGCGTATACTCGTTTTGATTTTTCAAAGTCTTGGTGCAGTTTAGGCGTTTCACTAATTTCAAGGCGACATCATTTCTGGTAAAGTAAAATTTTTGCGCTGAATAAAGTCCTGTTGCCGAATCGGACAATCAGAAATTTCACAGTGCACACAATAAGCTTTTCTACAGGGATCTAAATGAAAAGCAATTTCTCCGTCAAAAGGATAAGCAGCCACGACTTTTTTTTCAAACCGATCCGTCATTTTATGAGTTTCTGAGATCTGCCAATACTCTGGCACCACCATATGAACATCGATATGGTGAAAATTCCCCAAGCGAATTGCACGCAGTAAATGCAGGTCAATCACACCCGGTTCCAGATTTTCTTTCATCGTGCTGGCCAATTTATTTAAAGTTGCAAAGTCGGTTTCATCAATTAAGGCCCCGATCGATTGCCGCGTGATTTGGTAACCATCCCAAATTAAATGACAAGCCAATAAAATCCCCGCCAGCGAGTCAATCCAGACAAGTCCCGTCCATTGGGCCAAAAATACACCTATGATAACCACAACCGAAGTTTTAACATCGGCAAATAAATGTTTTCCACTGGCTGCCAGCGCATCGGAATTTTTTTCGCGGCCAACTTTGGTAAGATACGCCCCGACAAAAAAATTAATTAAGGTGGCAATTCCAATTAAAATTGTTCCCTGTCCAATCATCTGCAATTGATGACCGTGAATCCAGGTATGAATGCTTTCATACATAATTACAAAGGCCGCAAAAATAATCAGTCCACCTTCAAATGCCGCAGAAAAATATTGAGCCTTGCCATGGCCGTAAGGATGATCGTAATCCGCAGGCTGCATCGAAAATCGAATCACGAACAGCGCAACACCCGCAGAAATTACATTCACGATGCTTTCCAGAGCATCGGATAAAATCGCCGATGACGAAGTCAACCCATAGGCCATGGATTTCAAAGTCAGCACGGCAATGCTGGTCCATAAAGAAATTTTTGCTGCTCGCTGTTGGGGAAGAAATTCCATTTCTAAAAACTAACAGTTTCACTGCATATTTTAAAGATGATTCGAACTTTCTAAGCGTGTTTAAGCAGATTTCTTTTTGCGAATCAGACTTGAATTAAATTCAATAACCCGATTACGACCCTCGGATTTCGCTTTATACAAAGCGTGGTCGGCGCGGCGGATAAATTCCTGGGGATTGATGGGAT
>JBBQHD010000191.1:0-3375 GCA_038323665.1 Bdellovibrionales bacterium
CCAAGGATTCTTTTTCAGCTAAATCCCGCAAAGTTTGAATTTGGCTTTGCAAATAATCTAGGGACAAATATTTTGGTCCACCGAAAAAGAAAAAGAAAAATACAGCGACAGCCACCAGCGACAAAATTAAAATTTTCTTCATAATCTCAATGTTCCAACCATTGATCCGAATCGCAATAAAGGGATTATTGAACTCGACCAAAGTAGTAGTTGCGCTATAAAGTAAAAAAAATACATAAAACCTTATGTTGCAGTTTTTTCGAGCATTTAGCCTTTGGTTTCATTGTGTGGATTCGCAAAATAATTGTGAACCTACGAGTTATATTCGATATATTTGCCTTATTTTCGACCCCCGACATATCATCCATTGATGGAATTCCTGGAAGACCCTACTCACCCCGCAACATCATTTTGGAATTCTGCTTTACTGAAGCCTTATCAAGATCTTAAGGATCGTCCTTCCAAAAAAATTCGCTCGCAGTTGGTTCGCCTAGGTTTTCTGATCGCGAGCAGGCCGAATTCTCAAGCAGAACTTGCGGCTGCAGATGAAAATCCCAATTTACCCATTCTGTCTGATATTTTAGAAAAACTACATCTAGGTTCATTGATTGCTGACGACATCCAAGATGGCAGCCTTGAACGCCGAGGCGGCAAAGCTTTGCATTTGGAATATGGAATTCCAATCGCACTTAATTTAAGTAATTTTTTATACTTCAGCGCCTTTGACCAAATTCGTAAATTAAAAATAACTGCCGAAGTATCGCAAAAACTTTACAGCTGGATGACTGAAACCATGATGGATGGTCACAAAGGACAAGCGCTGGATTTATCCGTTTGTTTTGATGAAGTGCCACTTCAAGATCTACCTTCACTTTGTGAAAAAAGTTTGCAGCTGAAAAGCGGAGCGTTGGCTGGTTTGGCTGTGCAAATGGGAACCTTGATTGCTGGTGGAAACGATTTACGTGAACACAAAAACTTTGGCTGCGAACTGGGTGTTTTTTTGCAAATGTTTGATGATTTGGGAAACTGTGATGTGGAAAATTCGGATCCCAAAAAGTTGGAAGATTTAAGAAATCGAAGACTGTCTTGGGTGGTTCAATTTGCCGTGGAAACCTTGCCACAAAATCGCATCACAGATTTTTTTTCCGCCATCAAACAAATGCCTGATTTAGCCCAACTGAAGATTTTTTTAAAAGAAACCAATCTGCGCAGGCATGCCTACCAACATGCTTTGAAAAAAATTGATGCTCGTATGGATTATTATCATGGGAAATTAAATTTCACCTTGTGTGTTCGCAATGAAATTGAAAAACTGACTCAGCAACTTAAAACATCTTATCTAGTGGTTGGGGAATGAAAAAAAATATTGCAGTTATCGGCAGTGGCTTTGGTGGAATCAGTGCCGCCATTCGTTTGCAAGCAAAAGGTTTCAATGTTCGCATTTTTGAAAAACGGGATCAGCCCGGTGGACGCGCCTATGTTTACCGAGAAAAAGGTTTTACCTTTGATGCCGGGCCCACCGTCATCACTGCACCGGAATGCCTGGAAGAACTTTTTGAACTGGCTGGGAAAAATATCAAAGATTATGTTAATTTACTTCCCGTCAGTCCCTTTTATCGATTGTTTTGGGAAGGTGGATTTCAGTTTGATTACTCGAACAATACCGAAGAACTTTTTGCCCAGATTGAAAAAAAATCCCCGCAAGATGTCGACGGTTACAAAAGATTTTTAACTTATTCCAAAGAAGTTTTTAATGAGGGCTATACAAAATTAGCAGCGGCACCTTTTTTAAGTTTTTGGAGCATGATCAAAGTTGCACCACAATTAGTGCGTTTATCTGCGCATCGCAGTGTTTATGATACGATCTGCAAATTCATCAAAGACAAACACTTGCGCGAAGCTTTTAGTTTTCATTCCCTTTTGGTTGGGGGAAATCCCTTTTCCACATCTTCGATTTATACTTTGATTCATTATCTGGAACGCAATTGGGGTGTGTTTTTTCCCAAGGGCGGCACTGGTGCTTTGATTCAAGGATTGTTAAAATTTTTTGGCGAATTGGGCGGCAGCATTGAATGCAATGCTGAAATCAGCGAAATCATCTGTCAAAAAAATAAAGTCACTGGCGTGCGCATGGCGGATGGGAAAATTTGGGACTGCGATGCCGTTGTCAGCAACGGAGATATTGTTCACACTTACCGAGATCTTTTAAAGAAAAACCCAATTGCTGAAAAACGCACCAAGAAATTATTAAAAAGTGATTTTTCAATGTCGCTGTTTTTAATTTACTTTGGCACCAATAAAAAATTTCCAAAACTTGCCCATCACAATGTTTTGTTTGGGCCTCGTTACAAAGGTTTACTAAAAGATATTTTTACCAACGGAGTTTTGCCAAAAGATTTTTCTTTGTATTTGCACCGCCCGTCCATTTCCGATCCCGATTTAGCGCCCGAAGGCTGTGAATGTTTTTATGTTTTATCCCCGGTTGCCCACACCGGAAAATTAAAAGTCGATTGGAATACCGAAGGCCCCAAATACGCCGAAGAAATTCTGAAACGCATGGAAGAACTTTATATGCCCGGTTTGCGCGACAGCATTGTGGTGAAAAAAATATTTACTCCCTTTGATTTTGAAACAGAATTAAATTCCCATGTCGGTGCTGCCTTTTCGCTGGAACCAAAGTTGACTCAAAGTGCGTATTTCCGTCAGCACAACAAGGATGCCAATATTCAGGGACTTTATTTTGTCGGTGCGGGCACTCATCCCGGCGCAGGAGTTCCCGGCGTGGTCAATTCAGGCAAAGCAACCGCAGCTTTGGTTGTCGAGGACTTTCTGTGAACAGCGAATTGGTCGAAAAATCCAAACAAGATATTATCAAAGGTTCGAAAAGTTTTTCTTTGGCCAGTTTTTTTCTGCCCAAGGACAGCCGATTAGGTGCATGGGGATTGTATTCTTGGTGTCGTTTTTGCGACGATCAAGTGGATCAGGCCGCCAACCAAGAAATAGCTCGGGATAATTTAAAAAAATTAGAAATTTTAACGGAAAAATCTTTTGATCCAGAAGTTGCCTTACATTCCCATCCCTGGGCTGTATTCCAAGAAGTGGTTCTGAAATACCAAATTCCACAAAAACTTCCGAAAGATCTTTTGGCTGGTGCACGTTTCGATGCCGAGAGAAAATATTTGCAATCGACTCAAGACCTAGAACACTACTGTTACTGCGTGGCAGGATCTGTGGGCGTTATGATGAGTTATATTATGGGCGTCAGTGATTCAAAAGCAATCTTGCATGCCATAGCGCTGGGAAATGCTTTGCAGATGACCAATATTTCTAGGGACATTTGGGAAGATTACCAAATTGGCCGGATTTATTTTCCAC
>JBBQHD010000192.1:0-3294 GCA_038323665.1 Bdellovibrionales bacterium
GTTTAGACAAGTTGAAGCTGCTCGAATAAAGCTTGAATAGCTCCAAGTCAAATCCCTTGCACCTTGTGGAAGGACATCATGACGGTTGATTTGCTCGGACATGCCCCCATTTGCATCTGAGTCGGAATTTCCTGAGGGCACAAAGTTTAACAAACGCTTTAACAAATCATTTCCAGCGGTAAAATACTTTTGTCGAAGATCAGGATCCTGTTCGACCCGCCCCTGTTGACAAAAAGATTCTGCAAAAGCAGCCGAAGTAATGAACCAGGGATTTGAGTAATTTCGGCCTTCGACGCCGCCATTATAAACATCTTCGGAATAGCGACCGAATAAATAATTTCGCGCGCTGTTGTTTGGCGCGCGGTCCGTCAGTGTGGACCATATTTTTTTTCCAAGATCTGAAAACAGATCCATGGGAGATCGGTTTTGCCACTGGTTAATCGGGTAAGTTTCATAAAATTTATTTTGCAACAGCAATCGAGTCTTAAGCACAGCAGCATCGCTGACAGGAAAAAAACCCTCATCTTGAAAATACAGCGAAGCAAGTAAAACAGCCGTATCCAAGTTGGAAACTTTTTCCGTTCTGCCATCCGTTTGTCTTTGTGTCGTGTCCACAAATCCAGCTGCGTTCACAAAATCTTTTAAACGCGAAGTCACTTCATTGGCCTTGTTGCGATAATACCCGGCTGCCCCACCGTCAGAAAGACGATCGGCCAAATTCGCCCCTTGAATCAAAGCCGAACGAATCGCCATCAAAGTGAAAAAATGCTGGCCTTCGACTTCTTCCCAAAGATCATAGGAAGATTCCTTCCAATATTTCGCAATAAATTCCAAATCCATTTTGATCGGCGAATAAAGTTGCTGAGGATTTTCCGATCCATACAAAACTTCTGCTTGAGTCGTCTTGCCCTGAGCAATTAGTTTTTGCGCCCACTTGATCATAGCCAGCGCGCGGATTGCAGGCCCATCGGTTTGCGGTCGTCCCCAACCCAAAGTGTAAACACTGCCGTTCACATTGAATTTCGGTTCGCCCAATGCCAATTCGCGTTTTTTCAAAGTTGTGTTTTGAATCGCAGCCCTTTGCATTCCCATTTCCACATAAACCCAGTTATCGCCAATAAAATTATTAAAAAAATCGCGATCGGAATCATTCATCAAGGCTTCATTTTGCAATAAAAATAAAACCGTCAGTCCTGCATCGCGAGTCCAATGATAAAAATATTTCGGCGCTTCGGTTGAAGGCGACGCAATGATGATTCCGGATTTGACACCGTAACCGCTGAAATTTTTGCGGATTTTTGCAAACGCTGTTTGCACCTGCTGTTCTAAAATATTTTGCGTTTCAATTTTAGGGTTTGCGTAAGTTTGCAGACCGAAAAATATGGCAAGGATGAACGACAAGATGAAACGCAAAAAACCCCCCGGTTTTTGTATTTAGTTTTTGAATCTAAAACCGTTTAAAAAATATCCTAACTTCAGGATAAGGACAAGAAAGTGTCAGGTTTCAGTGAGGCTCCACCGACTAAAAAACCATCGACATGGGGAATTTTTAAAAGTTGAGCAGAATTTTCTGGCTTAACACTGCCGCCATAAAGTAATGGGACTGCGTTGGTTAAATTTGCTTTTAAATATTCGCTGAGCGCTGCATGCACTTCCGCAACTTGTTCCGGTGATGCAACCACACCGGTGCCGATGGCCCAAATCGGTTCGTAAGCGACAATCAAATTGCTGATATTTTTATCCAGTATTTTCAGTTGAGATTTCAAAACTTCGAGGGTTTTATTTTCCTGGCGTTCTTGCAAAGTTTCGCCAATGCAAAAAATAATTTTCAAACCCAGTTTGCCAGCCAAAGAAATTTTCTCGCTGAGCAATGCATTGTCTTCGCCAAAAATTTGTCGGCGTTCGCTGTGCCCGATCAAAACATAAGTGGCGCTCAAATCTTTGGCGACCTGCGCCGAGGATTCTCCGGTGAAGGCCCCCGACGCGTCTTTCCAAAAATTTTGTGCTCCCCAACTTGCGGGTGAATTTTCCAAAGACTGCGCACAGGCTTCCCAATTCGAAGCGGGTGGAAAAAAAATCCACTGATTATTTTTATGTTGCGCAGTTAGTTTTTGATTAAAAGTTTCAAAATACTGACGCGTTTCCTTCGGAGATAAATTTAATTTCCAATTTGCTGCAAAAATTTTCATAGAAGAAAACTGTAAACAAAAATGATCCATCATGTCGACAAATTACTGGTTCCAAACTGATTGCGCAGTTCCAAAATATTTTGTGAATTCGTACCCGAAACAAAACCAAATTTTTCCAAGATGAATTTAAATCAGGAATAAGAACTTATTATGGCTGGCACAGCATTTGCTTATGTAAATAGTTATTCGAACAATCGCCAAAGGAATGGAGATATTATGTTTCAAAAAATCTTTTTAATCGCAGCAGTTTTAGTTGGAAGCGCTCAGTCATTTGCTTTCTACAGCACAGAAGGTCAATTTCAAGACAGATTCCGCTGCACAGACGGAGCTGTAAATGTTTATTTCTCGACTTACTCACAAGACAGCGCGCGCAAACAATTAGTGATCGTCGAAGATCAAATCCCACTTGTCCTTGAACAGCGCGATACCAATTCGATCATCGGTTATGTATTCCCAACTTATCAAGATGTCGCCCTGAAAGTTTTCGTTGTGAACGATCAAGTCGTTGGAACTTTGGAACGCAAAGGCCGCAATCCTTTGACTATGCCTTGTTCAGTGATCACTCAGATTCAAAATTCATTTTAATTTTTTCGCGAGAATTAATTTTAAAAAAAGCTGCTTTCGGGCAGCTTTTTTTTGGTTTAAATCCCCAACATGAGTAAATGCTCGGAGCTCAGCTTCTCGGTGTCAGAGTTCGGAGTTCGGTTTTCTGAGACAGTCCGCAGTCGTCAGAGACTGCGGATCAGACAGAAAAGGCTGGCGCCGAGTTGGTCGACTTGCTGATCTAGATTTTGGATGTTTAGAACTTCTAGAATGCATCTTGATTCCCGGAATGATCCCATTGCAATTTCATAAAATCTTTTGCGATCTTTATTCGAAGTTTTCGCGCTTCCTTCTGCCAAATTCAGGGCGATCGAAAGAACGGCTCGTTCAAACTGGTCTTTGTAGGGATTTCTAAGTTTTAAATATTTGCTTTGTATGACTAAATTTTTAGCCAACTGATAAGTGCGGAAATTTTTCATTTTTTTACTCTCCTTTTTTAGAGTGTTTTTGTTTTTGGGATCTAAAAAATTTAGACTCCTAGGGCCCTTTGGGTTCGGGTCTA
>JBBQHD010000193.1:0-3254 GCA_038323665.1 Bdellovibrionales bacterium
GTGGATAGGTCTATTCGAACCAATCTTAATGCGTTAACCAGCACGCGAATATGAGACTGACAGTTCAAGAGACTTTTTAATCCCGGTTGTTTTTTTATATTTACAAAGAGGTCATCCATATGAGCGTGACGCGTTTTTTCGACTACTGTCGAAAAATTTTTGCCCAGAGCTCATGGATGAGCGTCCACTTTAGAAGAGATATCTGGGTATTTTATACTAAATTAGGTCTGGAAATTTAATCGCAAGTCTAAAATATAATCTTAAATCCGAAAATCTAAACTTACGGGGTCAGGCTTTTGCGGATCTTCTGCGCGCGAAGGAAAATTTTGCTGGCCAGAACCGACAATTCGCCTTTGGTTTGGCGAGCCAGACTGTAAACTTTTTTCTGCAAATTGGGATTAATCTTTGTCAGTAATTGATCGACCAAATGTTGATCTTTGCCAGCCAATTTTACTTTGGCAGTTCGAGGCTTTTTACTAATACTTGAATTTTTTTTTGTCCTGCGAACACGTTCCATTGCAATTCCCCCCGGATTGAAATTTGTGGAGGACTTGCCATATTTATACTGGCTTGCAAAAACTCGTTCACTTCCCCGGGTGCAGAAAACAAAATCGCGGTCAATTTTGTTGCACTGCTGGCCTGAAGCATCTCAAAGCGCCAATGTCCCCCACGCAGCGCTTTAATTTGTTTCAAGATAACCTTGGTAAAACGAAAGATCGGGGTCTTAAATCCAATTCCGAATGGCTGCAATTGCTCAAGCCAATTCAAAGTAGATTCATTGACCTCATCTATTTCAGCTTCGGTATCAAACTCTTCAAAATCAAGTTCAGTGTGCGTTATGTTTGAAAAAAAACGACTCATTGCAGCTTCTAATTTTTCCATCGATTCCGGTTTTATTTCAAAACCCGCCGCCTGTTTGTGACCACCATGTTTGACGAAATATTCTGTATGAGCTTCCAGAAAACCAGTTAAAGAAACACTTGAATTTGCCGGCACACGTGCGCTGCCCACCCAGGTTTTTTGATGTTCGTCCCAAGCACAAACAAAGCTGGGAACATTTTTTTTCTGCGCAAGTTTGGTGGCAATTAATCCCACCACCCCACGGTGAAATTTTTCATCGGCAACAAAGGCAAATCCTGATTGTGATTTTTGCTCTGATAATTCAAAGGCCAAAGTTTCGCTTTGTTTCTGAATTTGTTTGCGCGTGTCGTTGGCCAGCACCACTTGCCCTGCTAAAAAATCAGCATCTTCTTGTTCCGCTAAAAATAAATCCAGCGGCAACAAGTCCTGATCCAATCTGCTTAAAGCATTAAATGGTGGCGCAATTTTCATCCCAATATCGGAACTAGAAATCGTTTCGCCATACATCTGAATGTTTTTTAAAAAGGCCCGTAAACCAGGATTTTCAGTATTAGAAATGGCTTTCATTCCGTGTTTAACCAAAATTCTATTGTCGCCCACCAAGGGCACCATATCGCTGACAGTGGCAAGTGCTAGAAAATCCAGATATTTTTTTAAATCAATTTTATTGCCCAGATTTTTTTCTTTTAATAAAGTTGCCACGGCTCGCAGTAAATAAAATGCAACGCCCGCCCCGCACAAATAATTTAAACCTGAAACATCGCCTTTTTGATTGGGATTGACCACCGCAAAGGCCACGGGCAATTGCTCGGCTGGTTGATGGTGGTCGGTGATAATGACTTCGATTCCCAGTTCAGCTGCACGTGCGCAAGCTTCGACTGCCGTGATTCCCAAATCAATGGTCACGATCAAATCAATGTTTTGTGATTTAAACAAATCAAGTTTATTCGCGTGAAATCCGTAGCCGTCGCGCATCCGCCGCGGTTGAAAGTATTCCAATTCGGTAAAACCCAAATCCGTTAGGCCTTTGTAAAACAAAGCCAAACCCGGGGTCCCATCCATATCGAAATCGGCATATAAAAGAATTTTTTCTTTTTTCTGGAATGCATGAACCAATCGTTCGGCTGCCAGTCGCATATTTAAAATAACAAAGGGATCATGCAACTGGCCTAAGCGAAAATCCAAAAGTCTGTTTTGTTCCTGCAAATCAATGCCGCGCGCTTGAAATAATTTTTCGATCAACGGCGACATTGTCATAGAACTTCCCTTTTTTAAAAGACTTAGGCGGGACGTTTTTGCAATCTTTCCATTACCAAGATAAGGGGTGCAGCCACATAAATCGAAGAATAAGTTCCGAAGAAAATCCCGATACAAATGGCCAGCGCGATATCAGAAACCGTTCCACCCGCAAAGAAGAACAAACACAAAGACGATACAAAGACCGTTCCCGATGTAATTATGGTTCGACTAAGCATATCGTTGATCGAGCGATTGATAATAAACACCCAACCTTTGGCGCGATACATTTCTTCGGTTTCGCGAATTCGGTCAAACACCACAATCGTATCGTTCAGCGAATACCCGATCAAAGTCATTACTGCTGCAAGAATTGGAATATTGATTTCTTTTCCAATCAATACAAACAAGGCCAGCGTAATCACGGCATCGTGAAACAAACAGATTACCGCACCGGGCGAGTATTTATAATCAAAGCGAATCGCCACATAAATTAAAATCACCAGCAATCCGTAAAATACGGCTAAAAACCCATTTCGTTTTAATTCTGCACCTACTTGTGGTCCGACTGTATCGACCCTGCGAAATTCAGGCTTTTTTTCTGCCATCTTAGTTTCAATTTGCGATTTTATTTTTTGAATGGATTGGTTCAGAAAATCATTGGTTTCTTTGTCTGTATTTCCGTGGGCCCCTTGGAAACGAACAATAAATTCGTTGGCTTCCCCGAAACTTTGAATGCCAATATCACGCATTTTCAATTCGTCGATCGAGCTGCGCATTTCATCAATGCTGGTGGGTTGAGCAAATTTCACCTGGATTTCTGTTCCGCCACGGAAATCGATTCCGTAGGTCAATCCATGAATCCCTAAATAAACCATAGAGATCACAACCAAGAAAAGGGAAATTCCACCGAACAGTCCCACTTTTCCCACAAAATCATATTTACCAAAATCATCTGTCTGTTTCATTTATAAATCCCTTATCAAATAGAAAGTTTTTTAACGCCAAATTTTTCAATCAAACTGTCCACCAAAATTTTCGAAACAAAAACATTCGAAAATAAAGTTGTGGCAATTCCGATCAATAAAGTAATTGCAAATCCTCGAACCGGCCCGGTTCCAAAATAAAGTAAGATCAGTGCCGTCGCAGCCGTTGTG
>JBBQHD010000194.1:0-3177 GCA_038323665.1 Bdellovibrionales bacterium
GAAGATTTTCTTTGCGGGACGGGAGCTTCATCTAGAAAAAGTCCAACAGCCCTCGCGCTATATCCGCGATGCTGCTTAAATATACACACGAGACAGAATCGCTTAACAATTAGGGAGACAGAATCGCCTGCTATCGACAAGATAATCGCAATTCGTCTCAAAATGATGCTCTTATGGACTCGACTTTCGTCCGATAAGAAGGGCATGAAGATCAGCAATCGTATTAAATCTTATCTGGCAGTATTGGGAAGCCTGTTGATGATGTTGGCGTTTCAGAATATGACGCTGAAGGAATTTGGAAGCCTTAATATTTCCAACGTGGATGAAAGCGCAAGGCGAGATCAGGCTCGACAACTTTTGGGTGCCTATTACCGCGGAAGCTTTGCACAAAAATTAGAGGGTAAACAAAACCTCAATTATCTAGTTTACAAAAAAATTGATTCGGCCCTGGGACTTAAATACAAAAGTTATGTTCCAGACTTGGCACGAGCAATTATTGATGAAAGCCAGGCCCAGCAATTCGACCCAGTATTTATTTTAGCCGTCATTCAAACAGAAAGTTCGTTTAATCCTAAAGCAAAGGGCACATCCGGCGAACTGGGTTTGATGCAAATATTACCGAAAACAGCCGAATGGATTGCCAAGAAAAATTTTGTCAAATGGGAAGGCGAAAAATCGCTGTATGACCCCGTGACCAATATTAAATTAGGAATCTTATATTTTGCCCATTTACGATCTGAGTTTGACGGCACAGCTTATCACTATCTGCCCGCCTACAATATGGGCGCTGGCAATATCCGCAAAATCACCCGACGCATCGGCAGCATCGACGCCGACGGCAAAGTCATGAAAAGAGATTACGCCATCCGCGTGATGAGAAATTATTATATCGTTTACAAAGAAATGATTTCAGAACAGAAAAAATTAGAAAAATTCGCTCGCGATGAAAATGAATTGATCGAATAATTTTCTTGGTGCGCTTAAGTTACGCGTTAAGAAAATTATGGACAAATTTTATTCAGCTTATCGTTGATTGATATTGCTGGGTCGCGAAAAGGTTTTGCTTCGCATTTCATAATTTGATGCAAAAAATCCATCCCAGCATCCTAAAAATTTTCCTACTGCCGATCCTATTTATCATGAAAGCCGGTCATGAAGCGCTGTTTACCCCTCCGAAATAATGCAAACACCAAATTTCCCTCCAATTATATTCAGATCTGCTTTGTAAAATTTGGCTTTTTAAAACTTAAAGCTATCAAATTAATAAACGCAAATTTTCAAGACCTCAAAAAAGCAGGATGCGTCCGCCCTACTGGGCGGTTTTTGGAGGCACGAGCCGCGTCTGGAAAATTTGTGTTTATTAATTTGATAGCTTTAAGTTTTAAAAAGCCAAATTTTACAAAGCAGATCTGAATATAATTCGGGGCGAAGTTTGGTGGCCTCACCAGGACTTGAACCTGGATCTACGGTTTAGGAAACCGTAGCTCTATCCAGTTGAGCTATGAGACCCGAAATTCTGGCTATTCTTCCCCATCCAGTTCATCGTCGTCAACGCTTCCAAGATTATATTTTTCGACCCGGTAACGCATCGACCGAAAAGAAATTTTCAGCAGCTGCGAAGCTTTTTTCTTGATGCCATTGGCGGTGTGAATGGCTTTGATAATCACTTCTTTTTCGATTTGACCCAAGATCTTGTCCAAATCAACGCCTTCAGGGCCGACTTCGATTTCATTGCTAGAAACCATTTTTCGACCATTCGCCGTCTGCACCAATGGAGGCAAACTTTCCGGCAAAATCGTGCTGCCCGATTCCAAGGCCACAGTTCGTTCGATCAAATTTTCTAGTTCTCGAACGTTGCCAGGGTAATTATAGGCTTTTAAAATTTCCATGGTTTCAGCCGAAATTCCAGAAATATTTTTGTTCATACGATCGGTGTATTTTTTTAAAAAATGTTGTGCCAACAGTGGAATGTCTTCTTTGCGATCGCGCAACGATGGCGTTTTAATCTGAATGACGTTTAATCGGTAATATAAATCCTGCCGGAAAGTTCCTGCCGCCACCATTTCTTCTAAATTTCGATTTGTGGCTGCAATAATTCGTGCATCCACCTTGGTGTCTTCGGTAGCACCCACTCGACGAATCGAACGCTCTTGGATTGCGCGCAGTAATTTTACTTGAATGCTTAAGGGCAATTCGCCGACTTCATCCAAAAATAAACTTCCGCCTTGGGCCACTTCGAACAAACCCGCCTTATCGACATGAGCACCTGTAAAAGAACCGCGCTTATGGCCAAACATTTCGCTTTCCATTAAATTTTCAGGAATGGCACCGCAATTGATTGTTACAAAAGGTTTATCTTTTAAGGGTCCATTGAAATGAATCGCTTTGGCCACAACTTCTTTTCCAGTTCCAGAATCCCCTGTAATTAAAATATTTGTTGGAGCATTGGAAACTCGTTTGATTAAATCAAACAGAGCATGCATTGCAGGGCTGTCACCAACGATATTTTGAAATGAATATTCTTGGACTAAAACTTTTCTTAAACTTCTGTTTTCTAATTCTAAATTTTGTGCACGCAAGGCATTTTGCACGACAATACGAACTTCGTCGATCTTGCAGGGTTTGGTTAAATAATCATAAGCGCCCAGTTTCATAGCTTCGACGGCGTTTTCCAAAGTTCCAAACGCCGTCATCATAATAAATACTAAATCGGGACTAGTTTCGCGGATTGTCTTTAATAATTCAATTCCAGTCACATTGGGCATTTGTAAATCTGAAATAACCAAATCAAAGGTTTTCTTGGACAAGATTTCTTTGGCTTTGGCCCCATCTTCGCAGATAGTGACTTCATAGCCCTCTTTGCGCAGGAAAATTTCCATAAATTCTCGGATCGAAGATTCGTCGTCGACAACTAGGATTCTTGATTTCATTTTTTCCCCTTTTATGCTCATGCTTTGGCTGCTTTGAAAGTAATAATAAATTCCGAACCCTGACCTACTGCACTGCGCACACTAATTTGCGCCATATGATTTTCTAAAATTTTGTGAACGATTGCTAAACCCAAGCCCGTGCCTCGGTTTTTCGTAGTAAAAAATGGTTCGAACAATCTTTTCTGCACGTCTTCGCTCATTCCTGGGCCGTTGTCTTTGATATGAATACTGACATCTGATTTTTCCT
>JBBQHD010000195.1:0-3095 GCA_038323665.1 Bdellovibrionales bacterium
AATTAAAGTGGTACGCGAGCTGGGTTCAGAACGTCGTGAGACAGTTTGGTCCTTATCTTCTGTGGGCGCAGGTGACTTGAGTAGAGCTGTCCTTAGTACGAGAGGACCGGGATGGACGAACCTCTGGTGTTCCAATTGTCGCGCCAGCGGCAGCGTTGGGTAGCTATGTTCGGAATGGATAACCGCTGAAAGCATCTAAGCGGGAAGCCAACTACAAGATTAGGTCACCCTGGAAGCAATTCCCTTAAGAACCCTCGGAGACTACGAGGTTGATAGGCTGGAGGTGTAGGAGCAGTAATGCTTTAGCTGACCAGTACTAATCGTTCATGAGGCTTTTATAATTTTTCTCTTAATTGATTTCAGAGTGAAATATCTCTGAATAACTTAGGAATTCAAAATTGAAATTTGGAATTTACCTAGGCTAAAATCAATTTTAGTTATATTTATTTTTATCCGCCTTAAACGGCGGGTTGATTGAGACATTCACTGTTTATTTTATTATTAGAAGTTTATTTTAAGTTTTTAAATTTTGCTGGTGTTTTTAGCAGTAGGGTCACACCTGATCCCATTCCGAACTCAGAAGTTAAGCCTACTTGCGGTGATGGTATTGCACGGGCAACCGTGTGAAAGAGTAGCACGATGCCAGCTTTTTTTTGTAAAAGGTCTCAAGCGAAAGTTTGAGACCTTTTTTTTTAATCTATTGTTAAGTTAAACTCTCAACTAGAGCTGCTTGTTGTCATCGGTTTTATTTGAAGATCATTTTTCCTTGCTCTAGTATTCGATAAATAACTAGGAGAAAAAGTGATTAAATATTTTTTTATAAGTCTGTGTTTTTTTCCAACTTTATCTTGGGCTGCCATTTATGAAGTCGCCACTTTTGATCGCGACAATAGCTGCGAAAGTGCCACGAGAAGAGTTGTATCTTATCTAAGTCCGGACAGAGTCATTCAATCTTCCTGCGAAAAAGTTGGTTCAGTTTTTAAAGTTCGAGTTTTAGCAGATAAGTTTAATCTGAATCGTAGCGAGATCTCCTTTGGTGCGGATTTGCGTGCGCGTATTTTTAATAAATACTCCGAGTGGTATAAAAATGTCGAAGATTGCAAAAAAAATATGGCCAATGTTGATTCGGTTTTTCAAAGTTTTGCAGTTAAAGATTATACGATTATGACTTGTGAAAGTAGTTATGAATCTGGAGTAGGATATCCGGCTGTTTTGAAATTATTTTTTGAGGCTTTTCCTGAAGTCAGACAAGTTCGATTTCGCACGCACTTTTTGGACTCATTGAGTGAATGGACTCAGCTTGCTGGGAAGTCGGGGATTAGGGTTTTATTTTCCAATACTTCTGAGGATTGGAAAATAGTTGAAGGCATTGCAGTTGCTCAAGATTATACTTCTACTAGTTGGACTGAAGGGGAATTCCAATCTGCGCAAAATTGCGAAACAGAGAAAAACTTGATTGCGAAATCTTTACCAGAAGGCTCATATGATCTACTGGCATGTAAGACTTTAATTGATCAACAATCCCTGCTTGTGGGTGGAAGATTAATCAAAGCAAATTTTCATATTAATAAATGGTTTGCAGAAGACAATACTTTAGAAAAATACAAAGACTATTCCGCATGTGATCAAGATCGTAGCCGTATTTTAAAAATTTATTCTGAGAAAAACCCTGGTCAGCCAGCGCCCTATACAACTGTTTGCTCTGCTAGTGGTATGCAACTTATTTTGCCCGGAACTGAACATTAAAAAACTGAAATAGTACTGCTCAGAATTAGCTACCTAAAGAGCATTGGCCGAAGCGCCAATTGGCAAATTCGTCTCGACCGATTTTTCCCAAACTTTATTGGATGTTTTTAAGCTGATTAGGCTTAATTGTAGAATCCAGCGGCGGGGAGTTCGATCCGGGATTTCGAAGGCTTCGATTTCTACTCCAAATTTTCCGTTAGGCTTCATCATTATAAATTGCTTTTCAGTTTCGAAGAATTTTTTTAATTCAGGATTGTGATAATTGATTCTTATCAAAGAAATATTTTTAAAATCTTTGGGTGTGGTTTTTTGTTTTTTTATATTTTCAAAAATATTTTTCAGAAAATGGTCCGACTGTGCAATCGAAGCTTTTTTGGGTTCTGAATGACTGGGTGATTCAGCTGAAAAAAAATCTTCTTTATCCTCGGCTTCGATTTCTGGATCCAAAATTACTGCCATCAGAATCGCGCTGCTAAGGGCGATCAGGATAAAAAATTGGGAAATCTTTCGTAGGCTGTTTTTTGGTTTGCTGGGTTTAACCATAGGTTATTTCATCGGCACTAAAGCCTGGTTGCATAAGCAGAAGTTTGATTTTGACTAAATATTTGCAAAGGCCATTCGGCGTCTCAAAATTGGAACGTCGGCCTAAAAACGTCTTTGTAAAAAACTTCGACAGTTTTCAAGCTGGGGGAACGCAAAACCGAGTGCTTTTAAGGCATTGGCTGGCAACTGTTTCGTTTTAAACTAATTTTTATTTATTTAAATTTGGCATTTCTATTGAATATTGATGGTTCAAGGAGTCCCAGATGAAAAACATTAGAATACAATATATTCTCGTTCAGATTGTTATTCTGGGCCTTGTTGCCTGTTCACCAAAGCAATTTTCCAAAGATCCCGAGTATCATGCCTGCCAAAATTTAGGCTCGGCGGCCTGTGTGAATGCCAATGGCTTAGATATTTTTACTGTTCAACAGACGGTTCAGGGTGGAAAATTAGACGTTGTCATCATCAACGATAATTCTGGTTCGATGTCTTACGATCAAACCAAAATTGCTGAAAAATTTGCTTCATTTGTTCAGCAACTTGACAGTCATTCAATTGATTATCGAATTGGTATTATCACGACAGATTCTTCTGTTTCATTCAATAATCCTGCTCGTGCGATCAATAAAAACGGAGCATTGCAAGATGGCCGTCTTATTCAATTCCCAAACGGAGAATACTTTTTAACTTCTGCCAGTGGGGATTTAAGTCAAAAAAATACTTGGTTTCAAGCAACTTTAAAACGTACCGAAACTCAACAATGCGAAAATTTTGTTTTAGCTAATATTGGTAGCATTGGGACTGGA
>JBBQHD010000196.1:0-3022 GCA_038323665.1 Bdellovibrionales bacterium
ATATAAAAACATAAAAAAATTAATTTGAAAATCTTTGCTTATGCGCATTCACCCAACGGGTGAAAATGCAAATCTGCAGCAATACCTACAGCAGCAATCAATTCAGCAGGAAATCCTCGCGGCTATCCGCGGATTTGGGTACCTTGTTCGAGATACCTCATTGTATTTACAAAGCCGCCTGGTTGAAAAAATAGAATACTTTTCAACCGGAGAAAAATCTGCAGAACCAAATTATCAAGTTTTATTTGATGAAAAAACTAAGGTGGTTTTGGAAAAAACTCCAGATGCCAAGGCCACAGGCTTTGAAAAATTCAAAATCATGGGAACGGTCACACGAATTGATAAAAAGAATCTGTTTCCAGGCGTGGTGGCTCAGGTAAGTAAATTTCAATGCAAAAGAAATTGGACCCGGTTTCAGTAAAAATTCTTAAATAAGAAATACCGCCGAACTTTTTTGGCATCGGCGGTGTTAGAATCTGACTATTTGGGAAAAAGTTCTTCCTGTGTGGTTTTAAAATAAGCCAAAACATCGTTGTATTTTTTAACTGCAGTGACGAAGTCCTGTTCCAGCAAAGGCTTAAGCTCTACGATATCGATTGATAATTCTTGATAGGAACTGACATAGGTTTGAATTTGATAGGCCGTTCGTAAGGATGATGTCAGCTTTTGAATATTTGCACGATCCTCATTCGATCCAAACAGTTCGACTTTATTTTTGATCAATTCATCAGACACAACTTGCTTGGCTGTCAGTTTTTCTTTATTTTCTGCAAGTTTTGTCTCGAGCGTCTTCACTGCTTCTGTTGTATCCGGGTTGTTCTTATCAAGGGTTGGGATTATTTCGGTGAAGAATTCGTTGATTCCGTTATAGGCCCCAATTGTAGCATTCAGTTTCACCAATTCCCGCAATACCGCAACCCGCTCACTGCGTTGAGTGCTTTCAGCCTCTTGTGCTGCAAAGCTGACCTGAGCTTGCAATAATGGAAATAAAAATCCGATACCAAGCGCTGTTTTTAAAATAATTTTCTTCATAGGTTTCCTCCAAAAAAATAGATTGTTGGAGGTTTAGTGACACGCCACTGATAAGGGCGTCAATTCGAAATTGTTAATCGCACCCAGAACTTTTTCTTGGGATAAATTTAATTTTGATAGCAGTGCTTTTCTTGAATCTTAAAGTTACTGTTTTACGATGGCTTCGCTGGGAAGCCTGTCGGAAATATTTTTTGCGGCGATTCGATAGGCGTCGCCGATCATTCTCCAGGCATTGAACACGACACTGTGATCGCCAAAAAACTTATGCGTTTCAAAATCCATGCGGCGGTTTTGATCCAGTAAGGGAATATTCATTCCCGCAGTTACCTTTTCACAGTTCAGTGAATAAGGGATATAGGCGTTTGCTACTAAATTTTGTGCTTCGGCCTGCAGATCTTCTAGGTGCTTAAAATCGAAATCCAAAAATCCTTTTGCTGCTTTTCTGGCTTGATCCAGCGTTAATCTTTTAAACGGAGTTTCTACCAATATATAAATTTTTGCTAATTTAATATGTTCACCGTAACTAATCTTGCGTAGATCTTCGACGGGTGCTTGTCGAATTGCTTTGGCAATGCTTGCTTTGTCTTCTGCGCTCATAGAGTTAATTTTATTCGTGTCTAAACGGCGGACCACATCGAAAATATTAAGATCGGTATCTTGAGCAGATACATTTAGGGCAAAACTTAGGAATAACAGACAGGCTAAAAATGTTCTCACCGGGGGGCTCCTTTTTATAGCAGTGACAATGAACATTCTTTGCGAAAACTATACCCCCTTAATCGCTTGTTATTTGGATTTGGCAAAGTTTTGCTGACCAACTTTTTTACACGCGTCGTAATTCGTCCACGCCAGCCGGTTCTGTAACATGTGGAACTTAGGGACATCGGCGGGTGTTTTACAGCAAAAAGTCTTTCGCATTCGCGGAAATGCTTTCGACCACTTTGTGGTGCAGTTTGGAATAGTAAGGTTGGGAATAGAAATACAAATAAACAGGAATTTCTAAAATTATATTTGGGTGCAGAATTTCAATCGCTTTTTCGCTTTGGATTAAGTGCTTTGGCAGAACAGCTCGACCTAGTCCCAAACGAACTCCATCCAGAAGGCCTTGGACATTGTCTAAGTATCTGCGCTCGGGATTTTTAATTTTTTTACCTGAAAGTTTTAGATAATCAAAAGTAACCGAATCATTTTCATCATGATCCAAATATATTTCGGGACCCTGGTATTTCTTTTTTTGCGCCAAAATATTTTTTTCTTTGCCCAGTAATATCCGTTCTAGATCTTCGCGCTGTTCGCGACGATCAAGAATCATATAGTCGATTTCGCCTCGGTGAAGTCGTGCAGTTAAATGGGACATTTCGTCGATCAGCATTTGAAATTTGATCTGGGGATTTTCTTTTAATAGACCTGAAAGGCTTGGTAAAATAACGGAACTCATTACCGATGAAAATCCGCCGATGCGGATTACTCCGGATAAATCGTTGCCTTTTAAACCGGATAAAAATTCTTCTTCCAGTGAATTCTTACAGCGACAATAATGAACAAGTTTTTGCGCAACTTCGGTTAGTCGTAGGCCAGCGCGATCGCGAATAAACAAAGTTGTTTCCAGTTCTTGTTCTAAGTTCATGACCCGTTGTGAAAGGGCGGACTGTGTTATATGCAATTGCTCTGCGGCACGGGTGAAGTTCAAAGTTTGGGCCACCGCTAAAAATGCATCCAACTGAAGGGAAGAAAGTGTCATAAGCCATTAATAATATCGATCGTTATATTAAATCAATTAATTTTACTTATTAGTGGTCAATTTGTAGTTTTGTTGTGTGCTCGAAGACGAGCCAGAAAGGGGATTTAAGATGAAAAAATTAATATTAACTGTCGTTGCCGCAATGGCCATGAGTTCAACCGCGCGCGCCGATCAGCCGGGGGTGCATGGAATGTTGCTGTTTGGGGATAAGGTAACTTATGCATCGCATTTGCCGATGTTTCATTCGCC
>JBBQHD010000197.1:0-2991 GCA_038323665.1 Bdellovibrionales bacterium
TTCTTTGATGACAAAATGACTCCCATTCCTTGGTTACCCCTGCTTCTGTCTCGTATTGAAACAGATCAAGACTAACGCATAGTGGGAGACAAAATCGCTTAACAATCTAGACGGGACAAAATCGCCTCACATTAACACAAATTTAACCTGCTCTGCTTCCTGGCCTTTAGAATTTTGCAATGACTCGCGGTAGGTGTTGCGTAATTTTCCCAAGGTTTTGATCAGTTGGGCTGCCTTAGAATAAAATTTTTCTCGAGCAGCAGCGGCTTTTCCTGCTGGCAGGAAATCATCGGATTGATTAGACAAAGTGCTTAATTCACTTTTAAGATGCTCGATTTGTTCCTGTAATCTGCTGGATTTAATTTTCAGCTCGCGAATTTCTCCGTTGAATAGATCTCCGGGGATGGGTTCAAGCTCATACCATTTCTGATCTTCCTGGGAATAAACTTTGACCCAGCCATGCGCCATTTTAGCATGCAGTTGCTTGGCTCCATTGAGGTTCGTATATCCCAAAACCAGTTTTGCGGGGATTCCGTAATGTCTGGCAAGGCCAATATAAAATTCGGACCAGGTATCACAATCCATTCCTTGTCCCAAAAATTTTTCTTCCTGCTGCAGAAATATCTTGGCCATCCTCTGCCATTTCGAAATTCCATTGGGGGTTTTTAAATACTGATCGATTTGATCACTGTCTGTGGTGTAGATGCCATGGGTGCGGACAAACCCTGATAGGGCCACGGCTTTATCTAGACTTGTCATTTGCGCATTGATTAAGGGGTCTAATTTATTTAAAAGCTCTGGCGGAATAATTTCGTTAAGCTTTTGCATATCATCGGAATTGGGCTTTAGTTTATCTCGGGAAGCAGGATTTGATTCCTGAATCGAATAGCGGAAATAAAGTTTACCGGGAACGGATTTTTTCGGATCCATTTGCAGGCTTAAAAAAATATTGCCACGATCGCCACGCAACAGTCGATAGCTTTGCACCGATTTGGAATCAAAACGGATTTCATGTTCTTGGATATCGTAATTTGATGGAATAGGAACCTGTACCAGATTTTTTAATCCCCGAGGTTTTAAATACCCCATTACAAAAATTGGACTGGGCGGTGTTTTAGTATTGTCTTGGGGTAAATATTTTTCCGCGCCTCTGTTCCATTTATCGTTTGCATATTTGCTTAGATTTTCTGCTTGATAAAGACCTGGGATACTTTGGTTTAAGAAAAAAAGTGCGGAAATGGGCTTATCCGATTCAGAAATTGCCTCAGTTCCTGATTCAAATTCAGCTTTTCTTTCGCTTGCGACCTGGGGGTTTGATTCCTCGGCTACTTGAAACCAATTTTCATTGCTGGCGATTTGTTTCTCAGCCTGGGCAATTTCTTCAGGAAGAACCGTCGCAGATCGTTTTTTTGAAACTGTGTCCTGTTTTTTCTGAATTTCTGTTTCCAGAGTCTTCTTGGTGTTTTCGACGACCTCAAGCTTCTTGATTATTTCTTGTTTTTTAATTTCTTGTGCAGCCGGATCCATTTTTGTAGTAGTACTAAGGCTGACTGGGATCGAGTCCAGCTCGATACTAAAATTTTCTAAGTTAATATCTGCGTGGGTGGAATCACCTAAAGCTGCCACTGCGAATTCTTTGTCAGCACCACTTAGATCTACATTTGAGTCCGTCGATAGTTGGGACTGCCATGACTTCACATTTTGCAAATTATAGCGAGCTATTTCCCTAACGTTAGCAAATCCAAGTGCGGCTTTCCAATAACTTTGTGCACTAGAAAAGTATCTGTTTTGTTCGGAAGCGTTTGTCGATTCCTGGGCAAGTCTAAACTGTGCATTGGCTAAATTTAAAAAACTTTGTCCCATCCATATTTCAAAATTTTTCGGAATATCCTTTTTTGTAATGACTTCAGTGAATTCAGTTAAATATATCTCGGCAGATTTCCAGTCTTTGGCTTGGTAGTAAGAAATTCCAGAATAAAAAAGTAAAACGGGTTTGCGCGGACAAATGCGGTATTCGGCAAGGTAAAGCGCAGCAGCCTCGGGGTATTTCTTTTCAGCAAAATACTTTCTGGCTTGCGCATATTTTCCCATGCGCAACAGACCGACGCAGGAACCGCCAGTGAATCTTTCCCATTTGGTCGTCAGTTGAGTCCAAAAAGAGACTGACTCATTTTGAGCCACTGCCACAGAGGAAAACAAAGATAAGATGAAACAAAATCGCATGATCATCAAAGCCAATTTATTGCAGTTATGGGGCCATTTCTAGATTGATTTCAAAGCGATTGGTAAACGCCAATCGCAAAATTGTTGATCAACTGCTTAGAAGATTGCCACTGAGGTGTTAAGGTAAGACCGTTCTACCTTTAAAACCCAGCAACAATTTGTTCCAACTGCCGGCGGTGGATTCCGGGGTGAACAGCGGCGACGATCAGCCATTGGCGCAAGGTGATTGGACCAAACCAGGGATGTTTAATTTTGGCTTTGGATTCTTTCATCAAACCCTGATTTTTTAAATGTTTAAAAAAGCTGGTAAAAAAATCAATAAATTCTTGTTTAGATTGTTGGTAGGTTTTCAGACCAATCGGTTTAACCGTGGCGGTTTGGATATTTAAATCGGGGGATTGTTCTTTGGCCAAATGTTCCACCACCTTTTGAATGCCTTGGCCCACGATCACCATATGTTCCAAGGTCATATTGACGGACCAAAATCGCGAAGAATCTTCCAGCCCCGGAATGGGTTTAACTAAAACAGGTTTATTTTCTAATCCAGCCGGTGTTCTCGCAATCAACTGCAAAATTTTTTGCAATTCACTGTCAAAAACTTTTTCGATTTTTTCAAAAGTAAAATTGCGAGTCATCTTTGGCATTAAAACAAAACGTAAAAACAAAGTTTTAAAAAAACCCAAACCTGCGCCGGGTTTGTCTAGTTTTGGAAAACTGTCTTCATAGGTCATTTATTTAAATTCCAGCACAGTCTGATCGACGGCACTG
>JBBQHD010000198.1:0-2718 GCA_038323665.1 Bdellovibrionales bacterium
CGAAATGAACTATTTGTTGCCGTTGGCAGTGTTATTCTATTTTTCGGCATCATCATTTGCTGAAACGAAAAAAGAAAATTCCAAAACTGAAGCTCAAAAAATTGAAAAAGCAAAAACTGCTGATGCAAAGCTAAGATCTCGATTGGGGCAGGCGGCACTTGCCGAGCAAATGGAAAATGCGAGAATCTTGCAATATAAAAAGTTACCCGGCGGGGTTTTTAATGCGCCCGAGATTCGCAATAGTGTTGTGGAAATGTTTCGCCGATTTCAGGCCACAAAAATGGTGAACAGCGATGCGGTCTTTAATATTTTCTTGGCATCGACCCCCGAAATCAATGCTTGGATTTCCTCTGAATTAACGATCAAAGATTTAAAAGTTTATAATGTTGTTTGCACCTACGGGTTGTTGGATCTGTTATCGAAATTGCCGAACTCGAAGGCTTTACTTGCTGCTGTGTACGCCCATGAAGTTGGCCATGCAATGATGGGGCATACTGGGGATCTAAAAGCCACTACTCGAATTTACAATGAGTTTGATGCCGATGAATTCGCCGTCAAACTTCTGCATGCGGCTGGATACGATCCAGAAAGCATGATTTTTGTTTTACAAGAATTCGAAAAGATGAATACCAATAAAGAACTGCGGGCGTTGATTGCAAAAATGTTGGATGTACATCCTAAACCAACTTTTCGAATCGCCCATATTGCTGAACTAACAGCTTTGTTGAAACAAGATCGCGAAGCACGTAAAGAAATGAATTTTCCCCCAATGGGAATACCCTCATTGCCGGTATCCGAGTTGAATCGCAAGGGTAAGGAAGTCATTTCGCGAGGTTCTTCGCAAGCCATTATCAAAGCATTACAGCTGCCAGTCTATTTGAATTTGCCCCTGCAAAAAAAATTAAAATATTTAGAAGAAGATATTTTAAAAGGGAAAATAGGTTCAGATCAACGCATTGGACTTGTTAAACTGATGGCAGAATATCAAAGATTGTCCGAACAGGCGGGCAATTTTGATGATCTACAAAGAGTGATCGATTCGTTTCGTCGATTTGTCGAAAAAATCGGCGTAATTGCAAAAATAACTTCCGATGAAGTCGAAGAAAACGTTCGTTTGGCTGTCAGTGAAACAAGATTAAAAATGACCGACTTGTCTGAAAAATTCCAACTGCAAAAAAATCCCGAAGGAATGACCGCTGAAAATTTGCAAGAGTGGGGAAGTAAGCTAGATGGCAGATATATTTTTGGTGAACTGATCCAAAAAAGTTTAGCGGCAAAATCTTTGCAGGAAATCAAACAAATCATTGAAATGGTGGTCGATCGAGATGGTCAGTTTCACGATCGATTCCGTTTTAATTCCGGAACCGTGGGCGGGCTTCAGGAACATTTTTTTGCAAAGCTAGCCATTCAAGTTTTATCTTTAACAAAGGATTTAGGTAAAACTTTAGAATTCATACAAGAAGAATTCCCGTATCGATTGGAAGAATCAAAAAAAAAGTTTACCATCGGTCACAAAATGATCGCCGAGTTTATTCACTATGTTCTTACTCACGATGGAATTTATTTAGATTCGTTTAACGAAAAGATGAGTCACTCTACAAAGGCAAAAGACCGTGATTTAAGACATTCTTTGTTACTATGGAAAAATAGAACAAGCACCGCGCTGTTTAAGTTGAGGGGGCTAGACCCTTACGGATCGCCGTTATCGGCTGATTTTAATTATGGGGCTGGACGCAAATATCATTTAAAACGACCTATCACGCCCAGTCAGATTTATTTCTTGCACATTACTTTGGCAGAAAACGGTGGACTTTCCAGTCAAACAATTCAGAAAATTTTTGTCGATCTGATTAAAACACACTATTCCGTTGATGAGATTTTAGAACTTCTGGCTGAAAAAAATCCGCGGCATGCAGACTTTTGGAAAAACTTTAGAAATACTTTAGCAAGCCCAATAACTAATAATTACAGTGATCTGACTTCGCAAGTTAATTTGCTTTTAGAAAAATTACCGTTGTTTACTGAGTATCGTTCGATTTATATCGCCGAACTGACATCACTAAAAGCGCAGGCAAGGTCGATCTATAAAGAAAATTTAATATCTATTTTCAGAAGTTATGCTCAAACCAACTATATTCGTATGGCGGATGGAAGTCATATGCTGCCACAACTTCCCGATATCAGTTCAAGAGTGATCGAACGTTTGAATAATGAAGAAAGGACCGAACTGTTCGAGGCTATCGTTCGTAGTCAGGTTGAAATCGACATTCGTTATTTCGCCCCCATTTTAAAATCTAAGGCTAAGATTATAGTCGATGGGATACGGTTCATTCAGAAAGAATCGCGAATCACAGAAGCGGCTGCCGATGAATATTTGCAAGTTTTGCAGAAATTTATTGATATGTCAGAAAAATTTGCGACGGATCCAAATGAAAAATTAAGTTCTGAATATTTTGTTCTGCGGCGCCAATTGCAGATGATGACTGAATTTCTAACGACTTCGCGCTCGAAGTTACTGGATCAATTGACCGAAGAAACTAAAACGGCATTGGCCAGTATGATTGATCTATACCAGAAAAAATTCACCTCTGCGGATCGTGGAACTTCTTTGATCAATAGCTTTTTGATACCCACTGAATCTGAAACCATTAGTTATCTTGAGGGGGATGGCGCCAAGCCACCTTGGATGATTGAACTTACTTTGGGCTTAACAAAAAT
>JBBQHD010000199.1:0-2662 GCA_038323665.1 Bdellovibrionales bacterium
CTTCTGGTCTGGCGAAAGTTTTCGCCTTGGGGCATCCTGATTTTGTTCCATTTGCTATCACTCCTTTGACGCGTTTCAGAGATTTAATCATCCCTTATATGTTTGCGTCAAAAGTCCGATTAACAAAAAAGCGGGACAGTATGATTGAGCAAATGAGATAGCAAGTGAATTCCAATAACTAGAAAGCCGCAGTCGTGCTAATGGTAAGAATCATAGCCAGAGTTTTCATCGAAATGAAAAGTATTAACAAAGTAAACCTGAAAAACTTCCAATGCTAGAAATTTCATGTCCACTAAATCGAGGTAAGTTCTGTCGAAGTTTCACTAAAACTAGAATGTCATTGCTATATCAATAAGGTATCGATTTCTAAATAGCGTTGGTGAAAACTGAGAATACCCAGAAAAAATTGTGGCGGATAAAACTAAATTATTTTCCATTAGATAAGCTAAGTTCAAACGGTGACCAGAACCGTTGACGCCACCACCAAAAGATTCGCCGTCGGTATATGCGCCCACCGTGCTGGATTGTTTGAGCAATCGGTAATCGTAAACTGCAGACCAATCAGATTTCTTTTTTAGTTTATTCAATTTTATACCGCCAATGTAGCCATCATTTTCTGCAGAAGCAGCTGTATTTCTAATGTAGGTAACTGCAAATATCAGCGGAACCCCTTGGAAATTAAATTCTGATTCAATCCCAGTTTGGATAATTTTGTAGTCTTGCGAATAGCATTTGTTCAGTCCGCAAACGTCCGCAGGGTTTTTATTAGTATTCGCATTGCCGGTGGAAGGATTTCCAACCAGTCCTGTATGCCCGTTAATAGATTCATATGAATAAAATGAAACCTCTTCGGTCAGTTGCACATCTGTATAAGGTATTTGACGCGCAACTAGTTGTAGCGCATCTAGATTCACTGCACTTTCTGTTGCACTTGCGGCTTTAATTAGAAAACGCGACAATGACATCGTCCATCCATCGGAATCTAATTCAGAGTATTTAACCGATGCGCCGTCAAAGTTCAGATCCAGATCCCATACAAGATCTTGTCCTCCTGCTTGAAAAAATGGATTCGCAAACCGACCAAGGGTGACCCTTGATCTGGGATTGGCAAGCACTGAAAAATATGCGCGATCTAATTGGATAGGATAGTTTGAAAGACTCTCGTCGTTGGCTCCGATTGATTGATTGGTTGAAACACGTCCCGTTCCTGTTGCCATACGAATTCCATAACGTGATTCAGTCTCTGTTTTTCCTGTGAAGCCAAATCGAGCTCGCAGCCGCTGTTGGGTGGATGTTTCGGGCACGACGGCTTCATAACTTTGTTGATCAAATCTGTAACGGAAATCGCCAGACCATGTAAGGTCTAAAGGTGCAACCGCAGATTGAGCGACTGCCAGCGCTGACCCGCCGCCAAGGAAGATTACAAGTAACAGATATTTCATTTTCATAAAGCCTACTTTCATCGATGAATGTTTAAACGCGAACAAATTAGGGTTACGTATTTTTCTATGGAGGAAGCAACTGTCTAGCAAACTCAAAAAGACAACGTTCTTCTTTGGCAAAATTAGAATTGCTGACGTCTTGAAGAAAAGAAATGGCCTTCGTTACTGGCCGAAAGTTGTGCCGATTTTTCAGGTCGGTTAGTCCAAGCAGCGTCTGTACAATAAGCTTCTGAGCGATATGCTCTTCAAGCGGAATTGTCAGGGGAGAGTTTTTGTCGAAATATTCCTTGAGCTCAATTGGAATCGGAGACTCGAACGGAACTTTTAATTCCGCTAGGATTTCTTCCACAATTCGCAGCGGTTGAAATGTCATGCGAGCATCAAAAAAAAATGTGCACATCGGCCCCCCTTGTGGCAGTCGAGGATCATTTTGCATTCGAGAAAAAATTTTCTCCATTTCGGAGGCGTGGTGCTTGTTTAGTCCTTCCAGTAATTTTTCTAGACAATCTTTAAATGCAGGAATTTCTTGCGATTGCCACAATTTAGGCAGTTCGTTCAGCCGAACCTTCAAAGTGGCATGTTCAGCTATTAGTTCATTCAGTTTTTTTTGGAACAATTTGCACCTCTGTCAGTCCGTTGAATTACCCGGCCACTGACGCTTTGATTCATAAGTCTAAGTTTAGAGGAATATTGTTTTGAATTAGTATGATCTAAATCATAGTTGATTCATAAAAAAATTTTGTAAGGTATTGAAAGCAAAGGAAGGAATGCAAACAATGCAAACTTGTATTGATTTTCGAAAGTTCGAGCCACGCGCTCGACACGCTTTATTTTTCGCACTTTTCGAGGGGCTTAAAGAAGACGAGTCTTTTAGATTTATTAATGATCACGATCCGGTTCCACTTCAGCAACAATTGCGGGCGATGAATATTGGCAATCTGTGTTGGAAATACGAAGTTCAAGGTCCAGATGAATGGCAGATTCGGGTTTCAAAAAAAATCGACGATCCAATCGAAGCCGAAGAATATTGCGCAGTATCCGATGGCGCTGAAAAACGGGGCGGCTAATGCTTTCAAAATCTCAAGCTAAAACTTTCTTTTTGGTTGGTACTGCGATTTGTGTTGCCACTTTTGTAGGTCTTACCATTGATACATTTAATCGTATGCCAAAGCAGACCAATGAGGTTGCGATGAACGAAAGTGTCATCCGCGGTAAACATC
>JBBQHD010000200.1:0-2549 GCA_038323665.1 Bdellovibrionales bacterium
ACTCGTTTTTTGCCGATCCTGAAATTTTTAATCTTTTCCAGTAATTCTAAAATCTTTTTATCCACAACGATTCTCCTTTGGGCTGGAGAGGTCTCATGAATTAAATCCTGGCGGTAGGACCGCCTTTAAATTTGGGTTACATTAATGTATTTGGTAAGTTGATTATAAGCTTGTTTAAAATTAGTAGGCTTATCACCTATAATTATCGCTAGATTTTTTGATGGTTTCAGTTTGGCTCTTCCAGATGTTTTAGGCACTGGGGCATTTTTGTCGGAAGCTACTTTTGTGATTGGTTTAATTTTATCTGAATTAACCTGTGATAATAATTTCTCTAAATCTTTTCCCTTTAACGTCCAAAAAATAACAGGCCCTTGCTCAAGTTTTACAGGCAAGGGATTTTTTAATGTAACAACATTTTCTAGAACATATCCATAAGGACCTTGGAACCATTTTTTTGTAGAGTCCGTAGGCTTAATTATGCAATCGACGATATCGACCAATCCAATAATTGCTCCCAAGGCGCACTCTTCGAGTTTTACATCTGAACCTTCGAATCTGCTTTTATCGACAGTCTTGGAAGCATAAATTGCGATTGTTCCGCGAAAATTACAAATTCCACTTCTGTTCTCAACATTTTTTCCATTGAAAATTACATTGTGTGCATTTGGTTGGGCGATATTTAAGACTTTAATTTCTGTTACTGATTTAGCCATGAGTTAGTGTTTAACGGTTGGCTCAAAAAGATAAGAGACACTTTCGTGATCATGACCTTGGTCGCGCGCTAATTAATTCGATATATACCGACAAGAACATGTGAAAAAAACCTCCAGCGTGCTATCCAAATCCAAACTCATGTCGGGAATCCAATGTCCCAAGAATCTTTGGCTAGCGCTGCATAAACCAGAACTGGCAGTCCCTGTCAATGTGGCGACACAGATGCAATTTGATGAAGGCAATGAAGTGGGAGAGCTTGCTCGAAATCAAGAGGGCAAGGGCATCTTAATTGAAAAAGATTATTGGGACTATCCCGGTGGTCATCAGGCAACCCAAGAAGCAATTAAATCGGGTGAAAAAGTAATTTATGAAGCTTCATTTTTATTTCAAGATTTTTTTTCACGCGCAGATATCCTAAAAAAAATTAAAAATGATTGGCATTTGATCGAAGTTAAAAAGGCAACCTCAGTAAAAGATTATTACATTCCAGATTCTGCGATCCAGACATTTATTATCGAATCTTGTGGAATAAAATTAAAATCCATTTCAATCCGTCATATTAATGATGAATGTTTTTATCCTGACTTGGATAATTTATTTACCACGGTTGATGTAACTGCAGAAGTTCGTGAAGCCCTTAAAGATATTCCAAAACGAATTAAAGAACTTAAAAAAGTTGCAGAAGGAAAAGAGCCCGTCAAAGAAATCGGACCACAATGCAAAGATCCATTTGATTGCGCATTTACAGATCATTGTTGGAAAAAGGTTCCAAAATATTCAATTTTTAATTTGCCGGCATTAAGAAATAAATGGGAATTGTATGAAGAAGGCAAAATCAAAATTGCAGATCTTGATGCAGATGATTTCAAGGGAAATATAAAACGAGCTATTGAAGTCACTCAAAGTAAGAAGCCATTTATAGATTCAAAACAAATTCAAAAAGATTTATCAGATTGGCAATGGCCACTGTATTTTTTTGATTTTGAAACAGTTATGCCAGCAATTCCGAGATATAAAGATTCAAAATCGTATTCACAAATTCCTTTTCAGTTCAGTTGCCATGACTGGAAAAGCAGGAAAGACAAAAAGCCTGGTCATTCGGAGTATCTACATCAAGAAGCAAGTGACCCACGCCCTGCATTGATTAAATCAATGCTTAAGGCCATTGGTAATAAAGGCAGCATTGTTGCCTACAACAAATCATTCGAAATTAGAGTGATTAAAGATCTCGCCGAGTTTGATCCAAAGAATGGAAAGGCACTACTTGCTTTGGTTGATCGTTTTGTGGATCCATTGCCGATATTTCGGAAAAATGTATACCATCCTGATTTCTTAGGAAGCTTTAGTATTAAGTCAGTCGCACCCGTGCTGATCGGGGAAAAACTAAATTATGACAATCTTAACATTGGCGACGGAGGTATCGCGCAAGCCAAGGCAGAGCAAATATTACGAGGACAAGTTAAAGATACCGAGTTCAAAAAAGTTGTTGAGGATCTATTGGAGTACTGCCGACAGGACACACTTGCCATGGTTGAATTAGTGAAATGGCTTTTCAATTTCATAGAGTAAATTGACTGTAGCGACTGAAAATCACTACAAAGAGTTCAATAACTACAGTTGCTGACTACAAACTTTTGCAACTGCCATTATTTCGCATGATCTCGCATGGAAATGACTTGTGACCTGCTATGAACTACTGTCCCGCTTTTTTGTTAATCGGACTTTTGACGCAAACATATAAGGGATGATTAAATCTCTGAAACGCGTCAAAGGAGTGATAGCAAATGGAACAAAATCAGGATGCCCCAAGGCGAAAACTTTCGCCAGACCAGAAG
>JBBQHD010000201.1:0-2361 GCA_038323665.1 Bdellovibrionales bacterium
TGGAATTATTTTACACCTTGTTTAAAGTTAAAAGAAAAAACAAGAATTGGTGGTCGAGTGAAGAAGAAATACGACGAACCAAAGACGCCAGCGCAAAGGCTGATAGAATGTCCAAATCTGGCCCCACAGATCGTTCAACACATGAAGGAGCAACTTAGGGGCAGAAATCCGTTCTGGTTAAAGCAACAACTCGAGCTGAAGCTTAAAGAATTTTTTAAACTTGTCGAAAAGAAGAATGCGACCTCGAGAGTTGCTTCCTAAATACCTACGAAAGTGCCTTTTTACTGTGATTCAATACGTCGGTGGTTTTACACGTCTGTTTTACAAGGGTCTAAATTCGTGCATACAAGTTACTTAATCCCGATCTCGATTGTGCTGCCCGCAAAGCAAACGCAAATTTTCCACCGAATTTTGACCCAAATGACGAAACGCTTGGACATGGTCAAATTGAATCTGGTAACGAGATTCACATTTCTTCTGCGTGCCGGGATCAACAAACTGACAGCAGCCCCGATCCCGCTGCCAAACCAGTTTTTTTACCGAAGCCGAGATATAACGAGATCTCTTTTGGCTGGGTTTATTTTGGGCGTGTCTTTGCAAGGCGTTGGGACTTGGTTTTTCTTTTGGATTTTTGGAAAGAGGTTCGGCGCCGGTAATGATCGCATCCTGTTCGACTTGAGAAGCATCGATCAATCTATTTTGCGGAGATTTATCTTGGGCGCAACTATCTTGAGGCGATTTACCTTGAACGGACCTATATTGACCGGGTTTATTTTGAACCGATTTCTTTTTAGCCAACTGTCCATGCAGTTTTTCAACCATAACCTTAAAAAATTGAGCCTGAGTCATATCTGGATTTTGGTGCGACATCCAAAGCTTCAGTTCATCCATTTTTTCTTTGGTCTCGGTATCTATTACAAAGAGAAGTTCCGTTAAATTTTCCGATAAAACTTTTTCTTGTTCTTTGGATTTCAAACAAAGCTCGGGCGCAATTTTAAATAATTCCCTCTCGGCTTCGCGGGTCGACTTGTTTTCCAGTTTTTTAAAAAGCTCGGTTTTTTCCGCAATCGAGATCTTCTTGCCAGAATCACTGGCTTTCTTATTTAAGAAATTCTGACCCTGGGAAACCACCGATAAACTTAAAGAACGATCGGCAATTTTTTCCCTTAATTCAGGAATTTCTGAAATCGCTCGAGCTGCTTGAATTCTGCGCATAGCCGATGATGGTTCGTAGCCCAAATCTTTGGTCACAAAATCGAATAGTGAACTAAAGCCTACTTTTAAATAAATCTTTCTTCGGTTGATTTCTGAAATCAGCTCGATCACCTGCAAAGTTAGATCTTGTTCATTTTTAGAAGCTTTTCTGATTTCTGCGACAAGTGCCCTGTTATCCAGGGATTTGATGACTTCGTCTTTCGACAAAGGTTTCGCTTCTGCGAAGGACTTATTTTTAGTAAGAGGTTTTATTTCCATAACGGACTTCTTTTCTGCAGAAAGCTTGGTTTCCGCAAAACATTTCTTTTCGACCGAGCCGCTTTCGCTTGAAGGATTTCCGACTTCGCAATACTCAGGTCAAAATTCCAATTGAACTTCTTTCGAGTAATCATATTCTTCCAGCACACAGCCTCATTTCCACTTCAAGATCGAAGTAGAAAAAACTTATCACAAGTTTTTTAAATGCAATTTTCAGGTTTCCTCAAACCGTGAATGTTCAAAATAAATTTTAGTTTAAACGCACGAATTGGACCACCAGCGCAAGCTTGTGAAAAATTAGAAAAAGCAGCTTCCTAAAAAAAGATAATTTAAATTAGGTGCATTTAATCACTTAAAAAAATCGTCAATAATTTTTATTTTTTAACGCAAGCAGCGGCACCAAAAGGAACAGCGCATTTCGATAGATCCTAAACAAGTTTTTTACCGAATCTAGGATGCTGCGAGATCATTTTTGCTGGGTTTATTGATGGCGATTGAATTTGGTTTTCCTTTCGGAATCTTCAGTTAGAGGTTCGGCGCAGAGAATACTCGCATTATGCTCGAGAGCAAAAAGCGTCGCTGTCGAAAAGTTATTCGCCCTTTCTGCCCTCAACTCAAAAATATGCGTTTTTAACGAGTCCCTATAATTTGCATATATAAGGACATATGATCTCAAAGCGTGTTTCTTTTGTTTATCTGTTGATCGCGGCACTACTGCCGATGACTGCGACTTATGCGCAATCCGCGAATACTCCGGAAATTCGCAAAGCCGAACGCGTTCAGCCCGCTGATAAAAATACTTCTCAAAAAAAATTAGCTCAAGCTCGAGTTTATGCGGGCATCAATTTAGTTTCTTTGAATCTAGGCAATTCCCTGCAGCTGTCCACC
>JBBQHD010000202.1:0-2341 GCA_038323665.1 Bdellovibrionales bacterium
GCCTCTTTTGCAAGATTATCTTGAACACCGAGATTCATTGGGAAAAGGCAGTTTTAGTTCGGTTGGGAAAAAATTTTTTCAAGATGATAAAACATTAGAAAACTTTGCTATTTATAAAATGGATCCACAACAGCATTTCCAGGTAGAATCATTGCTCGAAAAAAAAAGTGGATCCTTTTCGGAAATCATTGGGCAAAACCAAGTCTTATTCAATCGACTATTCAGTTTATCTGCAAAAACAGATCGGCTTATACAAGCCCCTTGGAATGATGAACGTTTTTTTATTTTGCTGAGCGAAAATATTGGCCAAGATCGTTATTTATTTATTCTTAATGTTCGTCTTCCTGAAATTTCAGAGATTTTTCATACTTCACAAGGGGATCGAACTTTATTTCTTGCCGATGCTAGTTTAAACTGGGTTCAGGGACCAAAGGATTTTAAAAATAGTTTCGAAACGGAATTGTTTCCACAATTAAAACTAGGGCAATCCGTTTTGACACAGTCAGCGCAAGAAATGACAACGAATAAAAATAATCAGCCAGATTTGGTTTCAATAGCAAAAGTTGGATTTGGAAACTTATGGGTGGTTTCTCAAATTCCAAAAGCCAAAGCACTGACGGCCTTACAGCTTTTAATGAGACAATCCATATTCTTTTTCATTTTCATTTTAGGCATTGTTGGCATCGTAAGTTGGTTGGGTTCGCGCACATTGACTGCTTCCTTGTCGCATCTGTATCAGGCGACACAAAAAATTTCGCAAGGCGATTTTCAAGTCAATATTCCTATTTCAAGTCATGATGAAGTCGGCGCCTTGGCTCAAAATTTTAACGAAATGGCCAAAGAAGTTTCACGATTGTTATCGCAGACAGCTGAAAAAGCGCGTATGGAAAATGAATTGAAAACAGCACAAATGGTTCAAGAAACTTTATTTCCCGCAACAAATGCGCAACTTTCAGACCTGCAACTTTCTGGATTTTATGCTCCAGCCAGTGAGTGCGGTGGGGATTGGTGGTATTACTCTGAAATCCAAGGAAAAATATTGTTTTGGATTGGCGATGCAACAGGGCACGGAGCTTCCGCCGCGTTGTTAACCAGTGCCGCAAAATCGGCTGCCACTTTAATTGAAACAATGAGTGTCGAACCTGCAAAAATTTTAGAATTATTAAATCGATCTATTTATGAAGTTTCTAAGGGTAAATTGATGATGACATTTTTTGTTGCTCAATACGATCCGCAAACAGGAATAATATCTTATGCAAATGCTTCCCATGAGCCACCATTCCTGATTCGTAAAAGTGATACTTATAAAAAGAAAAATCTTGAACCTTTGGTCGAACACACCAATCCACGGCTTGGCCATCACGGCGATACTCAGTATCAACAGGCTAAATTTAAATTAGAAGATGGGGACCAAATTTTATTTTATACAGACGGCATTGCCGATATTCGTTCGCCCGAAGACGAGGCCTGGGGCGAACGCAAGTGGCTAAAAAGTTTTACTACAGTTTTAAATAATCATGCGACCGCGCAACAAACAGTCACAGAATTTACCGATAATTTTCAAAAATTTAGAAATAATACTACTTTGAAAGATGATGTGACTTTTTTCTTAATTAAAAAGGGAGCTTAAATGGGGAAATTTGAATTTATTCGCCAAGAAAATGGTGGAAAATTAGAGATTAAAATCATCGGTATCATCGACGAGGACACTGATTTTCAAACTTGCCCAATTGCCGAAGCTAAAGAAATTCATTTGAAACTGAAAGACATCAAAAGTATTAATTCTTGCGGCATTCGTGAATGGATCAAATGGCTTGCACAAAACCCAATGGCCAAAACCTTTTGGTATGAATGCCCCAAAGTTATTGTCGACCAAATAAACTTGGTCGATGGATTTTTACCGCCCAATAGTCTAGTCGAGTCGTTTTTCGTGCCTTATTTTAACGAAGAAAGCGAAGAAGAAAAACAAATGCTATTCACCCGCGGCAAGGAATTTAGCGATTCCAATTTGCAATCCCCAGAGGTGAAGGACTCAAGTGGCAATCTGATGGAAATGGACGTCATAGAGGCCAAATATTTCAAATTTTTAAAAGGGCGCTAAATAAAGCTCGACCAAGGTCAGATCGTGTTTTCCTCTATTAATTAAGTCAATAAGCCGAAACATTCATGTGGCAGAATCACAGTATTCGGTATTATTTGTAGGTAATGAGCTGAACATAGGCGAGACGCTTGTGAAGGCATTAGTTGAACAAAAAGTTCAGGCAATACTTATTACCAATCCCGCCGAAGCTTTAGAAGAAATTAAAAGAACAAAATTTGATTTAATCGTCGTGGATTTTCT
>JBBQHD010000203.1:0-2236 GCA_038323665.1 Bdellovibrionales bacterium
CAACATACCCTGGCACTACGGCGGAAGAATTAGTTCCGCGTGTTCAGCAAAAAGGTTTCAAAATCGGAGAAGATTTTTTTGTTATTTTTTCTCCGGAAAGAGAAGATCCAGGCCGAAAAGATTTTTCAACCAAAACAGTGCCAAAACCAGTTGGCGGTCATACTCCTGTGTGCCTGAGCGTCGGAACTGCGCTGTATGGCTGTGTGATTGATAAAATTGTTCCTTTAAGCTCGACTCAAGCAGCAGAAATGACCAAATTACTCGAAAACATTCACCGTGCTATTAACATTGGCCTTGTGAATGAAATGAAAATCGTCTGTGACAAAATGGGTTTAGACATTCATGAGATTATTGATGCTGCCGCAACGAAACCTTTTGGTTTTGTTGCCTATCGTCCAGGGCCTGGTTTGGGTGGTCACTGCATTCCCATCGATCCTTTTTATTTAACTTGGAAGGCACGAGAACATGGCATTCACACGCGCTTTATTGAACTTGCCGGGGAAATTAATAATAGCATGCCTTCGTTTGTAATGAAGAAAATTGCCACGGCACTAAACGCAAAAGAAAAATCAGTACGAGGTGCGCAAGTTTTAGTTTTAGGTCTTGCTTACAAGAAAAATATTGATGATATGCGTGAATCACCATCGGTTCAGCTGATGGAAAAATTGAAACGAGATGGCGCTATAATTTCCTACTCGGACCCGCATATCGCTGTTTTTCCAAAGATTAGAAATCATTCCTTCGATTTGAAAAGCGTTTCCATTTCACCAGAACTTCTTAAAACTTATGACTGTGTTGTCTTGGTTACGGACCACGATAAATTTGATTATCCAATGATTTTAGAACACTCAACACTGATCGTAGACACGCGAGGGGTTTACCGAAAACCATATTCGCATGTGATCAGGGCCTAGCATGAAAAATTTTATTTTAATGGGCGCCGGTGGCTATATTGCACCCCGACACCTAGAGGCCATTAAAGATTCGGGGAATAACTTACTTGCTGCCTATGATCCCAATGACTCTGTGGGAATTTTGGATCGCTTTTTTCCGAAATGCCAATTTTTTAATGATTTAAAAAAACTAGAATTATTTCTGACATCTACTCAGCAAAAAAAAACGTCTATAGATTATTTTTCCATCTGCAGTCCTAATTATTTGCATTTTGAACAGATTCAAATGGCGTTGAAATATAAAGCCAACGTCATCTGTGAAAAACCTCTGGTTCTGCATGAAAAAGACTTGGACGAATTGCAACTGCTTGAAAAACAAAGTGGAAAAAAGGTCAATGTCGTTTTGCAATTAAGAGTCCACCCCGCCATTATTGATCTTAAAAAACGAATCGAAGCCGAGAATAAAAACGATTACAAAGTAGAATTGGATTATGTCAGCTTAAGGGGCCCTTGGTACCACGAATCGTGGAAGGGAAATGTTAAAAAATCTGGAGGCCTTTCCACAAATATCGGTGTGCATTTCTTTGATATGCTGACGTGGATCTTTGGCAAATCAGAAAAAGTAGTTCTTTATAAGAAAGCGGCCGAAGCAGAAGAAGGTTATTTGCATTTAAATAAAGCGCAAGTGAATTGGAAACTGGCTATTTCTGAAGAGTATCTGCCTGCTGCCGTTGCCAAGCAGGGAAAAACAACTTTCCGATCGATTAAAATAGATGGAGTTGAGTTTGAATTTTCTGAGGGTTTTGCAGACCTTCACAAGGCCGTTTATAAAAATATTTTGCAAGGCGATGGCTACGGATTGCAAGATGCCCGCGCAGGCATCGCTATTGTCGAAAAACTGCGAGAAATCAGCTTATGAAATACTGGAAACATGAAACGGCTATTGTTGACGAGGGCGCTGAAATTGGGGCCGATTCTAAGATCTGGCACTGGTGTCATATTTCAAAAGGTGCAAAAATTGGCGAAGCTTGCAGTTTCGGGCAAAATGTTTATGTCGGCAGCAAGGTTCAAATCGGACGGAATTGCAAAATTCAGAACAACGTTTCGGTTTATGACAATGTTTTTTTAGAAGATGATGTCTTTTGCGGCCCTTCGATGGTTTTTACCAATGTCATTAATCCGCGATCTGCCATTGTCAGAAAAAGCGAATTTTTAACTACGCATGTTAAAAAAGGCGCAACCATTGGCGCTAATGCCACAATTATTTGCGGGGTTACCATTGGCGAATTTGCTTTTATTGCGGCCGGCGCAGTAGTGACAAAAGATGTAAAGGCCTTTGCTCT
>JBBQHD010000204.1:0-2134 GCA_038323665.1 Bdellovibrionales bacterium
GTAACTCCACTTTTGGGAATGGAAGTGATTTAAAAAAGGCCAAACAAGGCCTTAAGCTCGCATCAAAAATGCGAACCTAAATTTTTTCTCCGCAAAATTTTGAAACATTGATTTTTTGCCGCCTATCCGCGGATTTGGGAATTTGGTGGACCGAATCGGGATTGAACCGACGACCTCTACACTGCCAGCGTAGCGCTCTCCCAGCTGAGCTATCGGCCCACATTGTGCTTCACAACAAAACTACTGCTTGCCTGTAAGCTTTTGCAAGATGAAAATATTTTGATGATTCAAATATCGAAAAAAATTATTTTATTGGGGATTGCCTTATTCAGTTCGCAGCTTTTTGCGAAGGATCTTTATCACCGCCTGGGCATTGGGGTGAAAAATAATACCGTTGTGGATATGCCGGCCCTTGCGGCTGCCTATTATTCCACCAAGGATTATGCTTGGACGGGTGGTTTTGGGATGGACACTCAGCGGGATCAATCTCGGCTGCAGAT
Source organism: Bdellovibrionales bacterium (assembly GCA_038323665.1). GTDB lineage: Bacteria > Bdellovibrionota > Bdellovibrionia > Bdellovibrionales > Bdellovibrionaceae > JBBQHD01. Next base: position 501 of record JBBQHD010000204.1, read on the forward strand.
CGATGTGGGGCTTCGCAAAATTATTTTCAAAGAAGAACAGCTGAATTTTTATTTCGGCGGCGGCCTGGGTTTGTTAAACACCCAGGTTAATGGAGCAGGAACTTCCGGGATCGAAGCCAAATTGGTTTTTGGTTCCGAATTTTTCTTAACCGGTTTAGATTCGCTGAGCTTTCTTTTCGAAGGCGGCTTTGGTGTAACCACCAACGGTGACACGCGTTTTCGCACCATCGGTGACACACCTTTGCGCGCAGGAATGTTGTTTTACTTCTAATCTGAACAGGAGAAATTTTCCCATGAAAAAAATAATCGCAACCGATGCAGCGCCACTTCCAGTTGGACCTTATTCCCAAGCAGTTCTGGCCAATGGATTTTTATTTTGTTCCGGCCAAGTTGCCTTAGATCCCAAAACACAAACGGTCGTCAGCGGTGGAGTCACCGAGCAAACTCATCAAGTCTTAGCCAACATCGAAGCGGTTCTTAAAAAAGCCGATTGCAGTTGGGATCATATTGTGAAAACCACGATTTTTCTGACCAATATGGCTGATTTTGCAACCGTGAATGAAATTTACGCCAAGAAATTTTCCAGCAATCCCCCGGCGCGATCGACCGTGCAGGTTTCGGCTTTGCCAAAAAATGTTTCTGTGGAAATCGAAGTCACTGCCTGCGTCGGATGAAAATCAATCGGCTAATTATTTACGGCTGTTTGCTTTTTGTTTTTATTATTTCTGCGCGCATAGTTTTCGAATTTAGTAATTTAAAAACCCCAGATACCAGTGCCTGGAAAACCAGTCAGGTGGCGGATTGTGCGGTGGTTTTGACCGGAGGGTCTTCGCGATTGCGTGAAGGCTTTGATTTGTTGTCGCAAAAAAGAATTCAGAAATTAATTATTTCCGGTGTTAATCCGGATTCCCAAACTTCAGAAATTTTCCCGCAAATTATTTTTTACCCCGAAATCCAAGACGAAGATGTGGTTTTGGAACGTCGCTCGACCACCACTTGGGGGAATGCCCAACAGTCTTTGCCTTTTGTCGAGGCCCTGCGCTGTCGCACGGTTTTTTTAATTACCTCGTCTTTGCATATGCCACGAGCGTTTAAAACCTTCCAATCGGTATTTCCCTCGACCATTGAACTGATTAAACAGCCGGTGATTACATCGCACTTTGATCCCAAGTATTTGGATCGTCTAGCCGAAGCCGGAAAGTTCATTTTTTATTCTCTTTGGGCTTTCTAAAAGCCGTCAAAAAACCGATCAAATCATATGCGATTGCTGCGAATGATCGACCTGGTCGGTTTTACTGCGATTCAAATGTTGCGTGCCTTTGGGCAAATATTTCTGCTTGCCTATTTAAGTTTTAGATCTTGTCTGCTGGATATTTCGTTAAATTCACAACGTGTTGTTACCATGGTTGCTCAGCAAATTTATTACACCGGGTGGCTGGCGGTTCCACTGATTTCAGTTTTGGGATTAACCACCGGAAGTTTATTGATGATTCAGGCAGCACAACATCTTTCAATGTTGGGGCGTTCGGAATCTTTGGGAAGTTTTTTGGTGGTGATTTTAACTCGGGAAGTAGGCCCGTTGTTAACCGCGTTGGTTGTGATCGCACGATCGGGCACTGCCGTCGCATCTGAAA
>JBBQHD010000205.1:0-2127 GCA_038323665.1 Bdellovibrionales bacterium
TGAATTGGAAGCCTTAGAGGCTATGGGCGTAAATATTTTGGACTATATTGTTTTCCCCAGAATCTTAGGCGGCATGATCAGTATTTTTTGTTTGTGCATTGTTTTTAATTTCGTCGCCTTCAGTGGTGGATTTTTTGTGACCAGTATTTTTTATCCACTGTCGTTAAGATTTTTTATTCAACAAGTCGTCGATGCCATGACCTTGCAAGATTTCTGGATCTTTTTAATCAAAAGCACTTTAAGTGGTCTGACCGTTTTTTCTGTCTGTTGTTATCAAGGTTTAAAAGTCGAACGCAGTCCCCATGAAGTTCCCCAGCGCACAACCAAGGCTGTCGTGCAAAGTATCACCATGATCGTGATTTTAAATTTATCCATCACCATGGCGGTTTATTTCAAAGATTTACAAAGGGCCTTGGAATGAGCAACGAAAAAATCAAACTTACACAAATTGAATTTGATGGTCTGACTTATCAGCATGGAAATTCCCATTCTGTTTTAGAAAATGCTGATTTCATTTTTCCACCCAATGAAGTTTTGTGGATTCATTCCAGCGAGGGCAAAGGGAAATCCACTTTGCTAATGTTGCTTGCAGGCTTGTTGATGCCGACACGTGGATCCTATTTGATTGATGGTGCCAATGTTTCTGAAATGACCTTTGAAGAATTTTTGCCTTACCGTTTGGAAATTGGCTATACCTTTGACTACGGTGGATTGCTGAGCAATCGCAGTCTGCGCGATAATTTATTATTGCCCCTTACTTATCATCACCGCGTATCGCGTGCCGAAGCTTCGGCGCGTGTTGAAAAATTTCTGTCTGATTTTGATTTGAAACGTTATGCACTTGAACATCCCGCCCATGTTCCTGGTCGAGTGCGAAAATTGGTGGTGGTTCTGCGTGGATTAATAATTTATCCGCAAATGCTTTTGATGGATGATCCCACTGTTGGTTTGGGAATGGATGCCATTCAAGCCCTGCGCGCATGGATCTTGGAATTACGTCAGCAAGGATATTTGCAGCACATTGTGGCGACTTCGCAAGACAATGATTTCATGAATTCCTTAAACGCAATTCCTATTGATCTTGAAGGCGGGCAAATATTTTTGCGCGAACAAGGCAATCGATCGGAGGCTGCGTGAGAAAAGTCCGCTGGACCCATATCGAACGACTGGCTGGATTATTTATCGTGGGATGTTTTGGTTCTTTATTTATTTTTTCTGCGACGGTCGCGGTTAAACAAGGTTGGTTTGAAAGAAAATTGCACTATTGGGCTGTGTTTCAGAATGCCGAAGGAATTCATCCTGGCACTTTGGTGAAAATTGCGGGCCTAACAGTTGGATCTGTGGAAAATGTCGAGATTTTAAATCAAAATCAAGTTCGCATCGATTTTTTGGTGCAAGCCAAATTTGAAAAACAAGTCCGCGATGATTCGATTGCACAATTGCTGCGACCTTATCTAATCGGGGACCGCGTGTTGGACGTTTCCATCGGCCGCGAAGATGCCTTAGTTAAATTGCAGAATACTCAGGTAAACTCGGATGAATCTTTCGATCTGCTGACTTTGCTCAGCGGGAAAAAACTGGGAACTTATTTTGAAAATATGGGCGAAGTCTTTTCCAATCTGCGGGTATTGGCTTTGGCCTTAACGGAAAAAGATCGCATGAAAACAATTATTCGTGTTTTCGATCATATGGAACCCCTGCTTGCGAATTTAAATGAACTTTCCAAACAGGCAACGCACAAAAAAGCTTTGCAGCGCACATTGGCTCAGTTGCCAATCTTGTCCGAGCAAATCAACGAGATTATTTCCGTGATGATCGAGTCCAACCCAGAATTCGGCCGCGATCTATCGGTTTTGGCATCGCGTTTAAACACAGTATCTGGCGAACTAGTAAACGTAAAAAACGAAGTCGGCATCACCGAAACCGCCCGAAAAATGGCCGACGCCCTGGTCGAAATCACCACCGTCATGAAAGCCATGCAAAAATCCTTCTTACTGCGCGGATCGGTCCGCGAACTGCACGAAGAAGAATCCCGCAAACCCGCCACCAAGTAATCCGCAAAAGGTGCCAGCCTACTTTTCCGCCGGAATGGGTGGCTGCCACCCTTTCCGGCGGAAAAGTAGGCTG
>JBBQHD010000206.1:0-2117 GCA_038323665.1 Bdellovibrionales bacterium
TAAATGGTGGCATGATTTTTCGGGATTAAGTCTAAGTGAAACTTTGGGGATGGGTTGGGTTAAGTCTGTTCACCCTGATCATGTGGAAAGTGTTTTAAAAATATTCTCGCAAGCAGTTTTTGATGGTGATCGTTATCAAGCAGAGGTTCCCTTTCGCAGAGCTAGTGATGGTCAATACCGATGCCATTATGTGCAGGGCCTGCCCATTAAAAATGAATTTGGTCAGGTTACAAAGTGGGTGGGTGTCGCACTGGATATTCAGAACCTGAAAGACAGTGAAGACAAATTAAGGGAAAGTGAAGATCGCCTAAAATTAGCTGCTGACGTGGCTAAGTTTGGAACCTGGGATTTTTATCCCGAGAACTTACAATTAAATTTAGACGATCGGTGCAAGCAGTTGTTAGGACTGGGGCACTTAGACAAAGTTCAATATTCCGATTTGCTTACGGTCCTAAGCGCCGAGGATCAGAAGCGTTGGCAGTTAGAAAAATTAAATATTTTGAGGGGTAATGCGGGCTTAGTTTCTGAAGAGTTTTGTGTCATCAATAAAAATACTCAAGATGAGCGTTGGCTTTTGAGCGAAGGTAAAGCATTTTTTAATTCTAAGTGCGAAGTGATTCGTTTTGTGGGAACTTTACTTGATATTACAGAGCGAAAGAAAATTTTGGAAAATCTGCAAAGGGCAGTGGAATCACGCGAGGAATTCTTGTCCATTGCTTCGCACGAGCTGAAAACACCTTTGACTTCATTGAAATTACAATCGCAGTTATTGAAACGCAGTATTGATAAACAGGAGCCCAGTCCAAAATTGCTGGAAAACATCCAATATCTTGCCGACCAAAGTGATCGCCAGGTAACGCGTTTAAATAGGCTGGTCGATGATATGCTGGATATTTCACGATTGCGCAGTGGAAAGTTAAGTTTTAAATATGAAAATTTTAATCTGTCAGATTTAGTCAAAGAAATTTTTCAAAGAATGGAAGGGCAATTTCAGATTTCGGGAATTCAGCAACCGAAGCTTCAAGTCAAAGATTCTATCTGTGGTGAATGGGATATGATTCGCATCGAGCAAGTCATTACCAATTTACTGACCAATGCGATTCGGTATGGAAATGGCAAATCGGTTGAGGTGCATTTAGATCGTCGGCAAAACTTTGCACATTTGACGGTAACAGATCATGGTATCGGTCTTGCAAAGGAATATCATGAAAAGGTTTTCAATCGTTTTGTCCGCGCCATTTCCGCAGACGAAATTAGTGGGCTGGGTTTAGGACTTTATATCACCAAACAAATTGTGGATGCTCACGGTGGTAAAATTTGGGTTGAAAGCGAATTAAAACAAGGAGCTACCTTTCACGTAGAACTTCCTATGAAGGAGAATTATGTCAACTAGATCAATTATGGTTGTCGACGACGATTATGATTTAAGAAGTGTGATTGCCATGGCACTGGAAATGGAAGGTTACAATATTATCGAGGCTGAAAACGGCAAGGCAGCTTTAAAAATTCTGCGCGGAATGCGAACGGAAGATTTGCCCGGCTGTATTTTGCTAGATTTAATGATGCCCGAAATGGATGGAAAAACGTTTTTGGAAACTGTGCAAAAAGAAGATTCCGACAGCATTGGAAAAATTCCAGCCATCTTAGCCACGGCAAAGGGATGTTCGCACAACCCGGTTCATTTTCCAGATGTTGCAGAACGCATCCAGAAACCCATGGACTTAGATGAATTGTATCGTGTCGTTGGAAAACATTTTCTAAATTGAATTGAATAAATCATTTTCGTAAAATCATCATGGCTAAAAAAATTAGCAGTGCGGAACTTAGCTCGCGCAATCCAACAGGGTTTTTTGCCAGGACATCGATCAGTAAACTCATTCCCATTTGGCCAGCCAAAGTTGTGATCAACAAAGTGGTCAGCGGAATTTGTGTGGCGTAAAAGGAAAAGCCAACGATATAGATGGCTCCGGCAAGGCCACCGAACCAGGCCCACCAGGGGACAGCGGTGGGAAATTGCAAATCGGTTTTTAAAAATAACAGTGTTGCGCCAATGGCAAGGGTAGTAATCACGGCCGAGATTAATCCGGTCAGCATGACATTTTTTGAGACATCGATCA
>JBBQHD010000207.1:0-1861 GCA_038323665.1 Bdellovibrionales bacterium
GCATCGTTATCCAAATTAACCAGAATTGCATTGCGACGGATATCGACGATGTATCCAGCGAACTTGGTCTCGTCCATAAATTTACTAATTATATCTTCCGATGTTTTTTTTTCAAATTCTTCAAAATCAAATGCTTTTCCAGATGCAAGTCCCCAAGCAAAGGCATAGGCACCGGTATTGCTTGGCTCGATTCGGTAAAGTCGCGGACTTGCCGAACTGAAAAGTGAAAAACTAAAAACGGCAGCTGCTAAAAATATCGATAAAAATTTGGTCTGTGGCACAAGGCCTCCTTTGGTTAAACTGGGTCTGAAGTATCAAACATGCCCACATGAGTAAATGCTTATTATTCTTGCAGTGCCGCAGCAAAAGAATGCTTTTTAAACTTCTTTGATAACTTCGAAGCCTTTGTAAGAACCCACAATGGCAAAGCCCACAATTTTCTTTGCACCTTTGAATTTTAATTTTTCGGAAATTTCATTCATCGTCGCGCCCGAGCCAACTGCGTCGTCCACCAATAAAATATTCTGTGCAGTTATTTTTTGCGGAACAACCACCATTGTTTCCCTGGCGTTTTGAATTCTTTCTTCAATTTTTGCCAATGATTTTTGGGCAATGGGAATATCCCCGCTGTAAACTTTAACAATCTCAATTTTAGGAAAATTTAAATTCAAATTTTTTTCGATCTCTTTCAGAAAGGAAACTTTCCTGGGAATCGAATGCGGGGTCCATGCGATGGCATCAATTTTTTCCAACTTGATAAGGTTTTTGATGTCTGACCCGATGATTTTTGATATTTGTTTTATAATTGATTTATTCTGAGATTGTTTCCCATTGAAAAGATATTGGCCCATTTTTGTTTTACCAAATTTGATCAGACTATAAAAATCATGATAAAAAATTCGATTTAAATGATTAACGGGAAAAATTTTGTTGAACCTGTCGGTGGCATCGATCAGATGATATGGTTTTTTTTTGTGACTTTGCGCCTCCATCAAAATTTCAATATAATCATCGATGCATTTTTCGGGATTTTGCATATTGCGAGTGCTGTGCATCCAATCCATAAAGGCTTCTAGTCCTGATTCAATTTTTCCTACTGGGTTGATATAAACATAGTTTTCATCCAGGATTTTTCTTTGCTGTTCAGAAACAATAACCTTACTGGCTGGCTGCACTTTTTTACTTAAAAAATAAAACACCTGCGGAGGGCTGCCTTTTTTAATAAGCACCTTTTCATCCATCAGCTTATTCAAAGCCCGATGTATCGCAGCTTGGGTAAGCCCAAGGTCATGCACTAATTCTTTGACTTGTGCGTGCCCATTTTTCTTAATGATTTCAATTATTTGATCTTTTGTGCGACTATACATAGTACATAGTATACTATATACTATGTACTAAATAAAGCGTTTACATTTGAACTGCACATTGGCCCTGCGGCTCAGTAATTCATACAAAGCCGAAGGCATGTCCATAGGTTCCTTTTGCGTATGTGCAAGGGACCTGTTAGTTTTTTGCAATCATGTTTGCGGGAATTGTTGAAACTCATTCCAAGTGCATCACAGCAGAAAATCAGAATGAAATTCTGCGTTTTTCTGTTCAGCGCCCAGGCTTATTCGATGACATTAAAAACGGTGACAGCATTGCCGTCAACGGTGTCTGCCTGACCTTGGAAAAATTCACCGATACGGAAATGCAATTTTGTTTAGGGGTCGAATCCTTAAAAATCTTATCCTGGACGCCCGAATTTTTAAAAACCAAACCCTTAAATTTGGAACGATCCCTGCGTTTAGGCGACCGCATCCATGGGCATTTGGTTTCCGGTCATGTGGATTCTGTTGGTAAAATTATCCGCAGCGTGATG
>JBBQHD010000208.1:0-1680 GCA_038323665.1 Bdellovibrionales bacterium
TCGTCAGTCCTGATCATCCAATTTTAGGAAAAGTCGGGGCCAAACAATCTTTGGATGGATGGCGAGACGACCAGTTTCCAAGAAAAATAGGCTATCTGACCTCGAGCCTAAAACTGATTGAAGAACTTGTCGTCGGTGGCAAAGCCATAGCCTACTTACCAGATCATTTTTGTGAACAACTGGATTTAGAAATACTTAAAATCTCGGGCTGCCCGTATTCGTGTGTGCAAAAAATTAAACTAGTGACGCGCAATCCGAAAGAGATCGGCTGGATCAATCGGGTGTTTTGAATTGAGTACAAAGCCAAGCGACCGTCAAACCGTTCAAAAAATTTTCAAACCTTGTCTTGAGCCTAGACCAATTCCAGTGAATAATATTTAATAATATAAAAGTGTCAATTAGCTTTAGGAGTCATCTTGTTTCATATTAAAAAATTATTTTTGCTGTTTTTATTCCTATTTCAGACAGTCAATGCGGAAGTTGTGGTCAATCCCGAGTCCCACCATAAGCAATTTCTTACTTATGGGCACCTGTTCGAACCGCAAACTACTTTACTTTTTCGCAGCGGTGTCCGCGGCTGGGGTGGGGTTGGGGGTTCTACTGCGCTTTTTGAATTTCCAAAAGCAGATTTGCCTTCGCAATTGGTGATGCATGCTTCGATCAATACAAGTTATCAGGTGGATGATTCATCCAGCACCGTGCATGTGGAAACCAATGATGTTCGTGTGGGTTTAGCTTACGATTTTAATTTCTCGTCGGATGAACGGGCAGCTATTATTTGGACGCATCAATCGGGACATATCGCAGACAATGTGCCAGATCTTGATTTAATTGGGCCAGATTTGGGCAACGAAGTTTTTGATTTTCGCTATATCAAAGATGTCGAGCACACTTGGCGTTTTGGCGGAGGACTAAGGCCGTTTGTCATCAGCAGTCCGCAGTTGCCTTTTTTCGGGGCGGAACAATTTGTCGAATGGTTTCCCAACGGAGTTGCGTCCAGTCCGCAAAAATTTTCAAAGTTTATTGCCTTGGGATTTGAAGAATATGGCTATGCAAGCCTTGAGGTGTCTTCGCATTTGCAATTGGGCTATGTGGCTGGAAATCATTTTGATCCTAAAAATACTCAAGTCATGCGCGTTGTTTTCGGAGCTTATGCGGGGATGGATCCACGGATGAAGTACTTTCAGTTTAAGCATCGCCGCGATAGTTTCTTTTATGCCGGAACTATTTTTGATTTTTAAGCTGCTTGATTTTGTTCTTCTTGTTTTGGTGCAGTTTTTTCCACAATAATGTTAACAGCAAATTCATAGATTTTTTTGACCAGCATTGGTTTTTCTAAATATCCGACCACACCCAAAAGTTTCATAATGCTGGCTGCAAAACTATTATAACCACTGGAACAAACTAACAAAGGGATGTCTTGTCCTTTAAGTGCGTTTTGAATCAGATACAAGGCGCGCAAACCAAAACAACCGGGCAATCGAATATCCACAATAATAATCTGAGGAGCATTTTGGCCAGACAGCAGACTTTGTAAGATCGAAATGCTTTTTTCAATCGTGCCGCTTGTATAAACGGTCGTGCCCTGGGCCTCGAAAAGAGTTTTTAAAGAATTCCGATTTAATTCATTTTCGTCTATAATCAGAACATTCTTCATATAATGTGTTTTCTCAACCTTAG
>JBBQHD010000209.1:0-1522 GCA_038323665.1 Bdellovibrionales bacterium
TTTCTCTGCTTGCTAAGTCTAGAACAACAATTTTGTATGTTGGAGCCATCCAACCTATCCCAACAATTTTTGCACCATCCTGAGTGAACTGCACTTGAGGATATAGTCCATCAATCTGTTCATACTTATTACCCAAATCCGAGGATAGCCGCGAGGATTTCCTGCTGAATTGATTGCTGCTGAAGGTATTGCAGAAGTATTTTAGAATAAGCTAATTGTTCTTATCCAATGCCATTCATGTTTTTTTATTTGCTAGACGGGAGAAGTGTATTTGCACTTTGGAATTCCTTGCTGCCATAAAACTGCGAAAAACTAATGAGAAAATCAGGTTACCCCTGGGCTACACCTACCTTACACCTAGGTGCAAGGTAGGGCTTTTTTAAATTTTAAAAAAAGCCAAGGATATTAATGGTTTCGGCATAGGTGAGTAATTTCAATTTCCTTGATTGGGCACCCTGTTGGGGAATTTACGACAACTATAAAAACAAACGCAATTCTACAAATGCATCCAATCATATTTTAACCAGCGGGGTAAATACTTGAACTTAAGAATTAGGAATATCACAGTGAATTCATGCGGGGGCCAATCCCCGCAGTTCTTTGAAAACAGAATCGGTGAGTCTTTAAAAGAAGTTGTAAAAATGCCCAGTAAACTTCGTTTTAAGTTTGATTGCGAAAAGCCCCAAAAAGAGGAGTTTTTCTATGGCAATTAAACAGTACGAAGACAATGGCAAGAAATTATACGAAGTTTACGTGAATGGTTCTAACGGCAAAGGCCAAAGAATTCAGAAACGTAAACGCGGAATTGAATCGATCAGAAAAGCAGAGGTTTTAGAATTTGAATTAAAACGCGAAATTGCTTTTTTGAAAGAACAAAAACAAACCTATAGATTTGGTGAATGGTTTAATGAGTGCTTAAATCGAATGAAAATCGCCCATAGGCCATCAACGATCTATAATTACGATAAGCAGTTGGGAAAATGGATTTTGCCCAAATGGGATAAAATACCAATATCTGAAATTTCAAAGCAGCAAGTTTATGGCGTTATTTTTGAGGAAGTGGATTTAAGTTTATCTCCATGGACTAGGAAAACACTTTTAAAAATGGTGAAAAGAATTTTCCAGATGGCGGTAGATGATGGGCATCTTGATCGCAATCCTTGTGTTGGGATTCAAATTAAAGCTCCTGATGCAGATCAAAAGGTTTTAACTTCACAAGAAGTTGAGATTTTTCTAAGGGAAGCAAAATCAACCAATCATCGTTTGTATCCAATGTGGGTGATGGCTTTAATGACAGGAATGAGATCAGGCGAGCTTTTTGGTCTTAAATGGAGCGATATAGATTTTGATGGCAAAACAATATCGGTAGTTAGGCAGTGGACCGGAAGATTTCAGGATAGTTGTCGCCTAGATCAACTTGCTAGTTGAAGTTTTTCTTTTGTATTCGATTTCTTTTTTTCTTTCAAGGGATTTAAATTTACTATTTTTACAGCATCCCAATTTCGTGTTTTTCCGGCCCATC
>JBBQHD010000210.1:0-1536 GCA_038323665.1 Bdellovibrionales bacterium
AGACAAGGTATCGCATCTTCCGAGTCTTTGAAAAGACAGGCATCAAATACGAGTACTCTCTTCCCACCAGAGAGGCCCGATCGAAGTGGTCTCCTCTAGGTCGAGACCTCTCACATGTAGCGCAATCTGCTAGAAGTTACAGAGTCGCACGACATGGCGGACGTTGCGCTCAACTCCTGGGACCTGGAGCAGTTGCCCGGAACGGACTTCTATCGGCTGTACAAGAACCCTACATCAGCCCTCGCCATCTTCCGGAAACGCCTTTCTAGCCTCGCAAAGAGCTTCGTCATGTTCATGCTATACATGAGGGCTCCCTTGACAGTCTCTGATTTAGACCTGATGACAAACCCAAGCAGTCTGAAGGAAAAGGAACATGCTCTAGATCTCCTCCATCGCTATCACATCTTTAGTGACACACGCCTTAATGCTGCCAAAGCTTATCAGCTGACCGAGAACTTCGCAAGCTCATTAAGACAGGCTCTGGAAGGCAGTGGATCTGTGAAGTCATTCGGTGAGGTCTCAACCACACCACAAGCCTCATCCGTCAAGATCGAGGATCTGGACAAATTCGCACGCGAGCAATGGGAAGGCATTCTCGGCTACATGGTCGGCTCCTCCGCCGTACCAGTCGACGAAAATGGCAGGAAGATAGCCGAACCCTCACGCGGCGTCATGCACCTTCTGGAAGCCGGCCACCTGATAGAGCTTTCAGGCACAGCAAGTCAGGGCTATACCCCCAAGATCACAAAAGAAGGCTTCGCCTTCGTCCTCCAAGACGTCAACACCCAAGTCTGGGCCCTGCTATTCCTCTACGTCGGCCTCGCCGAAGACGCCAAAGGCATGTCCAAAGTCGACGTCCTCTCCTTCCTCTTCCTCGTCTCCTCCATGGAACTCGGCCTCGCCTACTCTACCACAAACCTCACCCCAAACCAACAATCTATGCTCCCAGACCTCCAAGACTTTGGCATTCTCTACCGCCCCCCAAAATCCCCCTCAACCTTCTACCCGACCCGCCTCGCCACAACCCTCACCGCCGACTCCGTCAGCGCCCTCACCCACACCGCCACAACCCTGGGCTCGTCCCTCGCCCCAACCCACACGCGCTCCACATCCACCACCTCCTCCAGCACCACCTCCCAAGTCTCTGGCTTCATCATCCTCGAAACCAACTGTCGCCTCTACGCCTACACCTCCGCGCCACTCCAAATCGCCCTCCTAGCCCTCTTCACCAACCTCCGCTCCCGCCACCCCAACCTCGTCACGGCAAAAATTTCGAAACACTCCATCCGCCGCGCCGTCAACGCCGGCATCACTGCCGACCAGATCATCGCCTACCTCTCCACACACGCCCATCCGCAGATGCGCCGCCAAAAGAACACCTCCACCTCCAGCAGCACCCTCGACCCCTCCGCCCCGCCCACAATCACCACCAGCGTCCTCCCCGCAACGGTAATCGACCAGATCCACCTCTGGCAGCTCGAGCGCGACCGCATGACCACGACGCCAGGCTTTCTGCTCAAGGACTTCCAGTCCGAA
>JBBQHD010000211.1:0-1555 GCA_038323665.1 Bdellovibrionales bacterium
CAATCAATCAATCAATCAATCAAACGTGAACCCAACTAAGACACAACAAACCGTGACGGAAAGTCAACTTAGATTTCTCACCAACATTTCCTCTACCACAAACTAACCCGTTCTAATTCCCAATTACAAACACACAAAACCTTCTTGAAAATACGATAAAATAATTTGCCAAAGCCCAACCTGCTTCGATGGTCGTCGTGGTAGGCTTATCCGGCCACAGTCGCGGAATAACTTTTTCCTTGAAGAGAAACGCCAGCGCGGCCAGTCCAACCAGAATCCATCCATACGCTGCGATGAACTCCATAACTACAACAAATTAAAAAAAGTTAAGCCGGCGTGATTCAGGAAAAAGAAAACGCTGAAAAAAAACCTGGAAAAAATAAATGTAATTAATTCCTTACACCCGGCTCGCAGTGCGCCAAAGCTTCCACTCCCCTCCGGGCCGTGCATTTTGGATGTATTATGGTTTTAAACTTTTATCCACGCAGTAGAAAGTCCGGCATTTTGACGGGAAAACTAGACGCAAATTGCAAAGACTTTTTTCCGACTTTTCCCAAAAATCCACAAAAACTGTCAAATTTGCAACTGCAGTGTGCAAGCGTAGCGCTTGATTGGTTTATTAGCCACATTTCACATTAGCAATACGACATGTTCGACAGGTGGCGCCACCAACTGCCGGAAATGCCAGTGCTCGAACCGGAAGTAACTATCCCGCTTGGGCCGCCGCAGTCCTGCGATCGAGTCGCACGCCAGAAATCAACATGACTGAGTTTTCGCAGTATTTATTCGAGATTTTATGTAAAACTTTAGCCACGGCGGAATTCTCGATCTCATTAATTGATTACGAAATAACTGCATTCCGACAGAAATAATTAATAAGAACTTCAAAAATAAAAACGTATAGCTTTGCACAAAGTGGTAATTTGTTGGGTTTATCATATCGCGAGCATTTTGTGACCCGCCACTATTAAACGACACTTAAAAACGGCCACAACGTGAACGACTGATGTCGGCTGGCTCTTGATTTAACCTAGTCCAAAAATGGCTCGCCAAGTGACTTCTTCGGTCGCAACTGTTGTTTTCCCCAGCCGCTTGCGTGGATAAAAAACTGCGTAAACACGCTTCGGAATAAAGACGGATAGATATTGCCGCGGAACAATCGACGGGAACACAAATAGCCGGCCACTCTATCATCGCCGCGGCGGCCGAAAAAGCTGCTGCGCCGGCACATGATGACGCTTAATGGGTGGGATGGGTGCTGTACAGTACATTCGTAAATACGAAGAGACAGCCGACGGGTTTGTTGTGGGCTGGCTAACCGTGAAAAACACAGCCTGCCCTTCGGGTAATCATCTTTTGTATGATCGAAGCGTCGTCAGCTGTTGCCGAATGGATGATGACTAACCTCTGGCATACAACGGTAAGTGACGGTCGCGCCGACCGAAGACCCAAATAAGCTTGTTCGGGTTTTTTTCTGCCGCCCACGCACGACGTCGCATGCTGTACGTCAGAGTGCAGTGAAACGCCAAGCAAAGTTGAAGGGAAAAATGGCGAC
>JBBQHD010000212.1:0-2264 GCA_038323665.1 Bdellovibrionales bacterium
GATCAATGCCCGTCGGCGAAATCGGAATGATCGTAAAACTCTCGACCATCGCCGAGATAAACGTGTGGTGAGCATTCAAACCAAGAAACAAGAGCGTCAAAAGAACAACGTAGAATTTTTCAAGTACCGGCGTTGACTGACCCGTCGCCGGACTGAAGACGGTCGCACTCGCCAGGCCCATCGACACGGCCATCAAGTGCCCGCCGCACTCGACGGCGTAGAAAAGCAATCGACTGACAAACCCTAGTAAAAGCCCGATCAAAACTTCTTTCATGGCCAGCCAGAAAAGGCCGGTATCGTAAGTTTGACCGACCAATCCCGTGCGTGGAATGACCGCGAAAATGCAAAACGTCACCGCGACCGCAAATAAAATTTTGACGTGTTGAGGAACGCTGAACTGCGAAAACACCGGCCACGTCATGAAGAACGTCGAGACCCGCAGAAGGGCCAGACCGAACACCAAGATTTCTACTTCGTTAATGCGAAACGGAGCCATCTGGTCAGCCCCTATTCGCGAACGAAGATCGACATGTTCTCGAACAGGCCGACCGTGTAAGACGACATCACATCAATCATCCAGGGTCCGGCTAGCACCAGCACCAATCCGATGATGATCATCTTGGGGACGAAAGTGAGAGTCGCTTCGTTGATTTGAGTGATGGCTTGAAAGATCGAAACAAGCAGACCCACGACGAGCGCGGCCCCGAGCATCGGTGCCGCCACCATCGCCGTCGTCTTCAGGGCTTCTTGCCCCAGTTTCATGACTAATTCTTCTGTCATATTACGTCGCTCCGCCCTTTGGGCTACTCTGCTTTGCGCAGGTTTGCGCAAAGATTGAAACCAATGACCTCATCACCCGAAACTTTTGACCATCGAACCAATCAGCAGAGTCCAGCCGTCAACCAAAACGAAAAGCATAATCTTAAACGGAAGCGAGATAACAACCGGCGGAAGCATCATCATGCCCATCGCCATCAAGACGCTGGCAATCACCATGTCGATGACCAGAAAGGGTAGATAAATCACGAAGCCGATTTGGAACGCCGTCTTGAGTTCTGAAATAATAAAAGCGGGAACCAAAACTATTGTCGGGACATCTTGGCGCGTCTTGGGTGTGCCCATCTTTGCTAGCTTCACGAACAAGCCAAGATCGGTATCGCGCGTTTGACTGAACATAAACCGTCGCAATGGAACTAGGGCTGTATCCATCGCGACTTCTTGGTTGATCTTGTTCGCTAAAAAAGGCTGAAGGGCGTTCGTATTCACCTCTTCGAACGCCGGCCGCATCACGAAAAAAGTAAGAAATAAGGCAAGCCCCACCAGCAATTGGTTCGGAGGCATCTGCTGAGTTCCAAGCGCTTGTCGAAGAAATGACAAAACGATAATGAAGCGCGAGAAACCCGTCATCATGATCAGAATCGCGGGCGCAAGAGTCAGCACCGTCATCATCAAAATAATTTTGACCGTATTGACGACCTCTTGAGGGTTATTCGTCGTCTTGAAACCAAGATTCACCGAAGGCAACGTGACTTGCGCCTCGGCCAGATTCGCGAACAAAAGTACAGGCGCCGCGATCAGCAGCCCAAGCAGCCCACGACGGACCCATTTGTTAGGACGGATCGACATTGCGACCATTATGCATCTCGCCCGCTGCGACGACCAAATCGTGTGCTGACCATATCTCGAACGTCGCTAAGGCCCTTCATCGCGAAGTTCTCGACTTCGCCGTCGAAACCCTCATCGGCCATCTGCTGCGCGGCCTCTCTCGCCCCCGCATCGTTGTCGAGCTCGTCGGCGAAGTTTCTCGGAACGTGCCCCGGCACTTCGTCGTCAATCAGCGCGAGAGTCTTCAGCATCGAGATATTTTGGTCCGTAATACCAATCAAGATGGCTTCGCCCGCAACTTGAATAATCGCGAGGCTCTTTTTCGGCCCCAAATGATGCTGCGTCAAAATTTGAATTTTAGTTGGGCTCGCGATGTTCTTACCGCGACGAGCAGCCCATCGTTTCAAACCAAAAAGTGCGGCCCCGAGAAGTGCGCACACGACGAACAAAGTCATCACGAGACGCTCCAAGCTTGAGCTGCCCGCTTTTTTTGATTCGGCTTTTTCGACAAACACGGGAATTTCAGATTCGGGGCGCTTGTCTTTGATCGTCGGCGCTTCCAGCGTCAGCGCCTCAGCTTCGGTGCCCTTCACGCCTGCTGCCGCGCCCGCTCCGGCCGTTAACGAGGCCGCTTTTATCGCCGCGTCCGGGACAACTCC
>JBBQHD010000213.1:0-5539 GCA_038323665.1 Bdellovibrionales bacterium
CCTGTAGAGTCAACAAATATTCGGTGTACGCAGTTTATAACGCACATCGGATTTACGCTTGAGGCGACCCTCAAGGATGCAGCACCAGATGGCAATCTACTGCTCTATACGATGAGCCGAGACACCTGCCGCTGGCTCACCTTGAAAAGGAAATGCCCAAGTGGGAAAACCAAGAGCCCCAGCAGCACCTGATTACGCAGCCGCTGCGAAAGAGCAGGGTTCTGCTAATGTTAACGCAGCCGTTGCGACCAACACCCTTGGCCGAGTTAATCAGGTAGGACCAAACGGTTCGTTGAGTTACGCTAATACCGGCTCGCAAACGCTGCCAGATGGCACCAGCATCCCGACGCAGACAGCAACGACAACGCTTTCGCCGGGGCAGCAGCATCTATACGATCAAAGTAATCAGATCAGCAGCGCACTGAATGATGCGGCGTTGCAGGGAACCCGCACGGTTTCTCAAACATCTAATACACCGTACGATACCAGTGGATTAGCGAGTCGAGTTAATAATTTACCTGGGTCGCAAGACTACAGCGCGCAGAGGGATGCTACTACTGGTGCAGTGCTGGCGCGGGAAATGCCAACGCTTAACGCGACCGAGGAGCATTTGAAGGCTACTTTGGCTAATCAGGGACTGCAGCCAGGTAGTGAAGCGTATAACAATTCCTATCGCCAGTTTAACAATGCCAAGAACGATGCGATTTCGCAGGCAATCTTGACCGGCGGGCAAGAGCAGAGCCGCATGGCCGGGCTGGACTCGACTGCGGCGAATTTCGCAAACGGCTCGCGGCAGCAGGGGATTCAGGAGCAGTCGTTCTTCCGGAACGATCCGATCAACACGCTCAATGCGCTGCGAACTGGCAATCAGGTTAATATGCCGCAGTTTATGCAGACCGGCTCCGCGAACGTCGGGGCCGCGCCGGTATACGCTGCGACTAACGACGGGTTTAACGCCCAGATGGCTAGCTACAACGCGCAGATGGCTCCGTGGTCGAGTTTGCTGGGCGGACTTGGTGGAATAGGCGCGGCTTACGTTGGAAGGGGTTAACGCGATGGCATCTCGTCCGACAAATGTTCCGGTTACATCAGCCATTAACGGTGGAGTGTATATTCCTACTGGTTATGAAAACCAGATTAATCAGATTAGCCGCCTGCGAGATATCGCTGGGCAGTTGTATGGTCAGTCCGTTACGCCGAATGAGAAGAACTATACGATCGCTGATCCGCTGGCGAAGATTGCGCAAGCGTTAATAGCTCGGTCGGAGTTTAGGCGCGCGGATAAAATGGCGACTGATGTTAACACCCAGCGCACAGCGGACCACAAAGGGATAGCAACCGCGCTCTTGAAAACCATGCATCCTGGATCAAATCCAGAACTTTCGCCCATATCTAACACAGCTGGGCAATCACAAACCCCGCCGGTTATTCCGGCGGGCGGACCGCCGACAATGGCCCCTAACGGCCCGCAATCGTTTCCGGTACTATCCCCGCCGATTTCCGCCCCCGGCGTTGGTGCGCCATCCTCCCCCCCGTCACCAATGGATAGCGCCTCGCCGCCACCCGCTATGGCCCCCGGCGCGGGTCAATCGCCGCCACCCATGCCCGCGCCCCCGCCAACTGGCGCACCAATGCCCCCGGCGCACGCAGCTATTGCTAGCGCTCTCGGTGGTTCGCAAGAAGATCAGCTCGCGCTAATGTCGTCAGCTGATCCGTTGGCGCAAGCATATCAAAAATCGGTAATGGCTGCTAATGAAGAGCGGATGAAGAACGCTTATAATTACAGCGAAACGCCGGTTAAGATGAAGGATGCCCAGGGCAACGACGTTACCATGATGGTCAGCAAAGACGGGCATATGCGCCCGGCTGATAATGGCATGACGTTGCCGAAGGTTATGACCAATGTGAATGGGATTGCTACTGCGCTGCAGGATCAGGCGCCGGGTAGTGTCCTGCCGCAGGATTACAAGGATAAGGTTATTCTTGGTGCCGATGGTCGGCCGCAGACTAACACGGCTCTTACGGCAGCTGAAGCAGCTGATCCTAACTTTATTGACAAGGTTCGTCATGAAGGGGTTGATGAAGGAAACGCGGCCGGGCAGCTTAAAGTATCGCAGGGTAATCTAAGCTTCCGTGGGCAAGAGTTGCAGGAAACAAGGGCAATTCGGGCATCATCGCAATGGACACCGGAAGCCATCTCTAACGCGGGTTATCGACTGGCCGTTCTTGGCGACTCGTCGGTTCTGAAAAACGTCGGTCGGGGCACGCAGGGTGGTGCTACGATCGCGGCTATTCAATCGGCGGGCGTGGATGCGCTGCATAAAGCTGGGTTGTCGGCGGCTGATACCACATCAGCAACCTTGCGTATGGTAGGGGCCGCGGCAGCCGCTCGCACGACGAGCAATATTATTGCTAAAACTGACTACGGTGCGAATGAACTTACAAAAGCAGTGCCGTTGGCGCTATCCGCAGTTGCCGCCCTTCCGCGTGGAAACTTCGTGCCGTTTACTCAGCTTAAGCAAATGGTGCAGTCTGGAAATAGTGATCCAAGACTTGGCGATTTGATGGTTAAGCATAATGCAGTGCTTAACGCTTATAATCTCGTTGCCGCGAGAGCAGGAACTGCGCTTGAAGATCGTAGGAGAAATATTGAACTGCTAAATACTGCCCGCAGTCCCGCGGATTACGCCGCTCGCGCCAATGCTATGCTAACAGAAGCTGGTGTGGCAAAAGCAGCTGGTGCGCAAACCATTGATCAGGTCGTTGCGCAGCCACATCAAACAACTACGCAAAGATCGCCGCTGTCAAAATCTGACTCTGACCTCCTTGCGAAGTACTCGAAATGAGCGATCCAGATACCATCTTGAAAGCCATCCGTAATGCGGATGCTGCTGGTGATGCCGAGGGCGCGAAGCGGTTAACCGCGATGTATCACGAGAGTAATTATCAAACTCCTGTGACAACGATTGATGTACCAGCTTCAACTTCCCCGCAGTCCGACGGTGTGCCAGCTTATAAACCCTCGTCGGTTGGGGAAGATTTGGCTAATGGTGGAAAGTTTGTTCTTGGGTCAGCGGGTCGTGGGTTGGGCAGCGCTCTTGTTGCCGCAGGCCGTGTGATGCGCCTGGAAGACCCTTTTGAGATTTTACCACTTTTCGGAGGAAATGACTCCCCTGTTAACCAAGAACAACTTCGTCAAGAAGATAAAATTAGAAACTTTATTCCGAACTTAATCGGTGCCGATCGTCCGACGACTGATATTGGTCGGATTGCGGATGCAACTATTCAAGCAGCTTCAAATCCGATCGGTGGACTTCGAAGTCTAGCGCAGCATGGATTGCAGGCTTTTTCCGGATTTGTGGGGCAAATAGCGTCAGAACTTGCGCCGGATAAGTATAAAGATATCACGGCTATATTGGCGTCATTTGGGGCTGCTCATGCTGCCGGAGCAGCTAAGGCATTACTGCCAAAACCGGTGCATAAATTGTTGGAGGGTGCAATCACAACCCCAGAGCAAGAACAAGCTGTGCGGGATGCTGGCGCTGCTGCTCGCAATGCTCGGGCTAATGGTTTTTCTTCCAACACGTTGGATCATCTATCAGGACCAAAAGGTAAACTAGGTGCTATTGAAAGTGCGCTGGTAGGCGAAACCAGCGCACCTAAGACGATTGCAAATATCCAAGCCCAGCCGGAACAGCTGCAAGCTATGGGCAATGCGGCTGTTGACGGGATTGGTGGGAGAACGTTGACTGAACAAACGAACGCAAATAATGTGCGGGAAGCTGCGACTGGAGTAGTGACAGATGCCAAGCGAGCGGCTACGTCTAATTACGCTGGGCAGCTAAACGACTCCCGAACAGCGACGAATGATCAGCTGGCAGCTAATGCCGGTGCTACCGGGCGAGACTTGACAGCTGCCATCAACGACCAGAACGTCGCGCATATTGCGACTGACGAGATGCTGCGGCAGAGTAGGAATGATCAAGCGGCAGAGCAACGCAGGAACAACGCAACAGCTGCGGATACTAACAGGTTGAACCTGGGAAATGCGGCGAAGGAAGTCGCTACCCCACCAGTGTTTAACTTAAACGAACTCGGCAATACTGGAACGCAGATCGCGGTTAAGCGACTAAACACGGGTCAGCCAGCTCAACACCAGTTCACTCCGAGTGAGTTGGTGGCAGCTGGTGTGCCGCAGGATCATGTGGATGCACTGGTGGCGTCAAAGCAGCCGTTGACTCAGAACACGGGTGCGATGAGCGACTCGGCAGTTCCTGTCACCGCGCAACCGGGTGCTGTTGGGCGAGCCGCGACAAAAATTAATTCCTCGGTTGACCAGGATGCAGCTTCGGCCCAGCAAGCACATGACAGCGCACTGGATGCGATCAAAGGGGTTGACGTGCTGTCGCCGGAAGGCAAAGCGGAGGCATCGCAGAAGATCACCGATATGATGCGAGATCAGGTGGGAAATACTTCCCTGATGACCGACCTGGCCCATATGCGGGATGGGGTTGAGAACTTGCAGACCAGCGGGCAACTGCATAACTTCATCGTGAGTTTGAAGCAGAACCTACCCAGCATTCGGTTGAACACAAAGCCTGCGGATTTGTCGGAGAACGGAGTGCTGTCGCCGGCGATTAATACTCTCAAAAACCTGCGGAATGACACCACGGATGGGTATGCGCAGGCAGATGCGGGGTATAAAGCGGATCAACAGGGACTGCGTAACCTCAAGTCCGGCACGGATTTGCAGAAGCTAACCGGCCCGCAGGGTTCGTACTCCGATGCAGCTGCGGCAAAAACGTCCTCGTTTAAACTGCTGGCAGATGGTGAGAACCCAAAAGCTGATCCGAGCGATCAACGGCTTAAAGGAACGCTGACTGCTATTGGGCAGAAAGACCCAGTTGCATTGCAGGAGATGGTTAAATCTTACCTAAGTGATGTGATGGGTAAGGTGTTTAGCAAGCAGGGTAGTGGTCGTCCTAACCCAAATGCTGGTGCGGATTTGTCGAAGCAGCTTGGAGATGCTTCCAAGCCGGAGAATGATTACCAGAAGAACGGGCTGGATATTGCGCTGGATGCGGTGGCGAGTACGTCGAAGCTGTCAGTGTCTGATGCCTCCGCGATGCGTCGGGGGGTGGACTATCTGCGCGAAATGGCCAATGCCCACGCCAGAACACCAAAAGACCCTAGCCTCATGTCCCAGGGGGAATTGAAAGAACTAGCTGGTAATCCGGCGGGTATAGCTGCTGGGCGATTGCTGGGTATTAACGTGGGGAACGCAGCGGTTCGCCTCCTAATGCCGTTTTTGCAAAAGCGGACGTTTGCCAAGCTGGATACTCTATTTTCTGACCCGTCGGTGTCTACCGTCGAGCAGCTAATTACCCTTGGAAAGGGCGCGAAGCCCAATACCAGGATGACGAGAAACCTTGCTGGTGTGGCAGGGTACTTTGCCGCTAATTCAGTTAATAGTAATAATGTGCCGGAATAACTAAACAAATATCCGCCGGAGAAACTAAATGGCATTTAACGGTTCAGG
>JBBQHD010000214.1:0-2361 GCA_038323665.1 Bdellovibrionales bacterium
ATTTTTTTTTTGTGTGTTTTTTGGGGGGTTTGTTTACGTGGGGGGGTTGGGTTAATTATTCTTTTTTTTGTTTGGTTTTCTTTTTTATTGCCGGCCCGGGTGTTTGGGCGGGGGCCGGCGGTGGGGGGTGACGCTTAGAAGTCGCGGTTTACGTTCGCCTCGTACCATGCGCGGCGCTCGGCCAGGCTGTGGTCGATCGCGGCGGCCGGCTGCGGGGTGGGAACATGCGCCTCCCGGTGAAGGTGAGCGCCGACCGCGAGCGCATGGTACGTTTCTGCGTGGGCGTCCTTGCCGGCCTTGCGCGCCTCATGCGCTTTGGAATGGAGGAGCCCGGGGAGCCCTTCGGAGTGCTTGCATTCGCAATGCTTTTCGTATGCCGGGCAGGAGCAGGAGAAAATGCCGGGCAGGATTTCCATGAGGATGTAACCGCCGGCCGGGCCATGCTTTTCCTCGCTATAAATGCGGTACCGGGCCGCGTTCCCGGCAAGGCGCAGGGAAACGCGATACCCTTCGGCCGTGAGCTGCTCGGCCCGGCGCTGGGTCCGCATTGCGCGCCCTTCGTCCTCGGTGAGAACGTTTTCCTGCCGGCAGGTGTACAGGCGGCCCTCAAGGCTCCGTACCTGCTCGAACCACCGCCCGGTTTCAAAAACGGGCCCGCCATACGTTGCGGGCATCAGGGTGCCGCGCGCCGTTAGCAGGTAACATTTCGCATCCTTCTCAATTTGCATCGTTCGGTACCTTTCAGGTAATATCCGAACCTCAGCGAGTCCCAAAATTCTGAGGTTCGGCGGGCCGGGGTGTTCGAGCACCCGGGCCCATTTTGCTTTGCACGTCCTGAGTATACACCCTGTTTAATGGGGTGTCAATGGAGAAACCGGATGATAAATAAATTATTTTTTCGACGTGTGGCACCCTAGTATAATAAGGAAGCATTCCGGCCGGGTGGGATTTGACACCCTTTATATTAGGGTGTATACTGCAAACACCGAATTTAGTGGAGGAAGCGAATGGCGGACAAGAATATGACCCCGGAGGAGATCCTGGCGAATGCCGACCCCTCGGCGATCAATAAGGCGTACTGGCACCTGATCGGAACGAAGAAGAGCGAGCGCAAGGCGGAAACGAGCCGCGCGAATGGGCAGCGCGGAGGGTTCCGGCCGACTACGGACGCAACACGCGAAAAGCTGCGCCAGAGTACGTTGGAATACCATGCCCGCCGGCGCGCGGAGGCGGGTTTGCCGCCGCTCCCCACCCCGGGCGAACGGGAAGCGCAACGGGTGGCCCGGGAAACACAGCGCGCCGTAAAAGCACAGGCGGCGGAGGCAGCGCGGGCGACCGTGGAAACGA
This sequence comes from Bdellovibrionales bacterium, assembly GCA_038323665.1. Taxonomy (GTDB): domain Bacteria; phylum Bdellovibrionota; class Bdellovibrionia; order Bdellovibrionales; family Bdellovibrionaceae; genus JBBQHD01. Next base: position 1,348 of record JBBQHD010000214.1, read on the forward strand.
GTGAGAAGCGAGGGCGAGGGCGGCCCCGTAAGGTTCAGGCAGCGACCGAATAAAATTTGAATATTCCCAAAAACTCCATTGACACCCTAATAAATAGGGTGTATACTGTCAGCGTAAGGAACGCTAACGGTAAGGGGATGCGGGAATGACAAGGTGGAACAAATTTCGACGGACGTTGATGGGCGGGAGCGCGGACAATAATATAGCATTCGCGGAACTGGTCGCCTTCCTTCTGCATAACGGTTTTACCATGCGGATCGTCGGCAGCCACCATGTTTTCAGCCTTGACGGTTTCCCAGGGAACCTTTCGCTTCAGCCGCGAGGATCGCAAGCGAAAGGGTATCAGGTTGCGGAAGTACGCGATTATTTCAACCGGCACGGGTTATAGAAGGGGAGGGAGAGGGCCATGGTAGACATTAGCAAGTACAGCATTGAGATGTATTGGGACCCCACGGACGAGATTTACGTGACGAAGGCGCCGGAACTCGAAGGGTGCGTTTCCCACGGCGATACGCGCGAAGAAGCGCTCGCCATGATTCAGGATGCTATGACGGGCTGGCTAACCGTACAGGAGGAGCGAGGAGGTTGCGCACCTATCCCGTACAAAGATGTTGAGGCCGAAGCCAGGCGCGTCGGGATGGCCGCCGCCATATAATTCTTGATCTCCGCTCGCGCGCCTCGGTGCGGCCGCAGGAAACCGTTCCTGCGGCCGTTTTGCCGCCGGGCCCATATCGGCCGGTTTTGTCTGGATCTGGAGGGAGTTAGTTAGTTTATTTGGCCTACGTATATAAGAAAGTCTCAAATAAACTAATAACTATCCCCTCTCGATTCCATCCACCGCCGCCGCCGGCCGGCCCGGGAACCATTACGGCGCGCTTTTCTTAGGACGGGATAGTCCCAGACGCCCCGGGCTGCTTCCTTCCTCTGCGGGCGGAGGCGGGCGGCATGGGGGGAGGGCGATTGGTTAATTAGTTTATTTGGTAGATTCTTATAGACGTACCCCAAATAAACAAA
>JBBQHD010000215.1:0-1653 GCA_038323665.1 Bdellovibrionales bacterium
CGGCTGTGCGATTCGCGAGGCCGTCGCGAGCGGCGCGATCCTCGCCTCACGCTACGCCAGCTACCGCAGCATCCTCGACCGCGAGGAGCAACGGCCGGGAGACGGCTAGCGGCGAGCGCGTCGCGGTGTAAGCGCAAAGCGGTAGTGTCCGGTTTCTGCAAAGCAGAAATGTCCGGTTACGGGTTGGGGAAGGGTCGTCGCCAGGGGTGCGTTGCAGCGGGCACGTGGGCCTTGTTGGGGTTCGGTATCCGGCGGTCGAGTCGAGCATTGAGGTCTTTTGCGCCGACGATCGGCGCGTTGCGGAGGCGCTTGCCGGCGTTGTGGGCCTCGAGTACGGCGGTGCCATGGCGCACGCTCATGCCGGCCTTGGGATGGAGGGAGATCTCGATGCGGGAGCCGGCGGCGAGGTTGAGGCGGCTGTACGGATCGACGAGCGCGAAGAAATCATCGTCGACTTGGAACATGAGGTTCTTGGTGACGACGCGTTCTTCGCGGCGGCAGAGGATGCGTTCGAGCTCGAAGCCGGTCGTTACGCGATGGGCGTCTTCGTCGGAGGCCGGCTCGATGGCGAAGCGTGCGTTATGGGCGTCCAGAAAGCGTGGAAGAAATGCGTTGCCGCTTGCGCGGTCGGCGATGCCTTCGAGGCGCATCGTCTTGATGAGGCGATCTTGAAAGGTCCGGTTTGCGCGCTCGATGCGGCCTTTGGCTTGAGGTGAGTTTGCGCAAATGAGGTCGATGTCGAGTTCGTCGAGCGCGCGCTGGAGTTGCGTCGCTACGGTCTCGCCGGTGCTCGTGCCGCCGTAGCGAAAGATGCTGTGTTTATCGGTATATGCGGCGCAAAAGCGTCCGAATTTCTTGAGGTGATCGCCGATGAGGCCGAAGTACCCGTCGGTGGTTTCGGCGTGATCGAATCGCGCGGCGGTAATGCGACTCGTTGCGTCATCGATTGCCAAGAGGAGCGTACAACGCGGTCCTCGTTCCTCGAACCAGTCGTGCGGCGAGCCATCCATTTGTACGAGCTCACCGAAGCGCGATCGACGCTCACGAAGCGGATGAACGTTGCGTCTACGGCGCTTCGTTTTCCAAAGCTTGTGCTCGACCAAGAGATGCCGCAGCCACTCGCGGCTCACCCGGATGTCGTCTCGTTCCGCCAAGGTTTGGGCCAAGAGCGTCGGACCAAAATCACGATAGTTGCCTTGATACTTTTCTAAGACGGTCGATCGCAGCGTCGGTCCGAGGCGATTGTTCGGCGTTTTTCCGCGCCGCTGGGAGAGCAGCGCCACAGGACCGCCACGCTCGAAGGCCCGCACCAGGCGGCGCACCTGGCGCTCGGAGAGCGCGAGGGTCGCAGCGGCGGCAACCTGGCTGAGCGAGCCATCTTGGACTTGCTGGAGCAGCGGAATGCGATCGAGTTCGCGTGCGGTCATGGGCAAGAGCTCCATAGGAGACCCCTTGGCCGTTACCGGACATCTCTGCTTTGCTAAGAACCGGACATCTCTGCTTTGCTCCTACAGCCCATGACCTCGCAGGCTTCCGTCACGTTTCCCAGCTGCTTAGCAAGCGCAAGGAGCCCGACTTTAGCTTTGATGACTTTCTGATCGCTGGTCATTGATGTCTCCCCTGAAGGATGCACCATCGCTTTCGCAAACTGTC
>JBBQHD010000216.1:0-2441 GCA_038323665.1 Bdellovibrionales bacterium
ATGTACGTCTCGTCAACCCGCCAAGAATCAGTCGTCGTTTTCATATGGGGATGGCAACGTCGATCCAGTTCTGGGGCATACTGTTGAACCCAGCGATAAATGGTCGTATGATCGACATGTCGCCCGCGTTCCAGCATCATCTCCTCAAGTTGCCGATAGCTTAACGGGTAGCGTAAAGAGCCTAGACCGTAACATGCTGGCTCTTCCGCTCTTTTGATGATTCGGGGATGAGGAGCTACGGGAGGACATTTGGCAGTTTTTGCAGACTTCTCACTTTTTGCTGAAGCCGCCTCTCAAGCATACTCAACGACCCTCCGATTGTCAACAAGCAAGCAGTGTTTTCTCTGTTTCATCAACTTTGACACTGCTGGTAAACTTCCGAGGTGTACATTGCATGACCTTGCTAAGATAGAAAATAAAAGGAATTGTGTTCAATAAAATCTCGAGAACAGGAGCAAGATCATGACATTGCATGCACAAAATGAGTTCATCGTCCCAGAAGAGACCGTTCGTGTCGCACGTGCAGCCTATCCTCGTGGGAACACCTTGATGAAGATACGTGATGCACTTGGAACTATCTATCAGGATCAGTCTTTTGAGCATCTCTTTCCTCACAACGGACGCCCAGTTGAGGCTCCTTGGCGGCTTGCTTTGATTACCGTCTTGCAATTCATGGAAGAACTCGCCTTTTCGACAGGCTGCTGATGCAGTGCGCGGTCGCCTCGATTGGAAATATCTCCTGGGCTTGGAGTTGACTGATCCCGGCTTTGACGCTACTGTACTGTGTGAATTTCGTACGCGCTTGGTTGAAGGCGAAGCTGAACACCTTTTGTTAGACACCTTGCTGACCCTGTTTCAAGAGCATGGTTGGCTCAAAGCACGTGAACGCCAGCGTACCGACTCTACACGCATCCTCGCTAAAGTGCGGGCACTCAATCGACTCATGTGTGTTGGAGAAGCCATGCGCTTTGCGCTCAACAGCCTTGCTGTTGTCGCAGGTGACTGGTTGCTTAAGCATAGCGATGCTGCTTGGATCGAACGCTATGGACACCGCATCGAAGAAGGTCGTTTTCCCAAAAGCCAAGCAGAACGTCTTACAGTGGCTGAGATCATTGGGCAAGATGGCTGGACCTTGCTCGCCGATGTGTTCGATCCCTTAGCACCTAGGGTGCTTCGGGAGATCCCTGCGGTGGAAGTCCTGCGTCAGATATGGGTACAGAACTACTACTACGAGGGGGGCCAAGTCCGGTGGCGCGAACAGGGAGATATTCCTCCGGCAGCACAATTCATCAATTCTCCTTACGATCCAGATGCTCGCTTAGGCAAAAAGCACAGCATGATGTGGACCGGCTATAAGGTGCATTTCACAGAAACCTGTGAGCAGGATCAACCACATTTAATTACTCATGTTGCCACCACTCCTGCAACCAAGACTGACGAAGCGATGACTGAAATCATCCAAGAGGAGCTTCATCGAGCAGACCTTTCCCCACAACCGCACCTGCTTGATGCAGGATACGTAACCTCTCAAGTGCTGGTCAGCAGTCAGAAGCGTTTCGGGATTGAGGTTATTGGTCCGGCATCGGTCGATGTCAAATGGCAGGCGAATGCCAAACAGGGGTTCGATATCAGTCAGTTTGTCGTGGATTGGGAACATGAGCAAGCGATTTGTCCTCAAGGAAAAATGAGTCCTCGGTGGACACCTGCCCTCGACAGCCGTGGTCATCAGGTGTTCAAGATCAAGTTCTCGATCAAAGATTGCGGCCCCTGCCCCAGCCGTTCCAACTGTATCCATGAAAGCCTTGCCTGATCAGCGACGAACTATTACTGTACGTCCACAAGAACAACATGAAGCGTTGCAGGCAACTCGCCGCCGACAACAGACTCCCGCATTTATTCAACAGTATGCCCTACGCCAAGGCATAGAAGCGACAATTTCTCAAGGAATACGGGCTTTTGGCATGCGTCGTTCCCGATACATCGGTTTAGACAAAACGCATTTGCAGCATATTGGGATTGCCTCCGCCATCAATCTCGTTCGCATCGTCGCTTGGATTGATGGCGATCCGCTCGCTCCTACACGTGTCTCTGCTTTTGAAAGGCTGTACCATGCGGCTTAAGGGTTTACCAGCAGTGTCAACTTTGCGGAAGAGCCAGCATGTTACGGTCTAGGCTCAGCGTGGGATACAGAAAAGAGTAAGAGTAGATGAGTGACGATACAAACAGGCAGAGCAAACCATTGATACAAAAGCAACTCGCAGAGAAATTTCAGTGGGACGACAATTTGGGACGACAATTTTCCCCTTCCCATTCAGCAAAAGCTCAACGAATATTAAGTGCGTTTTCAGCGGGACGGGGACCTTCATCGCGCTGAAATGGACATGGTAAGCGTTTCTGACGCACTCTTCTGGGTGACGCTTGGGAATCCAATTGGCGTATTC
>JBBQHD010000217.1:0-1502 GCA_038323665.1 Bdellovibrionales bacterium
TGGCGAGGATTTTGTGGCGCAGATTGGTTTCGCCCAGGTAATACAAGCTCTGCCCGGTCATGGCCGAGTATTTCACCCGCGCCTCCTCCGGGAAGAAGGCCAGCACCGCGTCCATGAGCGTGCTTTTCCCCGCCGCGCTGGTCGATTGAATGATGACGGCCAGCGGCTTTTCCGAGAGCCTCGAGACACACGCCAGATAGGCCGTGAGCTTGTTGTTGTCCTCGCCCACGACCCCGCACTGGTCGAAGGCCGCGGTGATTTTCGCCAGCAGGTCCGGAGCACGCAAGAAGGCCAGCGCCTCCGCTTCCTCCTCGGGGCTGAGCACTGGCCCGGCGATTTCCGCCCGTGCGGCCTCGCACCGTTCGGCCCGCAGTTTCGCTTCCTGGTGCTGCTCGACGGCCAACAGCAACCGGCCCAAGTCCCGCTTGAGCAAGTCGGCAGTGAGCCCGGTTTCCTCGCTCGCCCGCTCGACGAAGCGCCGCCGTTCCAAGTCCCGGCACAAGTCGAGCGCGTCCCCGTGGAAGTACTCGCGCCATTGCAACCGCAGCGTAAGTTTTAAGGATTCGAGGCCGATGCACTTTTCCAGTCCGCTCAGCCGATATTCGCGTTCCTCCAGCGTGAGGAAGTAGAGGCCGTCGCGCTCGCTGAGCATCGGCTGCTCTTTCTTTTTAGCCGCTTCCTCGACGGGCATGGCAACGACGGAAGCGGATGGTTCAGCGGCTAACAAAGAAGCAGCTAAAGAAGAAGATGCAGGCACGGGAACGCTGATGGATGCTTGGTTTTCAGGTGATGGCTGCTTTGCGGCAGGCTGCACCACTGGTGACACGTCGGACTTTTGTTCAGGCAAGGTGGCGGTAGGATGTGTCGAAGACACCGAAGACACCCACTCGGCGCCGCCCAGCAGGAGCCGCAAGGATTTCGCCGCTGGCGTCACTTTGCGGGCATACTCGTTGGCGTCCATGCCCCACGGGAACTTGATCCGATAGACTTCCATCCCATGCGCCCGCAGCTTTTCGGTATCCCGTTTTGCCGCCCGTTCCCCGGCTTCGTCGGCATCGTAGGCCAGCCGCACGATGCGGATTTTGTGCTCCCGCAGCGCGGTGAACAGTTCGTCGGTAAAGCCCTCGGTGCCAAAGATCGCTGTCACGTTGTCAAGGCCACTGGCGATGAACGTGAGCGCATCAAAGATCGCTTCGCACAAGATCACTTCCGGCCCGGCCAGCGCCGCCGCGTGATTGAAGATGCCGCCGTGCGGGCCTGGCAGATACAGGTGCCGCAGTTCGCCCGCGTTCAACCGCCGGCCATAGACTTCCGCCACCCGCCCGGCCTGGTCCTCGATGGGCACGACGATGCACCCGTTAAAGTGCTCGTGCCCGCTCTCCCGCCTCAACCCGATCCGGGTCAGCCGTTCCCGCAGCGTGGCCCCCGTCGGGCGAGTGCTCTCCGGCAGCCGCTACCCAAACGAACGGTCGGCAAAGCCCACCCGGTACCGGCGCAAGGTT
>JBBQHD010000218.1:0-1581 GCA_038323665.1 Bdellovibrionales bacterium
GCACCTCGATCTCTCGTGCGAAGTGGTTCTGTATCTTCCGTTGAATATACGGCGGAGCTCCCAATCCGCCGGAAAGCACAACACAGTCGACTACTAAGTCTTGCTCAAAAATAACGTGGCCGACCTGCTGCTCAATGTAACTTACCATCTTTTCCAATTCGCTGTCAAATATAGCTTGTACCTCTGCAGAAGTCATGCGCAATTCTACATCTGGCAGCGAGAGTACGAAATCTGGACCTGTGACTGGCCCTGGGCTGTAACAGTTCTTGAATGCTTCCCAATCTTCCCTATACCGTTTCACAAATTCCTGCCCATACAGTAGCAGGTTCTCCTCAAATAATATGGAATCGTCAATGTCGCTCGTATTTGGAAATAATTTTTCATTCAAGACTCTTCCCGCATAGATATCCATATGTGCAGACCCTGTATATGTGTTAGTAGACCAATTTATCACTTCCAAAACCCGTGCGGCCACATCTGAAGATATCTGGCAAACACTAATACATGCTACCATAGCTCCAGCATCATAGATGAGCACAGTATCAGCTTTTTTGGGTAAAGCTACAGCCGATAGTATAGCTTGCTCTGTGGTGATGATGCTAACTTAGTGTTTGGATAAAGCACTAAAGCCCGCAGCTTTGATCAGTCTCTCCATATCTTGTTTCGAACCCGCATAGGTGTTGTGTTTTGGTGTACTGAAAACAAACTCAATTGCACGCTGGTCCCAAAGTGGCAGGATTTTATCGAGATGTATAGCCAAATAGTCGTAGAGGCAAGACAAGAATTCCTTGCAGCAGGTCCGCCGCATCTCTGAGGATGGTTGTTTATCTTTCCACTCCATGAAGTCCCAGAACCATTTCTGAATCGTGATCTCTTTAGTCTTCAAGAATGGAGCCAGCCCGAGTCCGGATATCAATAACTTTCCAGAGTGATTACCATAGGCGATAGTAGTTTTGACCTTGTCACGAGAGAGTTCTCCATCGTCAATTGGCCATGCATTAAAGATGATGGTACGTTGGAAGTCGGGAGCTAGTGAATATGCCACGCCGGTATCTTCACATATCAGCGGTCGCCACTTAGATGAAGGAAACATATAAACCAGACTTACAGGTTGCACCAATATCGATGCCAATCACAATGTCTGGGGACCACAAGGTTTGGTCCTCGTGTACATTGACGTCCGCAACTGTTTCCGTTTCGCGAAGCCAATCCGTAATCCTGGTATCGTTACTGGAATCTGAAATTTCTGATGCTGCATAACTAGAAGTTGACGCTGTGGAGCTGTCTAGACCCGCGTGCAGGAGTAGGCGCTGGATTCTCCGCTGTATGGTATCGATGCCGGTGCCTGCCAGCTGCACCTTTTGACTAGATCTGGCACTGATAACTCTGCATCGACAAATCAAACAAGGCTTAAATCATAGAAACGCTGAAAACTCACAAGACAGCAATGCCTACGGCAGCGTTTAAACTCGCACGGTAGTTGCTCAACCTTTGCTAAATCGTAATTATATCCGCTTCACGTTACTTGAACGTGAAGCGAGTCCATTTACCAGTTTTCGCTGCTCCAGACGGCTTGATAAA
>JBBQHD010000219.1:0-1957 GCA_038323665.1 Bdellovibrionales bacterium
GGCGTACATTCAAAGGATCGACAAACTTCTGCAGTAAGTGAGCGCGCCAGCCGTGCCCACCCTATTTGGCGCACCGGAACCCGATGTCCGGCGCTCGATAGCAGCCAGGCAGTTCGATGAATTCTCTGGAGAGCGCATCGCTGATGGGCCTTGTATAAGAACCGCCTCGCACCCGGACCCACTCGTCATCAAGTGAACAGGGGCGCCGGACCAGTGGCCTGAAATTAGCGATCGCTTTCGGGCTAGGCTGAATTCTTTCGCCAACGTACTCCCAGGCGTTTCCCGCCATATTTAGGGCGCCATACGGACTGGCCCCACTGGGTATCGCGTCCGCAGGCATCAACCCCTGTTTCTGGAGGCTGGGATTGTCACTCACATTCGCGCGCAAAGAATCCGGATCGTTGCCCCAAGGGTATGGGTTGCCGAGCGGACCACGCGCGGCTTTCTCCCACTCCTGCGCAGTCGGCAGGCGCTTGCCCGCCCATTCACAAAAGGCTCTCGCATCGTCAACGGTTATGTTTGTCACCGGTAAAGCGCCGTTCGCTTTGGGCGGGCTGAGCTTTTCAGCATTGCGATACAACGAATAGGCCCGGTTGGTCACTTCGGTCCTGTCGATATAAAAGTCTGGCAACTCGATCCGCGTGTTCTCGGCACCAAACAGAAATGGACCTTTGGACACCAGCACCATGTCACCGGCACGGTCGTTCAGAGTGCGTGCTGGTTTTGCATCGGCTTTACCTGCGATGGATGCTTTTGAGGCGGTGGAAACAGCCGTTCTGTAGAAGAAAAACCAAACGGTGCCGGCAGCGATCACCAGCAACACAAGCGCAGTCCCCACCAGTTTCCAGACACTGCTAGTTTTGGCTTCGGACTGCGCAGCGGCCGGCGCCCGGGTTGGTGCTCCTAGCTGCTTGGTGGAGGTGGGACCCGCGATCAAGCGCTCCAGTTCAAAGCAAATTTCGGTGAAGCTCTGGATGCGTGCTTCCGGCGCTTTCTCCGTGCACTTCCGCACCAGGTTCGCAATTTCCGGAGAAGCGCAATTCTTCACAGGCGTCAAATCCACGGGTTCGTTCAAGATCCGGTAAAAGGTGCGCTCCATGGAATCCTGTTCCATAGCCCTTTTGCCGCACATCAGTTCATAAAGCACAAGCCCGAAGGCGTAGATGTCGACCAGTCTGGTCGCCCGGCCTAACACTTGCTCCGGCGCCATGTAGTAGAGCGTGCCCACTGCAAAGCCGGTTTGTGTCTTCACCGTCGCGTCAGGAGCCTTCGCAATGCCGAAGTCGATCAGCTTGGCTACTCCAGCGTGATTCACGTGGATGTTGGCTGGTTTGATGTCGCGGTGAATGATGTCACGCGCGTGAATCACCTCTAGCCCCCGCGCCACCTGAAGAGCGAGTTGAAGTTTGTGCGCTGTATCGCCGGTCCGGCCGTTTTGAATGGCCGTCCCAAGATCTTCGCCCTTGAGAAATTCCATTACCATGAATGGCCGGCCGTCATGCTCGCCGAAGTCAAAGACGTTAATAATGCTTTGGTTATCGAACCCAGCGGCTGTGCGCGCCTCCTCCAGGAATCGGGCTCGCACATCATCATCGTCGCAATTCTCTTCTTTGAGGATCTTCACCGCCACGATTTTGCCGAGAACAAGATCGCGTGCCCGGTATACATCAGCCATTCCGCCGCCTAAGTATTCAACGAGTTGATATTTACCGAACTGGGCGGGTAAGAGCTGAATGCTTGGGCCGGGCATTTATTCGAGCTAACGCTGTCAGCCGATCAGCACGGTAAAGCAACCCATTGCGATCACATCCGGGGGGCCTACACAGACACATTTGTCGCCTATCCGGGCCGCCGGTAATCCGCCAATGAGCACAGTCAGTGAAGTCGGGGGAATGATGGGGCCTCCCACGTGGGGCACAATTCCGGTGACCATCGGGCAGACGTGCATATCGGTGAT
>JBBQHD010000220.1:0-1745 GCA_038323665.1 Bdellovibrionales bacterium
ATAGCATGGCTTTTCGACGATTTTATCCACCCATATTTCCTTCTCGACAATTTTATCGTAAGGAACTTCAACCAGCTTCTCTCGTTCCACTGTCCTTGGAACTATTTTATCACGCTTTGTTCTTTTTTCTACAATCCTTTCAACTGGTATGACTACTTCGTTAATAACCTCAACATCTTTATATGTTTCATTAAGAACTTCTACGTATTTGGCGATCCTTTTTTCAACGGGAACTTCCACTTTCTTTTCAACGTAAACTGGAACCTCAATTACTTTTTGAACTTCTCTGTCTACATATTTGTCGACCCTAATTTCTTTTTCAACGTAAACGTCGACTGGCACTTCCACTCTTCTTTCAACAATTTCTGGTTTCTCAACAATAATATCTCGAGGGATCTCGACAATTTTGTCCACGTATATAGGCTGTTCTACCTGTCTATGAACTCTCCGGCTGACAGGCCGATCTATTTCTTTAATCACTTCTATTTGCTTGTCAACCATTTTTTGAACGACATAAGAGCGCTTTACTTTTTTAATTTCAGGTACATCAACGTATTTTGTAACCGGAACTTGAACTTGCTTTTCGACGTAAATATCTTTGCGAACAGGCTTTTCAACTTCACGAATAATTTCCTTGTCAACAAATACATCGACTGGAACTTCAACTGTGCGTTCATAAATTCTTTCATAAGGCTTTTCGACATATACATCTTCGTAAACTGGAGTTTCGACATAAACCTCTTTTGTTTGTATTTCATTTCTAAAGGGTCTTAAAACAGTTTTTTCAACTTGCACATCAACAGTACGTGTAACTGGAACACGCTTTTCCACTATGAAGTCAACAGGTTGTTCAATGATATTCTCTATTCGCTTATCAACGTATTCTTCATAAACTACGGGCCTTTCAACTATCACGTCTACCTGCCTCTCAACAACTCGCTCGACGGGTCTTTGAATAATTCTTTCAATGGGGTTTTCGATAATTTTTTCTATAATTACTTCCCTATCAATTCTGTTTTCAACAGGCTTTTGCCTGATAACATCATAAGGTTTCTCAACATAGATTTCACGAACTACAGGCTTTTCAATGACGACTTCAACGTACTTGTCAACGATGTTTTGAAAGAAAACTCCCTCCTGATTTGTCAAGTTTATTTCATTCCTGTAGCTTTTATTAGGCGTATTGCCCCGGACACTCTCTTTTACATTGGTCGTAATAGTTTGTTGACCCTTTGTTTCATATACATTTTGACTTTGTCTTGGAGGATTGTTATTGTATTGATTGCCTTGATCGGGTGCAAAATTATTGTAAGAGTTTTGGTTGCCTGTGGGGGTTGTGCTACCTCTAATGCTGCTGGTTTGGGGCTTGGATTGTTCTTTTAAGAATTGGAATTTATTTGCGATTGCGTCCGAGAGAGCTCTCAAAACAACATCTGACTGCTGTTCTACATTACTTTTTTGTGAATTTTGCAAGCTGGAACGAGCTTGGACACCGTTTAGGTACTGTTGGTACTTTATGCCGACGCTATCAGCTAGGAGCTTGGTTGCTTGCTGCCCTTTCTGAGCAATGACTTGCTGAGACTCGAGTGGTTGTGTGGGAGTCGATGACATTAACGAATTTATAATTATATATATTTTATTTCTGAAACCTCGATAATAAACATTTTAAAGCATTTTGGTTTAAGCTTTGTTTAAAAAACCTAATTTGAATTAAAATCAGGGGTTTGGGGGTTTGGGGTTTGGGG
>JBBQHD010000221.1:0-2083 GCA_038323665.1 Bdellovibrionales bacterium
CAATGCGCCTAATTAGGCATAGTCAGATTGCCGCAAGGTGGACTGACGAATGGAAGTCATGGCAGCTGGATGAGAACGTCGGCTTCCTGATGGACAATTCAGCTGTCGCTCGGAGCTGGACAATTCTGGGAGAGTGGGGAAGAACTCAACCGAAATTTATGCGCTACATTGCACGGTCCATGTCTGCAGACAGTCGATCATAACCAAGTTCGAGCTCGTGAAGCATTTGAAAGCGGCGGAATGGTGTTGTTGGATCGAGTATCCAAAGTCAAAGCATTACAGAGATGGGCTCGGCCCACACAAAGACCTGACTAGTCCAGCCTTCGAGCAATATCTGCCAGGGCAGGATCGAGATCGATCGATCCTGAAGGGTTCACGCTTCGTGCAGGTATGGAGCATTTAGGTTGGACTCATGGTTGTTTTCATCTCTGCCCTTGGGTCATGCGATCGATTTCGCGTAGACTTGTATGCTGCTTCAGCTCTGTGCCTGGCAGGAAATCTGAACATGCAAAACAAACGCCCGCTCTCACAATCACGCATCCTCCCTTAGGAGCACGCATCAAGCTGCCCGAGCAGGAGAGGGACTAGGTCTGCCGCTGTGGCTTGCAGGCGGGTGGTGCATACTTTATTATTCACTGGCTCAAATTCACCAACTTTGAGACGAAGGATTCGAGACTCCGTCAGTGATGCCCCAAGGTTTGATGCAAGCCAGCTACTGGATGATGCTGGGTTGTTCGTATCAGGGCGGCACGATCGACCGATGCGGACGGGGGTGGGAGACAGGCTTGGATTTCCCGTCCATGGTTCAACTATTCAAGCACAAGAAAGTCGACACCATCCCTGCACTAACTCAAGTCTATCACTCTGAGCCGTCTGAGGCTAGACCGCAGATGCAGGGGGCCCAAACCAGGACATACGATGACGATTCCAATCTGCGATCATGCGACCTGTAGAGCTTCGCTAAGCTGCGACAGTGTCATTGGCTAAAACAGCAAGGGGCCAAACGAAAAACACGAGCTGAGTTGTTGAAGGAATGGGCGACATCCGGTTGGCTCAATCGTCAATCATTAAACGCAATTGTCACAATCCCTAGAGAGAAAACGGTCGCGAGTATCACGAGCGCGATGGACCATGGTATCCCCTATTTGTCGGCCTGCCGAGCCAAAGTATTCGGAAAGTTCCACGCGAGCATTCTGCAGTACCTGCCGCATCTGTGGGGAGAGATCGACTACAAGAGTTCTTGCTTCTGCGAACGTTCCCCGATAATATCTACGAGATAGATTGGTACATTTATTTCCTGCTCCATACCTTGAAAAAGGAGCGCCAAATGATGGTAAGTGTTCCTGTGCCCTCGTGGGTTTTGCTTCCATAGTAGCAACCCTAAATCGTCGATTATGTGACCTTGCCTGAAAGCAAGAATATTAGTTTGAGCTTATTGGGACGTTCCACGATATCCTCCACGAATTTTCGCGGACGAGGTACAACTCGGAGTGGACGTATAAGTGATCGTAACTGTGGAGGTCCAGGTTTTCCATTTCGTGAAAACAGCGTTGTGAGCCCTTCTGTGTGTGCTTCTCACTACAACGCAACCCGCGGTGTAGGTCGAGGTATGTCCAGCACAAGTCTCAGTCACCGTACTAACCTCATCGCGTTTCGCTAATGCTGCATTTTTGCTGGGAGGAGGCGGAGACCATGCCTTCCATCCTTTTGGTGACGTGCTTGTGCAGGTTGGAGCCTTAGCTGTCTTATAGCATGATGAGGTTGCGTATTTTGTTCTAGTAGAAGTGCAAGTGCGGTACCATTTGGAACCTCATGAGTCCTCTGATGACTGAAGCCGAGACCAAGACCACCCTCAAACCGCTCATCGACTTCGCAACGCGACAAGGAAACCTCTCCGTTATCAGCACAGTTATCACTGCGTCATACCACGAGATCTACACAAACTATCTGAAGAACGCCCTTGAAGACTCGAGCGGAGTGGCCGTCGCACAATCTAGCCGTCTCATTCCTATGCATAATTTTGTTGGCAAGAAAAGCCAGACTACGCTCGTCAATACACTCGCGGACCTTCTCGACAGCAGCA
>JBBQHD010000222.1:0-3944 GCA_038323665.1 Bdellovibrionales bacterium
CCTACTACCATGAACTTCAGCAACATACGGATCCTCGCAATTGGGCACACGAATCTCAATCTCTCCGTTTGGTTGGCCAGCTGGGGAATCCACACTTTGCCGATCACCTAATCCTCTGAGTCCTGATCGCCAAATCCATTCAATGCCGATCGCACTTTCCACCGAACCCTGATCACGCCGGGCGGCGTAAGCCCGGGCTGGAGGTAAGTGGGATGTCGTTTTGTGGATCAAAAATCAGCATGAGAAAGATCCGAGAAATGTTGAGATTGAAGCTAGGAGACCCGCCCTTTTCACACAGGGAAATCGCAGTGGCTGCGCATGTGTCTCCAGGGACCGTTGCTGACGTATGGCTTCGTTTTAAGGCGGCCGGTCTGGTATGGCCGCTCCCGGACGAATTGGGAGACGGGGAGCTAGAGAAGGCCCTGTATCCCTCAAAGCGATATGGCGCTGTTAATGGCAAAGTCGCGCCGGACTGGGCGCTTGTTCATGCCGAGAACAAAAGAAAAGATGTCACCTTGGCATTGCTTTGGGAGGAATACAAGGGTCCTCACGGGGAGAATGGGTATGAATATAGCGCCTTCTGCGCTGGTTACCGTGCCTGGCGCGGGTGCCAGAGCCTTTCAATGCGCCAGGTCCACGTCTATGGCGAGAAGTGCTTCGTAGACTTTGCTGGGCGCTCTGTTTGCATCGTTGATCCGAAAACCGGTGAAGTTACGCTTGCACAGATTTTTGTGGGAGTCCTTGGAGGCAGCAGTTATACCTACGTGGAGGCGGTAATGTCTCAGAGCTTACCCTGCTGGCTCAATGCCCACGTCAATATGATGAAATTCTTTGGCGGGTCCACGCGCATTGTGGTGCCGGACAATCTAAGAAGTGCAGTCAAAACACCCGATTTTTATGACCCAGAAATCAATCCAACCTATCAGGAATGGGCGGAGCACTATAACGTTGCTGTGATTCCGGCGCGGGTACGGCGTCCGAAGGACAAAGCTAAGGCGGAGGTTGGGGTTCAAGTCGTGCAACGGTGGATTTTGGCCGTTCTTCGCAACCGCACCTTCTATAGCCTATTTGAACTCAACGAGGCGATCGACCTGCTACAAGACCGACTCAACCGTAAACCCTTCAAGAAGATGCCAGGTAGCCGAGAGCAAGTATTTATTGAGCGAGAAAAATCTCAACTCCAACCGCTGCCTACGCATGCTTATGATTTCGGAATTTGGTCGGGAGAAGTCAAAGTGCCATTCGACTATCATATTACGGCGGATGGCAGACTTTACAGTGCACCCTATCAGCTAGCTGACAAGCCGGTCCGAATCCGGTCATCAGCCCTTCTGATCGAGGTCTATCACGAAGGCCTGCGAGTAGCAAGCCATCGTCGAAAATTTGGACCGGGCCCGGCCACTACGTTGGCGGAACATATGCCCTCCCACCATCGCGCCTACGCGGAGTGGACGCCTGAGCGGGTGCTGGCTTGGGCTGACGAGCTCGGGGAGCCAGTAAGGCTGCTTTGCGAAGGTATAATGAAGCGTCGGACCCACCCGGAGCAGGCGTTTCGGGCCTGTCTTGGCGTGATCCAACTGAGTAAACGCCACGATAAGAAAGCTCTGGTGAGCGCCTGCAAGAAGTGCGAACGCCTTAAGGCCTTCTCCTATAAGAGCGTCAAATTGATGTTGACCAACAACCTCCAGGACCGACCCGAGCCAGACTTACCCCAAGCCTGGCTGCCCCCAGAACTGAATCTGCACGAGAACATCCGCGGCGCCGCCTACTATTCGAATTAATAAGGGAGATATTTATGCTTGTTCAACAGACCATCGAAAAGCTTTTCAAATTGAATCTAAAGACCATGGCCGAGGCTTTAACGGAGGAACTCTCCAGGGGGACGCCAGCCTCAGCTTTGAGGACCGGCTAGGCCTGCTCGTTGACCGGGAATGGGGTGCCCGCCAGGAAAAACGCTGTAATAACCGCCTTCGAGCGGCCAAACTACGGCAATCCGCCTGCATCGAGGATATCGACTATCGGACGAAACGGAACCTCGACCGACAAGTAATGCAGGATCTTATTACGTGTCGCTGGGTTCGTGCCGGCCGCAATGTCATCCTCACCGGGCCGGCGGGAGTCGGCAAGAGCTGGTTGGCTTGTGCCCTGGGCAATCAAGCGTGCCGAGAAGGCCTTTCATGCATCAACCATCGAGTCAGTCGCTTGGCCGAGGAACTGACAATCGCCCGCGCTGACGGTAGTTTTCTCAAGCGCCTCGAGAGACTAGCAAAAGTGGACCTACTGATCCTTGATGACTGGGCACTCTCGGAGCTGGATCGACGCTCGTATAACGATCTCCTCGAGGTCCTGGACGACCGTGTAGGCAGAAAGTCCACCCTAGTGACCAGCCAGCTCCCCACATCTCTTTGGCACGATAAAATCGGGAACCCCTCGGTCGCCGACGCGCTCCTGGACCGTATCTTGCCGAAATCTGTGCAAATCAACTTGAAGGGAGAATCCATGCGAAAGGCCGGCCCGGATAAGGGACCGACCTCTCCTGAGAACAGTTAGGGAGAGCTATCTTCCCTCCGCCGGGCCAACACTGTGGGATCAGATTTTAAGACCCGATGTGCGGCCGCAATCGATCGAATCATCCCACCCGTCAACCTAGAATCCACTAGTTGCAAAACCAATTGGAATATCATAACTGTTACGATATTAAGGAGACAAAAATGGGGAGAAAACGCATACATACAGACGCGGCAGAGCGTCAAAGAGCCTATCGCGAAAGGCTTGAGCAGCCCAAAGCCACTCCGGCTAGGAGACGGCAAGTCTCAGCACGCACGACGGCGGCCCGGTTGTCACGCCCGAAGCGCCTTGTCGCCCTCGCCGACGCTGCAGAAGAACTCCATTATGAATTCGAGGCGTGGCTTGAAAGCATGCCTGCGGCTCTCGAGAGCTCAGCCCAATACGAGAGGCTGAGGGCGACGGTGGACCAACTGGCCATCGTAGTCGACGTGTTGGGAGAGGTCGAGCCACCGCGCGGCTATGGTCGTGATTAGACCATCCGGTGTTCGCCAAAAGGCACAGTCTGTCCACGACACGACAGGAGCACGAGACGGCCAGGCGCGCTGGCTCCCATCGCTATCTCAGCTGCCTTTTGTGGAGATATCCAGGAATGAAGCCAACTCAAACTCAACCAGGCCTGCGGAGTGGCCGCGTGCCCCGCTCCGCAGGCATAGGCCGGCGTCCAACGCCAAAGGGCCCGCCTCGCCCCACGCCCAGGAGGAACCGTGGGGCGCGATAATGGGCCCTCCCTGTAGCCGGGCCCGGCAAGCTTTCATCCATAGATGGACCTATTTTGGGGGGACGCCTTGGTGGCCGGGTCCCGTTTTAACTGACACGGACAGCCAACACCGACGCACTTCAAACAGCTTTACAGGTCCTCTGGGAGCAGGTGGCGCCAACGACTACTGGGCGTGTTGGGAGTTTTGCAAGAGTAATTAAATACGACCGGCCTAAGCTAGGCCTGAGTCAGTTCGAGAAAGGAAAATCCCCAGGCGACAACCTGATCGGCAATCGTGGAATCAGTGATCGGCAATCTGGAATGAGTGATCGGCAGGAGTGGAATACCCACATAATTTCATTGCGCTGACTTCGTGGGCATTTAGTTGGGCCCTTGCCCTGCTCTGCAGCTCAAGTGACTGACACCTTGGGGTCACCTTACGAACGGAAAAAAACGTAAGCCGATTTTTCGCGGATCTCCCATAGGCTAAAATCCCAGCCAACGAAACTCGCGGTTAAGGTGTTGGCCCATTCATACTCCCAGAATCGATTGCAGCTACCAGATCGGTAGATTTTTCGTAAAGATTCCCCGGCCGGCCATGGCCAGCAGGCACAGAACGCGATGAAATCGGCTTTCCCGCCCGTAGGGTTATGATCGGCAAACAATCATTTGGCGATCA
>JBBQHD010000223.1:0-1691 GCA_038323665.1 Bdellovibrionales bacterium
GGCTATTTCACGGAATGGAGCATTTATGAACGCAAATTCTTCCCTAAAAATCTTGTACAAAATGGTTCGGCGGAACGGTTGACGGCGATTAACTATGCGTTTGCCAAAATTGAAAATGGGGGCGTTGTCATTGCGGATAAATTGGCGGCAGTAGATAGGGCATTTACCGCTCAGGAAAGCGTTGACGGCAAAGCCGATACCGATAACTCGCCGCAAGCAGTTCGCGGATTGTTCGGGCAATTCCGCAAGCTCAAGGCAAAATACCCGTACCTAAAACTGATGATTTCGAGTGGCGGCGCGACAAGTCCTGCGCCGTTTTCCGAATTGGCGTCTACTGCAGAAGGACGCCGCAAATTCGCGGAATCGTGCGTCACGGTTTTTCTCACAGGCGAAATCGGCACCGGGCGCAGCATGAGAGGTCTGTTCGATGGAATCGATCTCGATTGGGAATATCCGGGCGGCACCGAAGACATCCCCGGCAAACCGGAGGACACCCGCAATTTCACTCTGTTGCTGACGGAACTGCGCCAACAAATGGACACGCAGGGCAAGCGAGACGGCAAGCATTACACACTCTCAATCGCCGCGCCCGCCTTTTCTTCGGCAATTGGCAAAATCGAATGGAAAGCGATTGCCCCGCTATTAGATTATGCCAATCTCATGGCGTATGACTTTCATGGGTCGTGGGAAAAAGTAACAGGACATCATGCACCTCTGCTGCCCGCCGCATCGGAAGCCGGAGACGCCCGCAAACTCAACGCGAATGCTGCAGTCGAAGCATTGATCGCAGACGGATTTCCTGCCGCAAAGATCGTTCTCGGCATTCCGTTTTATGGGCGAGGCTGGCAGGGAGTCGCCAAAAGCAATACCGGATTCAACCAACCCGCCAACAGTGCCGCGAAAGGCACGTATGAGGCAGGAATTGAAGATTATCGTGTCCTGAAAAATTTTGTGGGCAAAGAGTTCTTCGATCCCGAAACCGTCACCGCTTGGCGATATTCTCTCGAAACCGGAATCTTTTGGGGCTATGATACTGCTCAAACCGTGCAATTAAAAACGCAGTACGCTCTGACCAAAGCCGGGGGATTAGGCGGCGTAATGTTCTGGGATTTGAGCGGCGACGATGACGCTGGAACCCTGATCAAAGCCTCCAAAGAGGTCAAAAAGCCGAACAAATAAGGTACAGTATTTTCTCATCGCTTGTCGTGTGCGAGGCACACTCGGCGGAACGTCATCGAGCGACGGAGTTGAGTCCGTTGGAAACTTCGAGGTCATAGCACGCATTGGAGAATCGAACCGAAGCGGCAGAGATGCAACCCGTCGGGCGCGTCGGGTGGCGTGCCATCATTTTGGCGTTTGCGCTGGCTCCCCTGACGGCGTGGTGGTCAGTAGATCAGACGGTGGATATTATCTTCTCCCTGCTGATTCCGCCTACCGTGATGACGATGCTGGTCGCGGCAGTCAATCTCCTCGTCATCCGCCGCTTCGCCCCGAAATTCGCCTTATCCGAGGGCGAACTGCTCATCTTCTATGCGATGCACGCCATCATCAGCGCGTTATGCGCCGAGTGGATGTGGGCGATTCAGCCTTATATCTACTCTTATGGTTTGTATGCAGATACCGATTCCCGCTTTGACCGTTATATCCTGCCGCACGTCCATCCCTGGTTTTTCGTGACGAAAGACAAAGCC
>JBBQHD010000224.1:0-1989 GCA_038323665.1 Bdellovibrionales bacterium
CTTCTTCGATTGTCCCGTCCCCTCCGGCTGCAATCACCACATTATATTTTTCTTGGATACTGTTGCGCGCCAGCTCAGTCGCGTGGCCCGGTCCTTTTGTCGGATAATAGTCAACGGGAATTTGATATTGTTGGAAAAGTAATTGAATATCTTCCAAAGTGACAGTGGAGCGGTGAGAAAACAAACTTCTCTTCTTTCCCGCATTTGGATTATAAATTAGCTTATACCTAACCTCGATATTACCAGGAGTGGCTGTCTTAATTATTCTTTTTACCATAGAAAATGTAATTATACCCTAAATAGACGATCCCCAAGACCAAAATCCCAACCAAGTACGCTCCAATCACGTCCGACATCCAATGTTCCCCCATATAAACTCTTGATGGCCCAATTAAAACAATTAATAAAACTAAAAATGCAATCAAAATTTTTCTCCAAATTGTTGGTCGCATCTTTAAAAACAAAATAATGGCCAGAAAACCAAAAATCGCTACATACGACTCCACGTGTCCAGCTGGAAAAGAATATTTGCCTCCTTCCAGTCCTTTGTGAAACACATGGATTAAATCCACTCCCGGCCTTGGCCGATTCACTAAATATTTAAATGTGTATCCCACCGCTACCTCCAAAAAAGCCGCCACAAATTCAAATAAAGCTTCTCTAAACCATCGTTGCAAAATTAAAGAAAAGATAATTGCTAAAGTGAGATAATTCCCCTGTGGCGGATACCCAGGCCAAGAAACCGTCCAAAAAAAAGAGTCAAAAAATGGACTCCGATGACTTTGCAAAAAAGTTGTAATTGCCAAATCCCAAGAAAAATATTTTGTCGTGTGCGCAAAAAAGGCTAAAATAACTAGCACCCCTAAACTTGCAAGGGAAATGAGAATAACAATTTTAGACCGTTTACTCAGCTTATTCATACTGCATTATCACAATGATTATATATAATTAAAACGTGTTTAATCTAAATAACAATTTAGTTTCCAAAACGATCCTCCGCTACCGTGCCCGAATCTTTCAAGGCTACGTGGTCATTGCCTTGATCATTTTTGCCATCCTTGCCGCTTTCTCCCACTTCATTCTCTACTTCAATTTTGACCTGACAATTTCTCGGGCCGTTCAATCCATAAATTTTCTTGGCTTTAACGAGCTGATGCAACTTGTCACCCTGCCTGGCAATCCACCAATCTTTGCCTTCTTAATGTTCGGCATCGTCATCATTCTCTTTCTCTTCAAACTCAAATGGGAATCAGTTTCCATGGCTGCCGTTTCCGTAAGCGTTTTCATTCTTGGCACAGTCTTAAAAGACCTAGTTCACCGCGCAAGACCCACCACTAATCTAGTTAGCGTGTTCACCAATCTCAAAGATTGGGGTTTTCCTAGTGGCCACGTTCTCAGCTACACGGTTTGTTTCGGCTTTCTCGTTTTCCTTGTCTATTCTCTTCTTCCTCATTCTCGTCGCAGAACGGTTTTGTTAATTTTTTTAATTTTGTTAATTATCCTGGTCAGTTTCTCCAGAGTTTATCTTGGTGAACATTGGCCAAGTGACACTCTTGGAGCCTATCTAATTGGCAGTGTTTGGCTCTGGGTTTCAATTAAGTTCTACAATTCCGGCAAGCTCAAATATTTCCGAAAAACTGATCCTCAAATTGTCATTCCTCCGGAAATTTCACATACTTCGCTGAAAAAATCGAAAAAGCCCCAAATGCCATTAGCCCCAATGAAATAATTTCCACGATAAGCGGGCCAAAAGTTAAATTTTTCAAAAACCCTAACAAATTCCCAATCCCTACTGCTTCCGACACATTCCAGTCCACGGCTGCTTTCACAATAAACGCCCCAATTAATCCAAAAATAATTGACCTCGCCACTAGTCCCCATTTTCCAATTAATAATCCCCACCTTTCTTGTTCCTTTCCCATTTGCGAAATTTTTAATTCTTTTTTAAAGTCAGACTTCAATGCGAAAATTCATTGTCCCAAAGACCCA
>JBBQHD010000225.1:0-1773 GCA_038323665.1 Bdellovibrionales bacterium
TGCGGGTGAGCGAGGCGAAATTCTCGCGGCGCATCTCCAGCGTGTCGGGATCGATGATGATGACGGGCTTGTTGAGGGAGCGCGCATACTCCACCACGTCGGCGGTGCCGCCCTTGCCACGCGCCGGCTGGCCGTCCCAGATCGCGAGGAGGACATCGGCGCCGTTGACGGTTTCCATGCCGCAGTCGAGGTAGGCGTCCTCGCGCGAGCCGTTTTCCGTGATCACGCGCACGTGCTCCGACTGTTTCAGGGTTTCCTCGACGTTGGCCCATTCGGCCGGGGAAAAATCACTCGCAAACTCCGCCTTGGGCAGCGGCAGGATGGCGTGCCACGACAGGCCGAGGCCGCGCGCCTGCGCGACGAACAGCAGGTCGCCGCCGGTGGCGACGGAGGACAGGGCGACCCATTCGCCCTTGGTTTCCTGCCGGAGGGACTCGAGCGCCTGGTTGACCACCCGGCCCGCCCCGGCCGGATCGGGCAGATGCCGGTGGCCGGAAAATCCGACGACATGAAACAGCGGCAGGGAACTGGCGTTGGGGGCGGACGTGGACATTCGGCCGAGGGCGAGTTGGCAACGGGTGTCAGCGCGGGTTTAGGCTGGCAAGGACTAAGCTTAACCGGCATGAACCACTGCGATTTATGCCGGATACCACAACTCCGACCGGGGCCGTCTTTCTCAGCTATTCCCGCGAGGATTCCGACGTCGCCCGCCGGCTCGCCGATGCCCTTCGTGCCTTCGGCATGGAGGTCTGGTTTGACCAGAACGAGTTGCGGGGCGGCGATGCCTGGGATGCGAAGATCCGCACCCAGATCCGCACCTGCAAGCTGTTCGTCGCGGTGGTTTCCGCCGCCACGCAGGCGCGCGGCGAGGGCTATTTCCGCCGCGAATGGAAAATCGCCGTCGAGCGCACGCACGACATGGCCTCGGGCGTGCCGTTCTTGCTGCCGGTCGTGATCGATGACACCGCGGAATCCGCCGCACTCGTGCCGGATGAATTCATGCGCGTGCAGTGGACGCGCCTCGCCCACGGCGTACCGACGCCGACGTTTGTCGAGCAGGTCGGGCGATTGTTGAGCGGGAAGGGTCCTGGCTCCGGCGGATCACGGGCCTCCCGGCCCGCGGGCTCGGAAATCACGGGTCAGGAAACCCGTGCCACGAAGAAGAGTGGCGTCCCCGCCTGGACCTGGGGCGGGTTGACCGCCGTGATCGTTGGCATCGTGACGGCCGTCACGGTGAGCAATCAAAACCACCGTTCCCCTCCGCCAGCCGCGTCCGCGGCGGCCGCCCCCGCGCCCGTCGCCAATAACCCCCCACCCACGGCCGTGGCCGCCGACGCCAAATCCATCGCCGTCCTCCCATTTGAGAACATGAGCGAGGCGAAGGACACGAACGCCTTTTTTGCCGACGGCATCCACGAGGACCTCCTCACCAACCTCGCCCTGATCCCCGAACTGAAGGTCATCTCGCGCACCTCGGTGATGCAGTACCGCGGCACGACGAAGACCACGCGGCAGATCGGCACGGAGCTGGGCGTCGCCTTCATCCTCGAAGGCAGTGTGCGTCGCGCCGGCAACAAGATCCGCGTCACCGGCCAGCTCATCAACACCCGCACCGACGAACACGTCTGGGCCAAGAGCTACGATCGCGACCTCACCGACGTCTTCGCCATCCAGGCTGCACTCTCGCAGGAAATCGCCGGCGCGCTCTCGACCGTGCTGTCACCCGAGACCCAGAAGCTCATTACCCGCCGGCCGACGGACAATACGGCTGCC
>JBBQHD010000226.1:0-1582 GCA_038323665.1 Bdellovibrionales bacterium
GCCAGCGTTTTGTCCCCATCTTCTTCGGTCAACTTCATCGTGACAAACTCCGACTTGGGTCGCGCGGCGCGCGGATCGCTGAGGAAACGGATGGCCGGCTTTTCGTCCGCAAAGATGTAGTTGTACACCTGGCTCAACTCGAGCGGATCCAGAATTTTGTCCTGAAAAGATGTTTTTCGTTGACTTCCAACGATTAATGATTTGTAACAAACATCGTTGACTGAATAAATCAAAAAAAATCATCGTTTAATTCAATTAGCCTCATTCAATAATTCATACATACATTAATTCATTCATTCATTCTGCCATTTATTCATTCTTTCATTATGCAATTTATTGATTCGTTCATTCATTCATTCTGCCATTTATTCATTCTTTCATTCTGCAATTTATTGATTCGTTCTTTCATTCATTCTGCCATTTATTCATTCTTTCATTCTGCAATTTATTGATTCGTTCATTCATTCATTCTGCCATTTATTCATTCATTCATTCATTCATTCATTCTACCATGTATTCATTCATTCATTCATTCATTTATTCATTCATTCATTCATTCATTCATTCATTTATTCATTCATTCATCCATCGATTCATTCAACCAGCCAGTCAGATATTCATTTTTTCATCCATTCACATTCGTTCACCCCTTCACTTAGTTCAATAAGTTTATCCACTGGGAAGTACTCCTGTATGCGGTCGGATGACCCATCAACGAAGCCACAAAGTACCCTATCAACTTGCCTTGGCTGGCCCATTGGCGATCTGAGCGGGCGTCATGACGGGCAAACGAATGCAGTCCACCAGTCGCGCAGCGGCGTGCTCAAAGTCCGGATGGTTGGGGTAATTGTGAATGACCCACCTAAACGGATACCAACACAATCAGCTCGACTACTGCGCAACAGACATCGAAGAAGGCTATTCGGGGTTTCTGGCAAGAACAGCCCGCCTTACTTTCGAGCCGCGTGATAGACGTCATTCTCCCCGATCGACAAGTCATCTCGTCCCAACACGAGTCGCAGCGAACTCTCCGGCAGGGCCAAGAAGCCGTCACTGGCCACCACTTTGGCCGTCTGACTGCTGATGACACTCTGGGCCAACGTCGACAAGCGCTCCTCCTCGTACTGCATGGCCTGAAGAAGAGAAAACCGATCATCTCTGCTCACCCGGACAAACGATGAAATGAACGAAAATGAATGAAATCAACGAAAGTGAATGAAATGAACAAAAATGAATGAAATGAACGAAAATGAATGAAATGAACGAAAATGAGCGACATGAATGAAACGAAATAAATAACGAATGAATGAATGAAAATGAATGAGCGAATGAACTGATGAATGAATGACTGAATAAATGAATGAATAAATGAATGAATGAATCGATCAATGAATGAATCAATGAATCCATCAATGAGTGAATCAATGAATGAATGAAATGAATGAGCGAATGAACTGAATGAATGAGCGAATGAAATAAATGACCCGGTTGAACCGCTTGAGACAGCCAGACGCTCGCTGAATGTACCACAATGACCAAAAGAGAACAACAGGCGATTCGCAAATCTGAACAACGGCCAAAA
>JBBQHD010000227.1:0-1736 GCA_038323665.1 Bdellovibrionales bacterium
CTCAAATCCACCCACTAAAAAACGCGAAGAGCCGAATTCCGCAACGTAGAACTGAACATCTTCATCCGTGAGCCACGCCGGCTGCGATTGGGGTTTCCCATCTAACCAACCGCCGTCGATCGAGAGCATTGCAAGCGAGGCTGGGTCTTCGACCGGAGCGTCGCCGGACAAGGCAAACAAAGTCGTTTTGATGGACGTCTGGACGTCCTTTTCTAATTCCGCTTCGGCGACACCCGGCGTTTGAAAATATAGCTGATAGAAACGCTGCTTCTCGTTTGTCAGCATGACCGTGGTCGGCCGCGGTTGATTGGCAACAATTGGCTGAAACGGAACGCTCAAGCCGACCACGGCCTTGAAGCGATCGGGTCTGAACAAGGCGCTGCGCCAAGCGAGCGGCGCTCCCCAGTCGTGTCCAACAATAACTGCTTGTTCGGCACCAATAGCGTCGAGCACTCCAACCATGTCTCCAGCCAGATGCAGCATTGTGTATTGATCGACAGCATCCGGCTTGTCGGTCTGCCCATAACCACGCATGTCAGGAGCGATGGCGTGATATCCTGCGGCAGCAAGGGCCTCTAGCTGGTGGCGCCAGGAATACCAAGACTCTGGCCAGCCATGGCACATCAAGACAACCGGACCGGCTCCGGCCTCGGCCAAATGCATTCGAATGCCATTAGCTTCCACAAATCGATGCGAAATAGTCATTGCAGCGCCCCCGTTTCGAGCACCAGATTACGGCTTGGCTTCATCGGTGTCGACTGTCTGGTGATGGCACTTTTCCAACATGCCGGGGTGGTCGCCTCATTGGCTGTTGCTGAGGGAAGAACGGAAGTGGCTCGGATGCGCCCCGCGGTCTCAGTTTTGACCCATGCGGATTTGCCACCGCTCGGGCTCGTGGCCGATGAGCCCTTCGACATGGCGTGGTCGCAGCAAGACCGGGATTGGGCCTTCCCTATCGAAACAATGCAAGTTGCCGCGCGCGCCCGCGCGTGGCGCGACGAAGACTTCGAGTTCGTGTTGAACGAGGCGGAACGTCTCCCAGGCCAAGCGCATATTTCGTGGAAGCGTGCCATTGGCGACAATGAGGCGAAAAGGTTCGTGCGTGGGCGTCTGGCCTTGCGGATGCCGATCCAAACAAGCCCGCCGCTGCCGGCGACGACGAAGACAGCCTTGGCAGCGCCAGACGAAATCCGGTTTGGAGCCGCGACGAGCTTGTCCTTGCCCTGGACCTTTACTTGCGCCATCGGGTATCGCCGCCGTCAAAGGCAAGCGCAGAAGTCGCAGAGCTTTCGGGCTTCCTCGGTCAGTTGGCCGGTGCACGGGGCGGCTCGGACGCGCAGACGTTCCGGAACGTCAACGGCGTTTACATGAAGATGATGAATTTCCGGCGATTTGATCCGGAATACACCGTCGATGGGAAGGTCGGCCTCGTTCGCGGCAATAAGCTTGAAGAGGTTGTCTGGAATGAATTCCATGCGGACACGGCAAAGCTTGCCGCTACCGTGAGTGCGATTCGTGCTGGCGTGCTGAACCACGTCCAGCCTCAACGAGCGCCATATTGGGTTTTTGTCTGTAACCCAAAAAATGGGCGATAGATCGCTTCCTTGATCGCAATATGGAACATGACACATGGGGCGTGAGGCCATCGGACCGCGACCGCTTCGCGCCAGGCCAACTCGGAATCATCCGCGTGGGCGTAGATCGCCGCACCACGGAAGAGCGCCGCACCACGGAAG
>JBBQHD010000228.1:0-1513 GCA_038323665.1 Bdellovibrionales bacterium
TGCCGTCAGGAGAGTACGCAAGTGCGCCGACCGAAGTAGGGTCTCCCTCGAGGGAGGCTGTTTGTTTGCCGGTCTTGAGGTCCCAGAGCCGCACGCTCGTCGTTCCGTCCGCTGTCGCGAGTTGCTTCCCATCCGGCGAAAACGCGACCGTGCGTACAGAGGACGTGTGTCCCACGAGTTGATGGACCACTTCGCCTTTCTGAAGGTCCCAAACCAGAATTGGAGGATTGGGTCCGTCCCCGCAACCAATAGCCAGATATTGTCCATTTGGAGAGAATGCCAGGGCCGCGGCGAGTCCTGTACGGACGAAAAGAGAAGATTTTAGCTGCTGGTGTGTCCGCTGTTTGTCGTCCCCGACGTTCTCCCACACGTCAATGCCGTGTTGCCCGTCCCAATCGTGTAAATCGCCACCAGCGACAACCGTCTTGCCATCCGGTGAGATTGCGACGGCGGAAATGTTGCCGCTGCGCTTTGCAAGTTGAGCGATCAGAACTCCGCTGTTTGCGTACCAGAGGGAAACTTCGCCAGCGTAAGTGCCAGTCACCAGCAGTTTTCCATCCGAAGAGAGGGCCAGACACAGGAGATCATGGCTGTGCCGCCAACGGACCGTGCCGAACCTTGCCGTGGCCCCGGCGGGAAGCGGATCTTCAAATCGATCGACGGGTTGCTGAATCGGGGCATTGGGGGCCTGCGTTGGAGGAGCCGCAAAGGACAGGGAGCAGCAAACACCACTTGCAACGAGAGTGAACAGGTAAAGACATCTGGAAGAACTCATTGTTCCCACCTTTCGGCACCGAGGCCTGCGGCATGAAGGCCTCACGGCAAAATACTGCGCGAGGCTGACTCTCCCGGAACCTGCCAGAGAAAATACCAAATGGGGAGAGGGTGCCGCAGCGGGCGGCACTGTCCCCGATATTCGTCCTCCGTTTGTCGCTTTTCGGTATTACTGATGTCGATTGTGTCCCCCGTCAGTGTTTCCGGGACCCGTGTTCACCAGCCAGACCCCGCCATTCCGCAGGAGCGCTGGATTCATCGGATCGGCATTGAGACCCACGATATTGAAATCGAACAAAGTGTTCGTCCCGCAGAGGTCGAGACCAACTCTGCCGTTCGCCGAAATCACATTCCCGAGGTTCGCCACTGCGCCGCCGATGATGTTGCTCATGGAGTTAACTTCGACGTAGACCCCATCGCCGTCGTTGCCGACCGGCTTCAGGCCAGTTCTATCGGTCCCGATGAAATTCCCCTGGATTATGGTGAGACTCGAAGTATGCTCGAGGAAAATCCCGTTTCCGCTTGAGGCCCCGACTTTTTTGTTCCCGGAGATGAGGTTTGAGGCCGCGCCGAGTGT
Source organism: Bdellovibrionales bacterium (assembly GCA_038323665.1). Lineage (GTDB taxonomy): Bacteria > Bdellovibrionota > Bdellovibrionia > Bdellovibrionales > Bdellovibrionaceae > JBBQHD01. The sequence goes on from JBBQHD010000228.1 coordinate 1,352, forward strand.
ATTGTTCGCGCCGAGTGCGCCTCCGATCTGTGTCCCCGTCGAACTGCCTTCGACTGTGATCCCGCCGTGCAGGTTCCCCACTGCCACGTCGCCGCCCTTGTCTGTGCCGATGTAGTTCCCGTGGACTTGTGTATCCACCGCCCCGGAAGTGATGTCGATACC
>JBBQHD010000229.1:0-3579 GCA_038323665.1 Bdellovibrionales bacterium
AGCTTGCAGCGGGTGTGGCACCGATCAATGGCGGCAATTCTCAAAGTGATTATTACTCTGTAAATGGTTTGAATTATTTCCAGAATGATTTTCGTCTCAACGGTATTGACGACAATATTGAGGTGTATGGTGGCAACCCAAGCAACGCATCCATCATTCCTCCTCCGGATGCAATTGAGGAATTCAAGCTCCAGACTGGAAACTATAGCGCGGAGTTTGGTCATTCCGCCGGTGGCGTCATCAATGCTGTGCTCAAGTCCGGCACTAATCAGCTTCACGGAGATCTTTGGGAATATATTCGGAACGAGGCCTTCGCAGCCAACGATTACTTCTCCAAGCAGAATCACACGCCTATTCAGGAGTATCGCCAGAACATATTCGGCGGCACAGTCGGCGGCCCCGTCTATATCCCTAAAATATATGACGGCAAAAATAAAACTTTCTTCTTCTTTGACTATCAGGGGCAACGAATTACCCAAGCCGCCAACTCATTCAGTACCGTTCCCACAGCGTCGATGGTCAGTAGTGGATTTACCAATCTGCAGGATCTCATCAACTTCAATTCAGGCACCAGCCAGGATGGATTGAATCGAACGTTCTCGTTGGGCACAGTGTTTGACCCCTCAACAACGCGCACCGTTGCTCCGGGTGCAATTGACCCCGTCTCAGGTTTTCAAAACACCTCTGCAAGTGACATCTCTGTCCGCGATCCTTTTTATACGGGTGGCAGTATCGCCGGCATCTCGGACTTTACTACGCACACTGCACAGCTCAATCAAATCCCCGCTTCCAGGCTTGATCCCAACGCAGTTAAGCTGCTGCAACTCTTTCCTGCAGCAACAAAACCCGGCATTCTTGCCAACAACTACTTTCAGACCCCCAAGGGCACCATTTCAGTCAATCAGTACGATGTTCGAATGGATCAGAATATAGGCAGTAAAGACGTGTTATTTGGAACCTTTGACTGGAGCCATTCCAACACCTATCAGCCACCTCTATTACCTGGACTGGCGAACGGGCAAAACTACGCAACAGGCACTACGCTTGCGAAACAGTACGCAACTTCCATCGGGTACACGCATCTCTTCACGCCGACGCTGACGAATGAATTTCACTTCGGATTTCTTCATTTGACTGCTGCAACGATCGCTGCCGAGGGAAACACTCCCGGTATACCGGCTCAATTCGGTATTCAGGGAATTCCTCAGTTTCCAGGCAATGGCGGTCTACCACCAATTAGCATCGGTGGTCTTTCTGGTTTGGGTGGTTCAGGATATGAACCTACGATCGCTCTTATCCGGACGCTTGAGATCAATGATAATGTCACGAAAATCCATGGTAGCCATGTATGGAAGTTCGGCTTTCAGCTCGACAGTATTGAAGGTGACCTGACCCAGCCCCCTGCCGGGAAAGGCTCGTTTTACTACGGCGGTCAATTCTCAGACATACCGAATAACGGATCCAGCTTGACCGGTATAGCTGACACGTTGCTTATCCCGGTTGCGTCGACAGTTGGAGGGGTAAATAACATAGGTGGATTAAGCAGTTTTCAGGGCTCAAACTATGCAGCCTCCAACGATCATCGCTACTATATGGGCGCGTATTTTCAGGATGACTGGAAGGTAACTCCGAATCTTACCCTGAATCTAGGACTTCGTTGGGACCGCACAACGCCGTATGCTGAAACTAGTGGACGCCAAGCCAATTTCATTGCAAACAACGGCAATGGTCCCGGGGGAACGTACTATCTCCCGGATAAAACCTGCCATTCTCCCAGAAATCCCGCATTCGATACCCTTTTGCAGGCCGATGGAATTACGCTCAAATGCATATCGGGTCTAACCTTGGGGAACTCGCAATATACCAATTTTGCTCCCAGGCTTGGATTTGCAGATCGCATCACACCGACGTTCGTTGTGCGTGGGGGATATGGCATCGCCTATGGCGCACTGGACAACATAGGGTACGGCGGAACAATCAATAATAACTATCCTTTCGAGTACAGTCTCGGATTCAGCAGTCCGAACTCTTCCCAACCGCTCTTACTCGCCAACGGCCAGACCGCAACGATGGAAAATGCTTTTGCCAACATTAATCTGCAGGATCCGACCCTTGTCACCCCGAACGGTCTGAGTCTGCGAGGTCGCCAATTCAACTTCCAGACACCCTATACACAGATGTTTAATTTGACCTTCCAACGCATGCTGGGTAAGTTTGACTCGATTCAGGCAGGGTATGTCGGTACGCAAAGCAGACATTTGGACGTCCAAGGCTACAACAACGCTCCATCACAGCTGCAACCCACGGGTGCAAATATTTACCAGTTTATTCCGTTCCCGGATTTTTCTCCGGGTTCTTCGTATGAGACGACAAACGGAATCAGCAACTACAATTCTTTACAGGTCGTATATGCGCGAACGGTAAACCACGGCCTTTCCATCCTGGCCAATTACACGTATAGCAAATGCCTGTCGGACGCTGCGGAGTTTGGTCGCAATTTCGGTTACCGCGCTCAGTGGCTGCCTGGCTTCGGCATCAAGGGCGACTATCAGCTCTGCGACGCGGATGTTAAGCACCTTGCTCACTTGTCCGGCACCTATCTGTTGCCTTTTGGCAGGGGTAGACAGTGGCTCTCAAGTACAAACCGGGTCGTGGACTCCGTTGTCGGCGGATGGGAATTAAACTACCTCTATACCTTTACCAGCGGCCAGCCTTTCACCGTCTATAGCCCGGTGCAGACCAATGCATTTTTCTCTGCCTATGCCAATCGGGTACATGGCGTGAATCCCTACAGCGGCCCGCATGACCAGCAACAGTGGTTAAACCCGGCTGCATTCTCAACCCCGCCTGTCTATCAGGCAGGCCAAACTGGCTTCGCGTCCCTTGGTGGAGGACCTCAGCAAGTTCGCGGGCCTGCATTTAACAATTTGGACGCCTCGCTCGTTAAGGAGTTTCCAATCGTCAATCAAGTGCGCTTGCAATTTCGTGCTGAAGCGTTCAACCTGTCGAATACCCCGCAGTTCAGCAATCCAGGCAATCTGGATTACAGAAACGCAAATCAATTCAGTCAAATTACCGGCCTGCGAGGGGGACCACGAAGAATTCAGCTTGCTCTGAAGCTGTACTACTAGAGGTTCTCTAGCGAGATCGAGTAATTAGGTAACTAGTTTCATTTAAAAGGAAACGTAGCAACGAGGGGTCTTGTGGTCCAGCAACCACAAGACCCTTCTCTCGCATAAAATTTCCATCTCAATATTCCGGTCATTTTTCGTGCCAGAATTGAATAAAGATTAGTTATGACTGAAATAGCAATACTCAGCAGCGTGGGGAATTGAAATGAAAAGACGTTATTTGTTGGCTATCGCCATGCTTTCCACCGCTGTCATTGCGCAACCACCAATAGCTGAGAAGCCGATATCTCCCGCCTATGGAACGGTAAGCCAGGATGCTACTGCCAATCCATCGATACGCGTTGACTGGACGAAGGTGGTACGCACGGTAGACCCCAGGTCGTATGGCGTCGATTGCCCGGCGTGTTTTGATCCATCATGGACACACAATGCAGGTTTCCTTAAAGCT
>JBBQHD010000230.1:0-1901 GCA_038323665.1 Bdellovibrionales bacterium
GTTACCGACGGTCCATGAGTAGGACGCGCTGAGGCCGGTGTTGTCGGTGCCCCGGAAGGCGAAGCGGTTGTAAGGCAGGTCGCGCCGTTGCAGGGCGGCCGAATAGTGGGTCGTCAGGCCGGTGACGCCCAGCGTCAGGCCGCTGCCGGGCGTGTTGTAGGTGGCGTTGGCGCCGGCCAGGGTTTCGGTCACGTTCTGGCGGCGGGCCAGTTCGGCGGCGGTGCGGTGGAAGCCGGTGAGCACCAGCGCGGAAAAGCCGTCCACGGCCTGGTCGGCGGCGCCGTCGCTGAGGGTGTCGGCGGGGGTGTAGCCGGAGCCGTCGATTCGCTTGCGCGAGCCGAAGACCGTGACGTCCAGCCCGCGCACGGTGCGCACGGTGGCCGCCGCGCCGCGCAGGAAGCTGGCTTCCAGCACCGACGTGTACGGCCGGATGCCGATGTTGGGCCGCCGCACGGTGGCCACCGTTTCGCCGCCCTTACCCACGGCGTAGCCCGCGCTCAGCAGCAGGCCCTGGCCGAATTGCAACTGGTAGTCGCCGATGGCCAGGGCTTTGAGCCGCCCGCGCTCGTATAGCACGGCGTGAGCCGACAGGAAATCGGGGCCGTACTGCGCCCGCGCCGGGTTCCAGAGGAGTTGCTCGCCGGCGTCTTTTTCGGCCGTGATGCCGAAGGAAAAATCCTTCGGGCGGGTCGAGCGGAAGCGGGCATAGAGGTTGTCGGCCGACCCCAGGTAGCGCTGCGTGGGCTGGCCTTGGTACAGCGTCGGCGGGGTGTAGCCCTGCTTCGTTTCGAGGGTGCGGGTGTAGCGCGTAATCAGCTGGGTGTTATCGCCATCGGTGAGGCGCGTGAAAAAGGCGCGACGGTCGGTTTGCAGCGCCGTTTCGGGCACGTACACGAACGGCACGAGCCGGTAGATGGTCGGCAAATCGAAGCCGGGCACGGCCTGCAACTCGTAGATCGACAGCAGCCCGCCCGTGCGCTGAATGTGCCGGCGCAGGCCGACGATCTGCGCGGGGTTCAGCAGGAAGAGCGCGCCCAGTTCTTCGGGCGTGGCGGTGTTGAGGTTCAGCGGCGATTGAAAAGCCTGCGACAGGTTTTCGTAAAGGTCTTCGTAGGAAGCCGCCGCGTCGCCGTCGCCGCCCTGCTGGGCGAATAGCTCCTGCACGAGCAGGTCGAAATCGAGCGTGACGGGGCGCTGATATTCCTGCGCGCGGGCAGGCAACTGTATGATCAGCACCAGCAGCAGACACGTAACGCCGGGCAATAAGCGGTGAAACCACTGACGCACGGCGCTTAGCGCAGCGCTATGGGCGAGCTTGAACGGCGCCTTCATGGGGTGGGCGTGGCTGACGCGGGCGCCACCGTCGACGTGGACCCAAAGCCATAAGAAATCCCCACGTGATGACTCACACCGAGTTGCGGGTGGGTGGCGAGGGCGTAGTCGAGGCCCGCGCCCCGGTAGCGCCCGCCGACCCCGAAGCTGAACGCCTGGGTGGCCGTGTTGAAGCCCGCGCGCAGGGCCAGCGCCTCGTGGGGGGCGTATTCGAGGCCGCTCAGGAAGGCCGCTTTCAGGTCCACGGTCTTTTGGGCTTCGATGTTGAGCTGCACCTTCGGGCCAGGCCGATACGAGAGGCCCGCTTTGAGTTGGGTAGGCAGCCGCTGGTCGGTTTCCTTCACCAGACGGGCCTGCCCCAGGTTGTGGCCGTAGGCGCCGAGCCAGAGCGTGGGCCGCAGCCGAATCAGGCCGCCCACCGACACCAGCACCGCCCGCCGCGAGGCAAAGCCTTCGGCGCTAACCTGGTACATATCCACCTTCGCCCCTAAGCTGAACGCGCCCTGGCGGTAGGCATAGCCCGCGCCGGCGCGGGTTTCGGCGTAAATCTCGTCGCCGAACCGGGCTAG
>JBBQHD010000231.1:0-1901 GCA_038323665.1 Bdellovibrionales bacterium
ATCTTCCGGATCGAGGTCGTAGTTGTTCTCGGCGTTCGCCGCAACCGACTTCATCAATTTCTCGAGATCGAATGCGGTCTTGTTCGGAATGAACCGCAGGATCTGCTGCGCTTCGAGGACGCGCTTACCTCGCACCGCGTCGACAACGAGCCGAGCTTTGCGGGCGGAAATGCGGACTCGGGCTAGATGTGCTGTGACTTCCATTGCTGCCTGCTCCCTTCGCCTCTCGCGAACCGACTAACGCCGGCCTTTGCGATCGGCATCCTTCCCGTGACCTCGGAACGTTCGGGTCGGCGCAAATTCGCCCAGCTTATGTCCCACCATCGGTTCGGTAATGTAGATCGGCACGTGCTGACGGCCGTTATGAATGGCGATCGTGTGCCCGACCAGGTCCGGAAACACGGTGCAATCGCGCGCCCAGGTTCGGATGACGCGACGCTCGCCGCCTCGGTTCAACGCTTCCACCTTCAATTGAAGCTTGGCGTCGATATAGGGTCCTTTTTTCGATGATCGTCCCACTGTTTCCTCCGCTGCGGCTCAGCTGAATGCTATTGGCTGGCCGCGCTCGCGTCCTGACGCGAAACCCGTGAACGGCCGAAATGCGCTACTTGCTTCGGCCACGATTCGGGGGCCGGTGCCGAACAATCATGTTGTCGGTGCGCTTGTTGTTGCGCGTCCGTTGGAAGGCCGGTTTGCCCCACTTCGTCTTGGGCTGCCCACCGATCGGTGCCTTGCCTTCGCCGCCGCCGTGCGGATGGTCGCGCGGGTTCATGACGGAACCGCGGACGGTCGGGCGCTTGCCCATGTGGCGGCTTCGGCCCGCTTTGCCGATCTCGATGTTCTCGTGATCGATGTTGCCGACCTGACCGAGGGTGGCGGAGCACTCGAGATGCACGCGCCGAACTTCGCCGGAGGGCATCCGGATTTGCGCGTAATCGCCGACCTTCGCCATCAATTGCGCGCCCGTGCCGGCCGAGCGAACCATCTGGCCGCCGCCGCCGCGTCGGAGCTCGATGTTATGGATTTGCGTGCCGGTCGGAATGCTCTTCAAAGGCAGCGCATTGCCGACCCGAATCGGCGAGTCGGGACCCGACACCACGGTGTCCCCGACCTTGAGACCGTTTGGCGCGAGAATGTAGCGCTTCTCACCGTCCGCGTAGAAAAGCAAGGCAATGCGAGCCGAACGATTTGGGTCGTACTCGATCGCATTGACCTTGGCGGGAACGCCGATCTTGTTCCGCTTGAAGTCGACGATCCGGTAGAAGCGCTTGGCGCCGCCGCCCTGGTGACGAACGGTGATCCGCCCGCGGTTGTTGCGGCCGGCCTTGCTCTTCAACGGCTCGATCAGCCGCTTCTCCGGTTCCTTCTTGGTAATCTCCTCGAAGGTGCTGACACTCATCGAGCGCCGCGCCGGAGAAGTTGGTTTGTACTTACGAATTGGCATCTTCGTCTCCCGCTCGCGCGCTGACCCTAAACCTGCTCGAAGAGGTCAATTCGGAAACCGGGTTGGAGCGTGACGACCGCCTTCTTCCAACTCGCTTCATGACCATTGATCTTGCCGCCGCGTTTGCTTGCACTCCGCGACCGCTTGACCGGTTTCACAACCAACGTGTTGACCGCTTTGACCTTGACGTCGAACGTCTGCTCGACCGCGGAGCGAATCTGGATTTTGTTTGCGCTCAGCGCCACCGCGAACGAATACTGGCCGATTTCCATCAACCGAGTGTTCTTTTCAGTGATCAACGGTCGTCGAATAATGTCTTCGACTCGAAGCTCAGCCATCGTTAGCGTTCCTTCCAAGCAGCGGATTCCTGCGCGCGAGCGGCGATCCGAGCGAGTTTCCACTCGCTCGGCGCGCGTCGATCGGCCGGCAATGCCAGATTTTCCTCGATCGCCGGGAG
>JBBQHD010000232.1:0-1859 GCA_038323665.1 Bdellovibrionales bacterium
AAAGATCGTCGATTCGACCGAGGAGGCCGTGCGACACATCACCACCTACGGAACGCGGCACTCCGAATGTATCGTCACATCCGACACCAAAAGCTCCGACTATTTCATGGAGCGTGTCGACGCAGCTGCCGTCTACACCAATGCCTCGACACGTTTTCCAGATGGTTTCGAATTTGGATTCGGAGCGGAGATAGGAATAAGCACGCAAAAACTCCATGCGCGCGGCCCAATGGGATTGAAAGCGCTTACCTCCTACAAATATCAGATCTTCGGGAGTGGGCAAATTCGAGTGTAGCTAGCTATTCGTGAAGCCTCAAGGACCCTTCGCATGAACTCTGCTTCCATGCCCGTGGCCTCCAATTACTGCCGCGTTGTCTCCGATTAGTCGGAGAAGAACGCCGTCGACTACCGAACTCCTACCATCTGATACATGCAGCGCTGAGGAATGAAATGTACCGGAGTCTCCGGGAAACGTGCCGCGAGGTGTTCGGCAAGGAGTTGCACTCCATAGATCTCACTTACGCCGTGATTGACGACTATCACCGGTACCTCCATATCAATCGCGAGCGCTCCATCTCTCCAACAGCTGAACCCATCGTCGCTACAGATGGCGAGGTCGGCTTTGAAGTGCTCAATGAAGTGCTGAAACGGTGTGATAGCGCCCGTCCCGATTGCGATACGTTTGACTTTCTTGCCCTCGGGTCCAAATAGCTGGACTCCTTCCTGGCCCAGATCTCGGGTTCTCTGCGCCACATGACTAGCTACCTCTTTCGCCGTTCGACCGGCTCCGTCGAATATTCGGTAATAGGTCGACCCGTCGATCGGGTCCCCGAGGTCTAACTTTTTTCCCCATGAGTCTGGGACTCCGATCCCTGGCATCTGGTCCCAAAGGTCGTGACATCGGAGAACCGCAAGTCCACTTGTCGTCAGAAACTCACGCTTTCTCGCAACGTAATCAAAGCGGAATATTTTTTCATCCGTATCGAGGTGGTTGTAGTAGGTAGGCTCGTGGGTAATGAAAAGATTACACCCGAGCTCTATCGCTCTCTCTAACGCCGAAGTATAGGTCATCCAGGCGACGGCGATGCCGGTCACCTCGATGTTCGGATCTCCGGCCTTGAACGTATCAACAGTCTTCGACCAATCCACCCACCCGGTGTCCAAACTTTGAAGATAGCTCTCAATCTCCGAAGCTTTCATTTGTTGCCCCCTGCTGTCGATGGATTCAGTGCGAAGGGTCTAAAAATACGCCCGCCACAGAGCGGCTCGGAAACGCCGGTCGTTCCTGGGAACGTTAGAGGCAAGCTGTTGGAAGAGCGCACCGCTAAAAAAGCAAACAGCTCGGCTTCCATCCCTTGGGCGGACCATCCTGCTTCGTCGGCTGAAAGGAGTTTGATAGCTTTTCCGGTTTTGGCCTCGACGCGCTCCTTTACTTGACTCGACAAGTGAGGACTCTGTGCACCCCCACCACAAAGAATCCAATTCTCAGGGACTGGGAGGCGGGAACTCTTCAGCCAGCCCAAACCCCGCGCAACGCATTCAGCGCTGAACGCATTCAGCGTCGCGCAACCGTCTTCGAGACTCAGGGCGAGAAATTCTGGAAAGTCGAATCGGTAATCACGGATATCGAGAGACTTTGGCGGTGGGATGTCGAGGTAGTTGCGCCCGTCGGATAGGATGATTGCATTCTTCAGCAGTACTCGAAGGGCCGTCTCCGAAACTGTTCCGGCGAGAGCCAACTCACTCCCCTTGTCGAGTGCGCGACCAGCTTTCTCTTTGACGTATCTGTCTATCAATCCATTGGCAGGCCCTGTATCGAAACCGATGATGACGTCGGTTGCTGCGCTCACAATCGTTAC
>JBBQHD010000233.1:0-1902 GCA_038323665.1 Bdellovibrionales bacterium
AAGAATCCCACGTAAAACGTTGATTCAATACAGCATGAATATAAAGCCCCACAGAGCAGGCTGACAGCGAACAAGCTTAAACATGAAGACAGAATTTTCTGTTTAAGTGATAGTTTGACAAATGGAATGCTGTCCCACCAAGGCAAAAAACCGGTTAGCTTAAGAACTGTGGTTTGCACAATGAAAATTTCTGTTTTTTTGTCAGATGCCATTATAACCAGGTTTTAAAAATCAGTGGGTTGCATTCCTGCAATACAGTTCACGAAACTCACTTTAACAGGAAACGTAAACTTCAGATAAGGCAATAAAAAGACTAAGATTGAGAATAGATTCAAAAAGATTACTTTTGTTACGGTTTTAGACCCCCAACATTTTTTCAAATGAGTTTTGCGTCTAAGTTCAATTTGGCTAATGCAAACAACATATACTTTTTCAGAAAGCATGACAGATATTTATGTAAAGTAATGTTTGCTTTGTGATCAAAATTTGTCCGCGGGGACGTGTAACTTTGTGCTTTGTGGACAAGGTAGTCTCACTTTACGGATGTAGCAGTTATGAATCAACAAAATAGGACAGTCAGCACATTTTACAATTCATCATGCAGGCTTCAAATTTAGTTGACCATTAGTCGTTTTATTTTCTCTGGATCAGTGTTTTCAGAAAACGGCCGATACAGTTTCAGTGCACCATCTCGATTTCTCTTTACTTGAATGCCGTTGTTTGTCTCAATCAGCCAAAGGCTGGTCACTCTTTTCAACATGGGACATCAACTTCAACTGAGGTAGTACGTCTGGACGTCTTCTCCTGATCGAAAGTGACTTAACAGAAATTTACTTGAATTTCCAATCCTGAATACAAATTCTGACATGATAAGATCTTTCCGTATAGCATACGCACTGAGAGCTGGAAATTTCGATTCGTAGATCCACAAAGGGAGAAGCTTGTACGTGTGGGATTTCCTTATGCCCCTCCCCCATCCGCTCAGTTGTCTCTAAAATCTAGTAAACATCACAGATAACAGCCTTTAATAATCAAAAAGCAGTTGATACCCCAAGTATACTGTAAATATAGCCGACAGTGGTCATCTGTAACGTTTCCAATAAAAATGTAACTGCCAATAAGTTGATCTGGTGTGTATATGCCTGCCTTGATATTATTGTACGTAGACGCAATTTGAGGCTTTTCCTCCCAGCTTCTTTCTTTAACGTCCATGTCCTGATGCAAAAATTTGTTTTTAACAGCGAGGATAATCTTTCTTTTGCACACATAAACAAAAGTATCAGCGCCGTATCAAAAGTATGGATGTTCGCGGGGACAGGAACATACAATTGGCAGTCCACAACTGATGCTAGCAATTTGAAACTATCTTGTGTCTGTGTACATGTACATCTTAGTACATGAAAAACTGCCGGTTCATAATTATAGGAGATATTTTTTGCGACAGATTATGCTGCAGATCATAAAGAATAATAAACTTGATTTTGAAATATTCAAATTTCTACCTTGTTCCTGCTTAGCTTTCTTATTTTTTTTAGTTTAATAAAAACGCCTTACCAAACTGGCATGCTGTAGATGTACATGAAATCTGGTATTTTTTTTTATACATAGCCTTTACTGGCGTTTAGCAGAATTAAATTTCGGTTGCTCTTGTCCAAAAACCTATCAACCAAACAAGTTGGGTTTGGACAGCGCGATATCTGAGAGGTGGCACGTTCCATAGCACTTGCCGAGCGTAACCACCTCATCCGACAAGGTACTTTCAGTTGCTTTCAGCCGAAAGTAACCACAAACACTACCTTCAGAGAAAAACTGTAAGTTTGAACACAGTAAAGTTCTCATTCTGCATTACTGCTGGAGGTATCTCGAGCGGCTTAGTGGTTATGGTCTGTCAACTGACACACC
>JBBQHD010000234.1:0-1872 GCA_038323665.1 Bdellovibrionales bacterium
ACCATTCTTGAAGTTGGCCAAGTCTGTTGTCAGAGCACAAGCGTCCAGGACTTGCTGATAGCGGGTCCTGTCAAACGGAGCCGCGAACAGGATATTGTCCCGTATGATCATGCTCTCAAGCCAAGGCGTCTGAGCGCAGTACCCAATTGCGTCACCTGGACGATCAAGCTCACCTTCACGTAGATCCAGTTCACCTAGTAATGCTTGAAGCAAAGCTGTCTTACCTGCTGCAACCTCTCCACAGACAACCGTCAAGCCCGGCGAGAAGTCGAGTGAGACATTCTTCAAAACGTAGTCTGTCGCACCTGGCCAGGCGAAAGAAGCTTTGCTTAGTTTCAATGTTTCTGAGGATGGTTGTGAAGCGTTGTCATGTTTATTAGGCTCTGCCATGAAAGCCTCCAAACGCCCAAGAGCCACTTGAGCGTTGAGAACGACTGTGATCAGATCCGGAATTTCTTGGATCGCCGTATCCAACATTGCAAAGAGCTGTAAAGCAGGAAATGCGACGTCAACGGTTAATGGCTTACCAGCCCATACAGTGTAAGCATAGAAAGCGATGACAGGAAACATCCCACTTGCAAGCTTATCGACAAAGCGAATTCCGTTTCGCCAGAGGTTAACCACAATTCGCAGCTTGAGCTCTTTCTGTCGCGCCACCATAATCTGCCCGATCCACGTGTCTTGCCAGCCATACCATCGCAGATGGCGGATGGCTTCTACGAATTGAGATATCCGTTTGAGCTTCTCATCGGTAGCAGCACGACGTTTCTTCTCATATATCAGTTGCACGCGAGCTATACCCGCATTGATGACCTGAGCAATGACGACGGCTGCCACTCCGGCGAGCGAAGACCAGCCCACGACTCGCCAGATTAGCAAGATGGACAGTATGAGTTGTGCAGGCTGGAAAATCAGATAGGGAAACTCCCAGAAGCGCTGGGATACTTCGTACGAGTCGAAGCGCATCAAATTCATGATCTTGCCCATAGAGGCAGACTCTTTAGATTTTGCCGAATCTCCTTCGTCCTTTTCGTCTTTCTCATCAACTCGTACAATCTTTCTTGTCAAGGTCTTCTCATAAAGCATCGTAATCATCTCACCTCGCGACCTCTCATATGCTCTTCTGCTGTACCAGAGATCAAGCACAGCAGATTGAGTTGCAATAAGGGTCACAACCCACGTTAGGAATGCATACGTGATTGCTGCGCTCGTCGGAGCCAGCGGATTTTCCATTGCTTTCAGTATTTGCTGCAGCAGCACTGGTACAGCAAGACGAGCCAGCAGTTCCACAAGGGCCAAAATCGTCATGATGACCAGGTCGATGCCGTTGGCTCTCAGCAGTCTCATCAAAACAGATCCTTTCATTTTTCGGAAATGGTCAAACAGTCGTTTATGTTGAAATTCGTAAGATAAACTCCAAACATCTTCATCATCGATCTGTCTCTTCTTCCCGATGGAGATCAGAGGTGTCATCCAAGCAACTGTAAAGAACTGCCAGAGGGCGAGGTTGTCCTCTGGACTTCTCAACTGCGAAGTTGGTAGCTCAAACACGGCGCTGATATCCTCATTTGGAAGCCTTGGATGTCGCATAGGCATGCACATAATGATGCCAACAGCAGCAAATGCTGTTATTGTGGCTAGTGCGTCTGGGATGGCTTCAAATCTCAGGACGTTGTGGCTATTAATCAGGACTACCATCTCCACGATTATGATGCTGCAGTACAAGATCAAAAGTGTCCAAGGCGGCGTCCTCGGACGTCTAAAAACAAGTAGAAAGCTGGCGACAGCCTACATGAGTGTCAGTCGAAAGCGCTTTACTGACGGGCGATAACAAACCCATGCGGTGATGACCGACACATCCTGCACCTGTAC
>JBBQHD010000235.1:0-1793 GCA_038323665.1 Bdellovibrionales bacterium
CGATCGTGTCCCTGAAGGGCTTGTCGGGATGCGGCACGTCCACACCTTGCGCCACCAGATCGTTGAACATCACCTGCTGGACGGTCCAGGCTGGTGGTTGCATGGGACGCTGAGCCTTGGTCAGGCTCTTCTGTTCGTAGATCTCCATGTTGGCCACAAACCTGAAGCGTTTAAAAACGGATTCTTAAAAAACAGAAAAGCAACCCTACAATCAGCAACGATTTTTTAGTTTGTCGCGCCAAACACACTTACCAATCGCGGCAGTGGGTCACGTCCAGTGGTGTTCGGGGTGGGAGTGCGGCGCTGCGGTCGAAGCCCCATGGCATGGGAAGGTAGACGTCGGTGGGGTCATTCATCATCGCCATCGCCGCCAACCGGCCCGTGCCGTCCGGAAAGTGGTTCGCCGCCCACTGCGGGTTGGCGTCCCACACGTACTCGGCAGCCTCACGAAAGAAGGGAGCGATTGTTTTGCAGTCGTCGCAGGCGTTCAGAAACACTTCGTCGTCGTCGTTGTCGTCCCTCTGTGTCAGAAGATGCTGCGAAGGCAGTAGAAAAAGTTTTTTGGAAGCCAAACATTCGGGTACAAATTAGGTGAATGGTCATGGGAGAGGTTGGTTTACTCACCAGCGGGTCGTTGGAGAGAAATTTCAGCCAACGGCGATCGACGTAGTTGTGCACTTCCAGATAAAGCCGGGCCGTGGCACGGCCAAAAACATACGCCCCATAGTCCACAAAAACCATCTCGCCGGGGCGCTGAATGACCTATGGGGAGGCAAAACAAAAGGCCATTGCCGTTGGAAGTTCAGAAAAGATAGTACGATGCAACGAAGACACACCTTCGTATAGGCGATGTCGTGGTGGCGGAGGAAGGCGCGGTTGATGATGAGGCTTGGGTGCTGATAAAACAGGTGGCATTCCCGAAGGTCGCCGCTGATGACATCTGAAAAATTGATGATTAGGTAGAGCAGTGATCGAGAATCTTTACAAGCGCAAACGAATTCTATTGTATCAAACAAGAACACATACCGAGAAGGGCGTTTTCCAGTTGTCTTGATTCGCGCGCAGGAATCACGGTCCACACCATGGTTGCGTCCCGGGCGGTGGATCGGATCGGCGGCATGAAGAGGACGGAAGCCATGCGGGAGGGGGCGGCGTACAGCGACCAGTGGGCGCCTGCGGTAAGGAACACCTGATACGGAGTGCTGATGTGGGGGATGTCGGGGGGCGGCGGCGTCATCTGCGCGGGTTGGTAGTTTTCCTGGTTCGGCTCCATGTGCTGTGCGGCGGAAAAAAGCTCCACGGTACATTCAAAAGATTGAAACATGACACGCCGGGAAGTGGTGGAATACAAACAAAAATTCTTTACCTCATCCTTGAGGTAATGAGCCGCCGGAGCACGACAGAAGATGCTGAAAAAGTTGCCACATTCTGCGTGGTTGGGCTCCACGACTTCCTTCCCCTTGAGGAGGGCCTTCTTTTCGTCGGTGGTCTGCTCGATAGGGTCGCAATGCCTGTCGAACACGTTCGGCAGTCCCGGGTCGCGCACTTCCACCCGCTGGCGATAGACCTCGGTGAAGCTGGTGTACTCGACCCGCAACTTGAAACATTTGGGGAGGAAGTGACGCTGGGGAATTCGCTGAAATGGAATGAGGAAAGAGAAGAAGAAAAAGATGAATTATGCTAGAGACAGGAAAATCGTGTGCGTTACAATTCACGGTGGGGAGAATAAACATTGGTTTCTTACGATCAGTCCAGCACCGCGGTGCTCAAGGCCCTCGAAAAGTAGTTTCCGG